>JAOAPR010000324.1 GCA_025463005.1 Bryobacterales bacterium | reverse complement strand
AGCGCCGGTTCCTGCCGAACCTGTGCAACGTCACCTTCATTTCCGACGCGCTCGGCCGCAACGTGCGCCTGCGCGTCTCGACCAACGCCATCAAGAGCGTCGACCACCGCGGCGGCCTCGATGCGTTCTTGATCAAGGCCAAGGCGGATGTGTTGTCGCCGCGGGCGCTGGAATTGAAGCGGGCGATCGAGAAGAAGATGCCGAAGGTTGAGTTCGTGAAGAAGGCGGGCTGAGGCTCGCGTTTAGGCGGATGAGCGATTGAGAGTTTTGGATGGCCGGGTCGAAAGACCCGGCTGTTTTTGTTTTGAGGGGAGACTCGAGAACCCTGCGCTTGGGACGGCAGCAGAGCAGTCAATGAGCTGGGTCCATCTGTCCGGCAGCAACCAATTCTAGAAAAGCCAAACATCGCCTCGCGCAAACAGCGAGTCCCCCGCGGTTCTCCTTACTTTCCAACCTGCTGCCTCGTGGGTCCTAAGATGTAACTCGCTTGGATGGCCGTAACGATTTGGCGAACCATACGATACGATGGCGTGACCTTCGCCATGAGGTGGCGGTGGATTAGCGCTACCGTTGCCGCCATGATGCGTTATTCCCAGTGCGTTCAGTCTGCTCTTCGCAGCGGACGCAATTGCTTCATAGCTGACGTCCCCAGTTAGCAGCGCGGATCTTCTTCGTCGTGTCGCCCTTAAGACGTAGCCGCTGTTGTTCCTATCGGATGTTGGCCCTCGACCTTTCCATAAGCGTAAGTTTGACAGGATTGGAACTTGCATCGCATCGATAAAATGTAGGCGAACGCCAAGCTGGGTTCGAAGCCGTGCTGCATTAGGCCCCACACTTTGGTTGGGAGCATACCACTGCAATTCTTGAAGAGATTTCAATCGAGTTACGGCAAGTGCGTAGTGATCGAAGTCCCAATGCGACAATATTACAAATCCGTCATCCGGAACTCGTGGTTGTTCGAAGAATGCCTTCGGAAACGTTCTGCGATGGAAGAAGACAGGTGCGCCGACGTCGTAGTATCCAATGATCCTTGAATCTGCATTTCGCGCTACGTGTATAGCGGCGCAGTTAGCGTGACCGACATCGATCATCCGAATATGAAGCGAGAGGGATGATGGCGGGGGAGAAGCTACATAGACCCGATCAGAAATACTTGGATTGGATTCTACTGCGCACCAAGCGTCGAGCTTCCGCGGTAACGTCGTTGAATACGGTGGACTTCCCATTGGCTTGAGGTCAATTACGTTAGTTCGAATAGCCGGTCCGATGTAATCGGCGGCCGCGTCGAGAATCCAAGCCGGCGGATTTCCCGGCTTTGGCCCCAATTGAACCTCACACCAACTTCCTTCCACTAGCTCAGTACCAACGCCGAATAGTTCGGAAAGCCGTTTGAACGTCGTTAAGATGCGGACGATGGCGAGGTATTCGACCGCGCGATCGTGAGTCGCGCCCGCATCAAAGCTTTCGGCATCAACCGCGTCCAGTACAAGGTCCATAGGTGCAAGACTGCTTGTTTCGTTTGGGTTCGTAACCGCCTCGACAAACCCATAGACACGGCGCTCTCGCCGCGGCTCCGATCCATGACCGTCAACCCGCCCTATCACCCTCAAACCTCAAATGTCTGCCTTTAGGCCCGCAATCGTTATTCCAAATGCTGCTAGGCCGGTGGATCGGAAGCAGGTGCACTTCGTTGCATGCTAGACGGGCGCGGCAGAATGATCGCTGCTGAAATTCCGCGTATGCGCTCAATTCCCGATTTCAATTCGTGATGCTGTTCAGTCTGCGCGCGGTCGTCCCACACGAATGCGATGATACTGTCGTAGACAGTCGACCGGCTGAGATAAAGGCTCGTGTCGGCCGCAACTTCTTCGATGATCCTTGTGAAACCGCTTTGGCCGCTCTGCCTTAGAAACTTTACCTCGACAATCGTGCGCAGCGACGGAATACCCAGATCGGCTCTAGGGTGCATGTGCCCAACTGAGGGCAGACTTTCCTCATCCTCTAAGTCAGGAAACACGGGCGCTAAAACTGCCCATAGTAGATTTTGCACATGGTATTCATTTTCGATTTGCCATTTGGCTATTTCGGACCGAGGGGTACGCTTTACACTCTCGAACGTCCACCGCTTCATCCCGCGTGACACGTTCTGAAGAAGTCGCACCAAATCATCTCGCGTCGTGGCCCCAAGGTTTATCTCGCCAACGCGCGAAAGCTCATGTTCAAATACTGCAAGCCGCGTGGCATCGCGCGCCGGTCCACAGTCATGCGGTACAAATCCTACCGCCAACTTCCACGCTTGTTCCCGGTCATCGCCTTGTACATCTCCCAGGCCACGCGCGACCGCGGCGACGGCAAGGTCGGGGGGGGACGATTCGTATTTCCCTTTCGCCGATGGCGAGGCGTGCCAATCTTAAAAGCCCAAGCTGCCACTGGTCCGATGCAACTTCTCCTGATGAGCGTTCGAGCAGGCGAGGTAACCACGCTCCATCACCCGGAAGTACGTACACTGCACCAAGGGAGACGCCCAGCAAAGCAATGCCATCGACCTCAAATCTCGGAGGTCGACCGGGAGAAAAGAATGCTCGGCCGCCAAGATGCTCGACTTCATCGCGAAGAGTTTGAAGCTGCGCATTCGACAAAAGCCCCGCGTGCGCACCGAATCCAAGCGCGGCTACATGTTCTGGATGCCGAGCCTGTCCTGTAAAGCCCAGAGATTCCTCGACTACCGCCTGTAACCGCGCTGAGTCGGCCGCGATCCAGCTGGAAAACGCTACGACATGACAAGGCATTGGCGTTGCAGAAAGCAGCCGCAAGCGAAGCGCGTTGCCTATGTCGGCAAGCTCAAGCATGGACTATAAGAACCATAACGTCCGGCCGATCTGCCCAAATTGAATGGCTTCCGTATCCCAGCCCGATACGCCGCCGAGGCCAGTGAGCCGCTCGGCAATGAGGTCAGAGTATCGGATCGTGATCGGAAAGTGCTCTGGCGAAAGCATACGCCACGAATGGCCCGCAAATTCGAAAGCCTGCCTAGCCAAGTATGTCATGTCCTTAAAGGTTGAGAGACGATGAAGCTTCAGCAGGCATGG
>JAOAPR010000172.1 GCA_025463005.1 Bryobacterales bacterium | reverse complement strand
CTGGACACCGGTTTGTCCAGGGTGGACGAGCCCGCGCCGCAGACCGCGGCGAGCAATATGCTCACGCTCGTCTCATCAAATCCTTCGGATTGCATGGGGTCCTTCGTCATAGGCAGGAACTAGTTTGGGACGTGGGTTTTAGGCGCCTGCCGGTCTAACTTGTCAAAGAAGCATCGACGCACAGCCGGGTCTGGGTGCGCTCGTACTTCGGGCGAGAGCAATCAATTCCTCATCGGCTACAGCAAGTCGAAGATTACGGTCAGCGCAAACTCCCATCGGACGAGAGCAGCGGATATGTTTGGAGGTTGGATAGCATCCCTCGATACGAGGAGGCCGACGGCGGGTTCTACGTCGAGATGGAGGCGATGGCGTTGAGCCGCGACATTCCCGCCGCCGTGCGATGGGCGGTCGATTCTATTGTGCGGCGCGTTGCGAAAGCAGCGATGGTTATATCTCTCCGGCAAACGCTGGGTTGCGGTGCGTTCTTCGGGTCAGGTGGCTGCGGGACAGCCCGTGGCAATCCCCGACTTGACTCCGGGATTCCTCCGATCGTCGTCGCGGTATTAAGATCAGTCTATGGAAGCGCCAAATCGGCTGACTGACATTGAGGACAACAGTCTGCCGGTCGGGCATGGTGTTGTCCGCGGACGGGCGACAGAGTTAGATATTGCGCCTCGACAGGCGGAGGAGAGGCTGGCGCAGAGTCCTTGCAACCAACCGGTTGACCGCGTTGCTTTAGCTTGCGCAGCCAACACATGGTCGGGCGAGGCCTCGCCCAACGTTTCCTCGGAAGTTCGCTCAACTGCATGCGTCCGGAGGTCAGAATGGGTGCTGTGGGCGTTCCTGGCGTATGCCGCGATCATGGCCTGGGTGGCGCCACTGCCGCAAACCGTGCGCGCCAGCACGATTGGTTTGAACCTGACGCTCTTGGCCGGCTACGCACTGTTGGTTCTCCGGGAGAAGGCCAGGCCGCACGAGTACTTGAACATTGCGCGCGATTGGCTGCCGTTATTATTAGCTTTGTTGGCATATCGCGAAATGGGATGGTTCGCCCTGCCTCATGCCGCCCATTCGCTGGAGGAGCGTTGGGTCGATTGGGACCACGCTATTCTTCGCGGCGGCGCGAAGACCGTCATCGAATCCCTCGGGCCGGTTCTACCCTCCGTCCTGGAAGTGGCCTACTTGTTGGTGTACGCGCTGGGCCCATTTTCCGTGGTCATGCTATATGCATACGGCCGTAGGAATCGCGTGGACCAGTTTCTATTTCTGTTCCTGGTGGGAGTCTTGCTGTGTTACGCGCAGTTTCCGTTTTGGCCTTCTGAACCACCTCGCACCGTGTTTCCTACCCAAGATCTGCCGGCGTATCTTACGGTTTTCCGCCGCTGGAACCTGTGGCTGCTGGAGAAAGGTGGAATCCACACCAGCGTTTTTCCGAGCGGACATGTAGCGGCGGCATTCTCCGCCGCTGGCGGTATGTTGCTCTTTCTCCGTGAGCACAAATGGGTGGGCCGCTTCCTCGGCGTGACGGCGGCACTGATCGCGGTCGCCGCCGTGTATGGCCGTTATCATTACCTGGCAGACGCAGCCGCTGGGTTGCTCATGGCCGGCGTGGCTTTTCTGATTGCGCGCTTATTTCGCTGATCGCAGCATGCAGTGGACGTCGGAGAAGAACATGTCCACGCGAACGGGCGAGCCAGGAAGCCAGTTGGGTCCCTGAAGAGACGAGTGCCCGGGGTCGGCACATTGTGTCCGGCTTTCAGAAGTGGGGTGATATGAAGCTGTGTGACATCATCAAAGGAAAATGTGACTTAAGATAAATGAGGCTGATCAGGCGGTTTGACCGGAAACTTCGCGAAACGCGCATGTTCGCGCGTGCCATGCAATCGGATTCGCACCCGATTCTGGCACAGATCGTGCCCATCCGGCGCTGCAATCTGGACTGCGCCTATTGTAATGAATACGACAAAACTTCGGCGCCAGTGCCGCTCGAAACTATGCTCCGGCGGATCGATCGGTTGGCCGATCTCGGCACCACTATCATCACGCTGAGCGGAGGCGAGCCGACGCTGCATCCGGATCTCGACGCGATCGTGCGTCGGATTCGCGGCCGCGGCGCGATCGCGACACTGATCACCAACGGCCTGCTCCTGACTCCTGACCGGATTCGCGCCCTGAATCGCGCCGGGCTCGACTATTTGCAGATCAGTATCGACAACGTCATTCCCGATGACGTTTCGAAGAAGAGCCTGCGCGTACTCGACCGGAAACTCACCTGGCTGGCGCAATATGCCGAGTTCGGCGTCACCATCAACTCCGTGCTAGGCGCGGGCGTTCGCAATCCGGAAGACGCGATCGTGGTCGGACGCCGTGCCCGGGAACTCGGCTTCATCAGCACGGTCGGCATTTTGCACGATCATGGCGGCCAACTCCAGCCGCTCGCACGGGACCAGCGGAGTGTTTACGAACGTTTCCGGCGTCTCAAGACCAGTCTATTCTCGTTCGCGCATTTCGATCATTTTCAGGAGAACATCGGGCGAGGACTGCCAAACGACTGGCACTGCCGCGCCGGCGGGCGATTCCTCTATGTCTGTGAGGACGGGCTGGTTCATTACTGCTCACAACAGCGTGGCCGGCCCGGTATTCCGCTCGATCAGTACACTGTGGACGACATCCGGCGCGAAGCAGCCCGTCCGAAGGGCTGCGCGCCGTTCTGTACAATTTCCTGTGTCCATCAGACTGCCATGCTCGACGAATTTCGCGAGCACCCGCGGGAAACACTGAACGGAATTCTTGCACGGCGTCGCGCGCTCGACCCTCATTTTCGCCCCCCGACCGCTGTCGGCGTGCTGTCGTGGCTTTTTCTCAACCAGCGCCGCCGCGGACTATTCGGGAAACTGTTGGTCAGAGCGTTGCGTTTAAAGCGATCCTAACTCGCCCCCACCGGCATTCGTGATCACTCGGAATCCTCCAGCTCATCCGGCGAGCGGAGACACTGGCATCTGTGCTGCAAGGAGTTGGATGGTCCCATAGGAGAACAATCCTCCGATCTCCAAAATTGCTTGAGCAACTTTAGAACGAGAACTTTAGAGAACAGTCCCGTCCAATACTAGACCTACCGGTGTGCTCCGCAAAAAATCCATCCGATCCCGAACTCATTGATGGCTGGGGGTTGTTGGCTTTGGTTCGTGCGACCGCTGAGTGTAGAATCTGGGCTTGCTGAACCTGCTCCTATCCCTATTAGGCCCCCGGTCGGCTCTGCTCGCCGAGAATCTGTTCCTGCGAAAACAGCTAGCCCTCTTTATGGAGCGAAAGGTAAAGCCGCGACGGGCACCCCACAGCACGAAACTGATTTTACTTGTCCTGTCCAAGTTCTTCGATTGGAAGGACTCTTTAGTGATCGTCCAGCCCGGGACTTTCCTGCGGTGGCATCGCCAAGCATTCCGTTTGTTCTGGCGCTGGAAGTCGCGCAAGCGAGGGCGGCCTCCTTTACCCAAGAACCTGCAGGAACTGATCCGCAAGATGGCTCGCGAAAACCCCATCTGGGGCGAAGAGCGGATTACCAACGAACTCCTTCTGAAGCTCGCCGTCCGCGTTTCGCCCAGAACTGGAATCGGGCAGGCCGCGCGGAAGCTCCGGCCATCGCTGGAGAACCTTCGTTCGCAACCACGCAAGTGCTATGGTCGCCTGCGATTTCTTTGTCTCCGTTACGGCTA
>JAOAPR010000170.1 GCA_025463005.1 Bryobacterales bacterium | reverse complement strand
CAACCAAATTGTATCTAACTGCTCTGAGCTGTCCCACTACTCCGGGAATTGGCGTAGTCGCGTCGACTTGAGACCAGGCTCCGACCGAACTTGACGCCACAGACAGCAAGCAAACGAATGGGAGAGGCAGAAACGGATACTTCATAAAATGATGTCCTTCCTTACAAGATGTGGAGCGGGGAAAAAGGCCGTTCTCCGGCTATCGGCTCCCGGCTTTCGATGCCGCTTGCTCGATTAAGTCCGCGACTTCTTTCGGGTGAGAAAGCATTGGTACGTGACTGGAGGCGACAGTGATCGAAGTAGCGTTCATCGCCGCTGCTTCCGCCCTCTGAAGCTCCGGGGGAACAGTGCGATCGTTGCTGGCAATCACGCACCAGGTTGGCTTGGTCTTCCACGCGGCGGTCGTGACTGTGCCCCCGAAAACAGCCGCTGCTGTGGGACCCTGTGTCGCCGTCAAGATCTGCTTCTCCTTGTCTGGCAGATCCTGGGCGAAGTCTTCGGCGATTCCCTGTGGGGTCACCGTCAGAACACCTTCAGCATCCGCCCGGACTTCACTGCCTAGCGGAGCCGGCGGAAACGGCTTGGTGACCGAAGCAACGGACTCACCTTCCGACGGCGCGAGCGCAGCCACATAAACCAACCCGGCCACCTTTGGATCGTTTCCTGCCTCCGTGATAACCACTCCCCCATAGGAATGGCCCACTAGCAGTACAGGGCCATCCTGCGATGCGATGGCGCGCTTGGTAGCGGCAACATCGTCAGCCAGCGAGGTCAATGGGTTCTGCACGGCGACCACATGCAATCCCTTGGCTTGAAGCAGTGGAATCACTTTGGACCAGCTTGATCCATCGGCCCACGCGCCGTGAACAATGACAACGTTTCTAACACCTTGAGGGGAGTTCGTCTGGGCGGCCGCTGCTGGGTGAAATACCGTCAGTAAGAGTACGGCGATCAAAGCAGTTCGGTATGTTTGCGAGAGTGTCATACTTGTCTCCTTCGTTGCATCAAGATTGAATTCATAAGTCCGGCTTACACCACGTTGAGCGATACCTCGATGTTGCCCCGTGTAGCGTTCGAATATGCACATATCTCGCTGTGCGTGGTGTCCACAATTGCCTGGGCGACTTCGCGCTCCAAGCCCGGCAGGCTGACGTTCAACCGTGCTCGGAGGAAGTAAACGTCGGCAGAATTGCACAGATCTATTTCGGCATCGATGGCTGCATCAGCCGGAAGTGTGACCTTCATTTTGTTGGCCACAAGCCTCATCGCACCAATGAAACAGGCCGACCACCCCGCCGCAAACAATTGCTCAGGATTGGTCCCGGTTCCTGGGACTCCGGGAGTCGAGAACGTAACATCTAAGCGGCCATCGTCACTATGAGACACGCCGCCGCGCCGACCGCCCGAGGTATGGGTCCTGGCGGTGTACCTCACCTTGGCTTCCTGGATTGAACCAGCTACTGCGTTGGTCGCTTGATAAGTGGTCATTCTTGTTTTTCTCCGGACGCCCTTCCCGTCACCATTTGCCGGCGTGCGCGCCGCCATCCACGTGCAGTATTTCACCCGAGGTGAACGTAGCGTCGGTCAGAAACAAAGCTGCGTCGACGACTTCTTTGACCTCACCGATCCTGCCGATTGGGTGCAACCCTTTAAGGAAGTCATGAGTTTCCGGTTTATGCATAGGGGTATTGATCACACCGGGCGCTATGGTGTTTACACGAATGCCTTCTTTCGCGTATTCAATGGCGAGGGCGCGCGTCACCGCGTTCAGCCCGCCCTTCAGCATGAGTTGAACGGCCGCTCCTACTCCTGCGATCGGTTGGTCCACCATGGTAGTGGACACATTGATGATGCTGCCCGATTTCTGCCGCAACATTTGCTTTACGGTTAGCTGTGACACATAGAGAAAGCCGGCCAGCGTCGTGGAGACTAAAGTGTTGTCTTCGGTGGTGTATTCGGTGAAGGGCTTGGGAATAAAGACGCCCGCATTGTTTATCAGGACATCGATTCGGCCAAATCGCGATACCGCGGTATCCACGATCGTTGCGGCGGTGTCTGGGCGGCCGATGTCTCCGTCAACCAGTGCAACATTCGGGGCCCCTGCGAATGGATTTGCTTTGGTAATGTTTCGCGAGTTTGCGACGACGTTGTAACCTCGTTCCAGGTACGCTTCGACGAGCCCGGCTCCGATGCCGCGCGAGGCTCCGGTAACAATTGCTGTTTTCGTAGTATTTGCCATTTGCGACCGTGGATCCTCGCACTCAGCCCTTGAAGGGCGTGTTTGCAAGGACCTCCACTTTTTGCACCTGCGGAGGAACCGCAAATAATTCGCTGGCCCGCACCCCTAATGCCTTCGCAATGTCGCCACTCAAGTGGGCATTGCGGCCCGCCTCATTTGCAAAGGTGTCGAAGATTCCGAACTTCCCCGGCCCAAGCTTGATCGCATACCACTTCAAGGTCCCTTTTTCATCCAGCGCGAGTGGCTGAGCTGACTTTAGAAAAGCCTCGGCGTCAGCCTCCCTACCTGCGCGTGCTTCGAGCGTGACTAACAATCCGATTGCTTCCATTGACGTTCCCTCTTGTGTTGAATTCGTTCCGGCCGGCAAACAGTAGTCGGTTGATCTCGGTGTCCAGTTGTTCTACGCCGCTCGGCTCACAATCTGATTAAACTGCACATCGGAAACGGACTTGTGCGGATTTCTGCTGGATGGTCGGAATCCTGCTAAATTTGTGCTCACTGAATGCCGGGGTGAGTTGCCGGAAAGACGGCGCTCGGTCGAACCTGGGCGAGCAGGTCCGTCAGGTCCGAGATCCGACGAGCATCGAGCTGTTGCACCGTCTCGATGAGCCTGCCTCGGAGATCTTCATCCGCGAAAGGTTCGCTCAGCCAATGGAACTTCTCCACGGTCCGGTCCCACGACATGGGATTGGCCAGCCCCCCTTCGTAGCCCAGTTGCTCTTTCACCAGTACCCGCTGGTCTTTGGTGTAGATCGTGATTCGGGCATTGAGTTCTCTGGGACAGCGAGCGGTGAACTGCTCGTCGGGATGGACCTCCACCCGTGCGAGTAGCGCCTGCGCATCCGGCGCCTGAATGCGTTCCGGTTGCAATTGTGCGGGGCCCACCTGATCGTCGAGCAATGCCACGGCGATGAGATATTTCAGATTGTAGTCGGCTTGCTCTTTGGCTCTAGGGTGGTCCTTCGAACCATAACGCCCGCCTCCAGCGATGTCGAAGGCCCCCTGGAGCACGTCGCAACGAACGTGACTGACATTTGCTACGACCAGACTGTTGCGGCGCTTCAAGTCCAGCGTCGCTTCCAACACAGGCTGGCCATGAATGAGCGAACAGTATTTCTTCAGTACCGTCTGGGAGACGATATCGAGGGAGGGATCCTCCCAATCCACACGGATCGGCTGCCCGAACATTCGCTCCAGCCCGTCGGGGCCTTCGAACAGACCCATTGGCCCCTCGAAGCCGCGCTTGGCCAGCCCGCCAGCGTAGATAGCGCGCATCCCCGTCATACCGGGTGAAAAGCCCTTCCACTGCGATACCGGTTCAGCATGGACACAGGCGAGCGAGACGTTATCCAGCGTCGCAATTGCAATCGCATTCGCGATTTCGACGGTGGAGAGTCCCAGAAGTTTCCCCGCGCTCGCGGCGGCGGAGATCGCGAGTTGCGTGGCGTGGTTGAAGCCCTTCGCCATCACCGGGACAGCGGCTGAGAACCGGCACTGGATTTCGTACGCTATTGCAAGTCCCAGCATGAACTCCTCGCCGGACGCCCCGGCATGCTCAGCCGCCGCGAGAACGGTCCCGAAGTTGTCACTCGGGAGGCAGAGTCCGCCAGGCGCCATGTAACTGTCGAGCAGGTCCACGTAGCGCACAAGACCTGAGTTGAAGAGCGCCGCCTGATCTGCGGACGTCTTGCCACCGCCGATCAACGTGCACCGGCCCGGAGCCCGGCATTCCTCGAACTGTTCGCGCAGTGCCTGGAAAGGCTGTCCCTGCAGCGCAGCGATGGCGCAGCCGAGGCTGTCCAGAATATTGCGCTTGAAAAGTCGCCGACCGTCGTTCGTCAGGTGCTCCGGCCGGACGGCTACGGCAAAAGCGGCGATTCGCTCGACTGCGGAGCGTGGGTTAGATTCCGTCATAGTGGGAATAACCACGTTCGGCCCAATAGTCTCGCGGCTCCTGTGCGACATAGGTTAGCTTGGTGATTGCCTTCACATTCTTCAGTCCGAGTTTTACCGGCACCAGCAGGCGTAGGGGGGCTCCATGCTCCACAGTCAGGGGCTGACCGTTGAAATGTGTGGCGAGTAATGTCTGTGGATGCCTGGCCGACGCCAGATCGAGTGAGACATAGTAAGGATCGGGATTTCCGGAGGCGTCGAGATTGACCGACGACTCGACCTGTACCCATCTAGCCTGCGACATCGGTGAATAGGCACGAAGCAGATCATCGAATCTGACACCAGCCCACCAGGCGATCGCACTCCAGCCTTCGACGCAAACCAGTCGCGTAATCTGCTCGTGTATCGAGAAGTGAGTCAGGAGACTGCGAATATCGAGGGCGACGCTCACGCCGGAAGCCAGCCCATCCAAAGTCAGATGCCATCCAGGAATATACCCAGGATCGGGAGTAGCTCCGTTGTAGTTGTTCTTGAGCGGAGTAATCTGCGTTTTGGCGTAAGTCGGTACTGTGCGACGTGGAGAGTAGAGCGATTCAGCCACCTCATCGTCGATACGAATAGCGTTCGGCAGGAGCAATCTAGCACTTGCCAGTGCTGCCACCGTTCCAGCACCAAACAACAGAGCGTCGCGCCGGGTGCGGCGACGCAGCACCTGAGGATCCACCACGAATTCCGGTAGAGGACGCTCTCCGAAGAAGCCTCGAGAGTTATCGTTCATTTCCCGTAGCCTCCGACCGCGTCACTCTCGCCGACCAGCCTGTGATTATGCCGCGGAACGTATCCCATCCGTCGGCGAAAACCAGAATCACATGGGGTACTGCGAAAAGGACGAAGATCCACATGAGCCAGAAATGCCACACGCGCGCCGAATCGAGCCCACCAAAGATCGCAGCTAGCGAATGGAACTGCATGGGCTTGTGAATCGCCCATCCTGTAGCGACGGAGAGGCAACCGGCGAGCGGAACAGAGAAGTACGCTGCGCGCTGTAGCGCGTTGTACTTTGTATTGAAACTGGGATGCGGCCATTGACGGCGCGTGAGTTTCGCGAAGGGAATACCGAGGTAGTACCGGAGCATCCGGAACGCATCAAGCAGATCGGTCCGGCGGGGCAGTAAACCACGCCACCCCCCTCCTGAGATCAACCCTACGACGTACACCGCGCCATTCAGCATGAATGCGTACGCGCACAGCCAATGGAGCCGCAAAGCCGGAGCCAACATCCCGGGCCCGAGGCTCAGGTGGTTGTAGACCCAGTCGGGTGGGCTGCTGTAGTGACGCAACCCGGGCACATGGCCGCATATCCAGATTCCAATATCCGCTGCCACATCGAAGTTTCCAGTAAGCGGATCTGACTTGTGTTGATAAATCGGTGACGCCCAGTAGATAGAGATGCCGCTCAAAATGAGGCCAAGAAGGATTGGCACATTCAGCCAGTGACTCCAACGCACCAAGAGATGATGCCTCTTGGCCACGAGCACGTCCGGCTTTTCCGGTAGCCTGCTCGTGGAGATCCCTTCTTTACGTGGAGTTGTAGAACAGCCCATTTCCCGGTGCTCTCCTCACAACCTGATTAAACTGCACACCGGAAACGGACGTGTGCGGATTTCTGCTGGATGGTCGGAATCTTGCTAAATTCACGATCCCCGAAAGGGAAAAGGGGAACTCCAATGACTTACCACCTGAGTTTGGGCTTCAGGCACCAACGATGAGAGTTCGAGTGAGCTACGTCGTAGCCGAGAAGGAGCGTTGAGTTACAAATTCCGGGAAGTGAACGGCAGCGCGTTAGGAAAGTTCTGACTGCGAACCAACAATCACCGGGCGTGGCGTATCTTCGGAACAGGTCTCCGACGCGCAAGTCGCTTCGTAGCCCAGAAAATCCTGGCGATACCCTGACGGGCTAATTCCACAGACATCACGAAAGACCTGCGCAAAGTGCTGCTGGGTCTTGAAGCCACAGGCCACCGCGACGTCCAATACTCGCGCATCTTGACCACGCAACATCGCCTTTGCACGCTCAAGCCTTTGGCGTAGAACAAACTGGTGCGGCGTCTCGCCCGTTGATTTGCGAAACATCCGCGCGAAATGAGCTGTGCTCAACCCCACCGATTGCGCCATCTCGTCGAGACTCAACTCGTCTTCCACCCTCTCGTGGACCAACTCTTTTATCCTTCGCAGTCGCGCTGGGCCTAGTCCGCCTCGGGACATCCGCACAGGACGCTGCCTTACTGCTTGAGCGCTGACAAGGGCTACGGCCATCGCCTGTTCGACAGAATCCAGAAACAGCCGCCCGCTAGGAAACCCCGCCACCATCTCGGCATGAACCGCCGCAACCAGCGCACCCAGGCGGGAGTCTGCAAACTTGCGGTGAGGTCGCAGTTCAACCTCGCCAGTAGGTTCGTCACAAGCAGCCATCAGGGCCGCATCGGAAATACCGAGCTGCAGATGCGGTACGTTCATGAGCCCGACCCACTCTCCGTTATGACGGTCGCACAATGCTAAATCGCCCGCTGCGTAGGCGAACTTTTCCAGCGCGGAACGCTTCGAGCCCCACTCAATTGAGCCGGGCCCCAACATCATGGCAAAAGCCTGGTCATGCCGTACCCAATGACGCGGCTGTGTGTCGGAGTCGGGGGGAACGAGTTCAACTTTCATTCTTTTACTCCATGCCGTCGCGCTCTTGCGATGGACGAGTTCTCCAGGAGCTAGTCAACGTCTTGTGTTAGATGCATCTCTGCGGCAAGGTGATGCATATGCTGGCTTGCGCGTACGCCAATTTCGCACTGCCGCGAACTGCAACTTTTCGCACCAGCTAGCTCGAACACCTACCTCAGGAAGGCTCAACTTGGTCGCATTGAAACAAAGGTGTGTTGAAACTTGAGGGAAGTAGCAGCTACAAAATTGACTACACGCCGATTTCTTGACTGTAGATGATCCGCTCAACTAATTGAATAACAAGGAGTTCTAATTGGCCCAATCGGTCCGACCCATGCCTTGGGCGCAGGGGGTCGGGCGTTCAAATCGCCCCGCCCCGACCAAAGAAAACAAGCCCTTTATTTGCGATGCCGGTTTCAGCCCGGCTAGCGCACCTTGTAGCAAGCTGTGGCGTTTTGGGGTTTTTGGAGGCTCCGAGCAGCTACAATTTTGACTACAGCGTGTGCTCCGCAAAAAACCCATCCGCTCCCGAACTCATTGATGGCTGGGGTGTTGTTGGCTTTGGTTCGTTCGACCGCTGAGTGTAGAATCTGGGCTTGCTGAACCTGCTCCTATCCCTATTAGGCACCCGGTCGGCTCTGCTCGCCGAGAATCTGTTCCTGCGAAAACAGCTAGCCCTCTTTATGGAGCGAAGGGTAAAGCCGCGACGGGCATCCCGCAGCACGAAACTGATTTTACTTGTCCTGTCCAAGTTCTTCGATTGGAAGGACTCTGTAGTGATCGTCCAGCCCGGGACTTTCCTGCGCTGGCATCGCCAAGCATTCCGCTTGTTCTGGCGCTGGAAGTCGCGCAAGCGAGGGCGGCCCCCTTTACCCAAGAACCTGCAGGAACTGATCCGCAAGATGGCTCGCGAAAACCCCATCTGGGGCGAAGAGCGGATTGCCAACGAACTCTTTCTGAAGCTCGCCATCCGCGTTTCGCCCAGAACTGGAATCGGGCAGGCCGCGCGGAAGCTCCGGCCATCGCTGGAGAACCTTCGTTCGCAACCACGCAAGTGCTATGGTCGCCTGCGATTTCTTTGTCTCCGTTACGGCTA
>JAOAPR010000122.1 GCA_025463005.1 Bryobacterales bacterium | reverse complement strand
CCGGTACTCTCCCGCCCGCAGAGAAAAGCCTTCGACGATATTCGCGCTTGTCGAACGGCCGCTTTAGGCGGCCATCTGGACCAGTGCGATCAGTGCGGACATTGCGCCATCTCTTATAACTCGTGTCTTATGGGGAGTATTTTCTAATGGGGAGTGGAGCGCCGGAATCGACTCCGGGTTGGCCTTTTCGGACAGGATTGGCCGGCTGCGACTCACCATAAACTCAGGGGCTTTTGCTACGTTGATGCGGCCATCCATGGCCAATGCTCAACAAGGAGAGCCCATGCTAGAAGAGTACTTCTCCGCGCCCAAGACGCTACGGCGTTTGCGCAGTGGAATCAGTGGACCACATATCGACGGGTTCGCAGATGACCTCGAACGCGAGGGATACGCCCCGGCAAGCGCCGTTCGATACATTCGAGCCGCCTCCCATCTCGGCTGCTTCGTTCAGCGGAAAGGTGGTGTTCTGAAGGACATCGGTCTCAATATGCTGGATTCCTTTGGCCGCCATCTTCGGCGTTGCCGATGTCCCCATTTCAAACGCGGAAAGATTAGCTACCACGCCCAGTTCGGAGTGAAGCTCTTTCATCATCACCTCGTTGTATGCGGGATTTGCCCGTCCGAATCCGTTCAGAATCTGACCCCGAACCCACCCCTTGTGGTCGCCTTTTGCGACTGGTTCCGAACCCATCGCGGCGTGACGGAGCCGACTCTCCGGCAGTACGCCCGCGGTGCTACAGATCTACTCCAGACGCTCGGCGAGGAAATCAGCCAATGGAATGCTCGGGCCGTTCGAGACTTTCTTCTGGAACGGGCCAGCCAGTGTGGGATACCGACAACACAGGCGCTGATCACTTCTCTCCGCGCATTTCTGCGGTTCCTCAACTTCCGTGGAGAATTCCGCGACGATCTCGCCCTCGCGATACCCACCGTGGCCCACTGGCGGCTCGCGAGGTTGCCGCGTTGTTTGTCAGCGGATGAGGTAAACCGGCTGATCGCCGCGTGCAACGGCACAGACCCCGGGCGGCTTCGCGACCGGGCAATCTTACTCATGTTGGCGCGGTTAGGATTGCGCTCCGGAGACGTGGCGCGTCTTCGCCTCACGGACATCGACTGGAACAACGGCACGTTGCAGGTAACGGGGAAAGGGCGATACCAAGTACGGCTGCCCCTCCCGCAGGATGTTGGCGATGCGTTGCTCCGTTATCTGGAATGCCGGCCCGCGAACATCGATACCGATCACGTCTTTATTCGAAGCATCGCCCCGTGCCGGCCCTTCGCCTCCGGGGACGGTGTCTCGTCCGTGGTGAAACACGCTCTCAGACGCGCCAACATCGACGCTCCAGCCAAGGGCGCTCACTTACTGCGCCACACGGCGGCCACAGAGATGTTGCGGAATGGCGTGCCCTTGGATCAGGCCGGCCTCGTCCTCCGTCACCGCAGCATCGACATGACCGCCTACTACGCCAAGGCGGATGTCGCGCTCCTCAAACAGATCGCTCAGCCATGGCCGGGGGTGAAGGGATGATTGTGGCTGTCGAATCCTACCTTGCCGTGCGGCGTGCCGCCGGGTTCACTCTCAGCAACACAGAATATCTCCTGCGCAGCTTTGCAGTCTTCGCGGCTGATCAAAGGCAGACGCATATCCGCACCACAACCGCCATCGATTGGGCTAGCCAGGCGAAATCGGTTGCGCAACGGCACACGCGTCACCAGACCATCTGCCGCTTTGCTCAGTACCTACGCGTGGAAGACTCCCGGCACGAACTGCCACCGCCGAACCACTTCGGCTACCGGAAAAGTCGTCGTGTCCCTCACATTTATTCACGCGCCGAGATCGATGGGCTTGTCCTCGCCGCCACGAGGCTTCCATCGTCCGACTCGTTGCTGCCCAAGACGTATGCGGCGCTGATCAGCCTGTTAGCAGCGACCGGGCTACGGATTTCGGAAGCGTTACATCTGCTGGTCTCCGACATCACCCCCAACGGGTTGTTAATCCGTAGAACGAAGTTTCAGAAAACCCGATTGGTGCCGTTGCACGACACTGCCGTAGCGGGGCTCGCCCACTACTTGATGCATCGTCAAGAAGCGCAACGCGGTGGCGACCACGTCTTCGTTTCGGATGAAGGGCAACCGCTCGTGTACTGGAGAGTTTACGGCGTGTTCCGAACCTTGCTGAAATCGTCTGGGATCAAACCCTCAGGCGGTCGATGGCCACGGATTCATGAGCTTCGCCACACGTTGGCAGTCCGGGCACTGGAGTCGTCTCCAACTGGCCGTCAACGAATCGGGCAGCACATGTTGGCCCTGGCTACTTACCTTGGTCATGTCAACATCAACGCCACCTACTGGTACCTGGAGACCACACCCGAACTGCTACGCGACATCGCCGTCGTAGCCGAGAACTTTGTGCAGGGAGGGCGGCCATGACTTCCCTCGCACCGCACATTGAGGCATTTCTCCGTGAGCATCTTGTCCGCCACCGTGGCGCCAGCCAACACACGTGCGATTCATATGCCTACAGCTTTCAATCCTTGTTCGAGTTCGCCTCCAGAAAACTCAAAGTTGCGCCGTCGGCGCTGATGCTGGAGCAGTTGGACGCGGCCCTGATCAGCTCATTCCTGGAGCATCTGGAGACCGCACGTGGCAATTCAGCGGAGACGCGAAACATCCGCTTGGCCGCCCTCCGCTCGTTCTTCCGATTTCTGCAGCATCGTGAGCCAGCTGCAGTCGAACAGGTTCGCCGTGTTCTGGCTATCCCCTTCAAGAAAACCGACACTCGTCTGGTGCCTCATCTGGTCCAGGAAGAAATGCAGGCCCTGCTCGACGCTCCTGATCCATCCACGCGGCAGGGGGTTCGAGACCGGGCCATGCTGCATCTTGCAGTGTGCGCCGGGCTCCGAGTCTCAGAACTGACAGGCCTGCGCACCGACGATGTTGCACCCCAGTCGGCGAGTATCCGCGTGCGTGGCAAGGGCCGTCGCGAACGCGCGTTGCCTCTCTGGAAAACAACGGCTGCGGCCCTACGTGCTTGGCTGGCCATTCGCGGTTCGGTGGCGTCGCCCGAGCTCTTTGTGAACGCTCGCGGCGAACCCTTCAGCCGATGGGGAGTCGCGTACGTTCTGCGGCGTCACACCAAAACGGCAGATCGAAAATGTTCGACGCTGCATGGCAAACAAGTCTCGCCCCACGTACTCCGACACACCTGTGCCATGGTCGTGCTGCAAGCGACGCAGGACATCCGGAAAGTCTCTTTATGGTTGGGGCACAGTAACCTGACCACGACGGAAGTCTACGTTCGGGCTGATCCGACCGAAAAGCTGGAGGCCATTGAGGCGGTGGTACCGCCGAGCCTTCGCAAGGGCAAATTTCGGCCTCCCGACAAGCTGCTCGCGCTGCTGAAGGGCAAGCCTTAATGGAGAGTCGAAGGGGCGTGACGCCGTGTGCAGCATGCCCTTTTGCGACTTCACTCCCCATTAGAAAATACTCCCCATAAGACACGTAATGGGGTGATCTCCATTACGTGCCGAAATCGGAGCTGCCCGAAGTGTCAGGGCGCGGCCCGCGCCCAGTGGCTGGCCGATCGCGAGGCCGAGCTGTTGCCCGTAGAGTATTTCCACGTGGTGTTTACATTGCCGCAGCAAATCGCCCGCCTGGCGCTGCAGAATGCCAGAACGATCTACAGCATTCTCTTCCGGGCAGTGGCCGAGACGCTGCTCACGATCGCTGCGGACCCCGGACATCTAGGCGCGGCAATCGGCTTCCTGGCCGTGCTTCACACTTGGGGTCAGAATCTCCATCTCCATCCGCACGTCCACTGCGTAGTGCCTGGCGGCGGAATCAGTCCCGACCACTCGCGGTGGATCCCTTGCCGAAAATCGTTCTTCCTTCCCGTCAAGGTCCTCAGTCGCCTCTTCCGCAACAGATTCCTGATTCATTTGCTAAGGGCCTTCCAGAAGGGCAAGCTCCAATTCCACGGCGAACTGGAATCGTTGGCCCATCCGGCGGCCTTCGACGCACTATGTCGAAACGCCGGACAGGTGGAATGGGTGGTTTACGCCAAGCGCCCCTTCGGCGGGCCAGAACAGGTTCTCAAATATCTGGCCCGTTACACACACCGTGTCGCCATCTCAAATCGGCGACTGCTATCACTGGCGGATGGTCGGGTCACCTTCGAATGGAAGGACTACGCCGCTAACAACCAGTCCAAGACGATGACCTTGGACGCGGTCGAGTTCATTCGTCGTTTTCTCCTCCATGTCTTTCCCTCCGGCTTTGTGCACATCCGCCACTTTGGATTCCTGGCCAACCGCACACGGAAGGAAAAGCTGGCGCTATGCCGGTCCTTGCTGGCCGTTCCGCAAATGGCCATCGAAGCCAGCACGGATTCTCCTGGCGGCTGCGGTTCAACCACCGAGGAAGAGTTGTTCCGTCAATGTCCGGTTTGCAAGACCGGCCGGTTGATCCGCATCCAAGTCCTCACTGCCTCGGCCTGTGCCTGCTTGCCGGCACCGATGATCGCAGACACTTCATGACCGCCATGACCACACCGTTCACCAAGTCATGGCCCAACTCGTTAGCCCGCGCCAGCGTGACAGGAGATCCCTGTCTGAATGGCCGTTCTGGCGCTCCGGAAACACCCGGCGCCGATTGCCAAGCGCAGGATGGTCACCCTCCCAGCGGGGAGGGTGACCATTTCCACTCCGAGTTGGCTCATCGGAATACTCTTTTCCCTGCACCTAACAAACGCACTGACATTCAATCCCCATAGCTCCCCCGTCCGGCTCAGTTCAACGAATTCTATCGGTAGTGCCCGCTTCCACGAGTTCCTCCACTCCCCGGATCTCTAGGTGCGGGCACCACCGATAGAATGCTCTTCGTTAACGGGTGCTCGCGACTTTGTAGGCCAATTGTGCCGGTGAGTGCGTTTACCACAATGCAGACCGCCGCACCGACAATCGGTGGGCTCAATTGAGCGTTCCGACGTCCCCGTCTGCGCCCTTCTCGAGTTCAGGCCTTCAGGCCGGGGGCAGCTTCGTAGAGGTACGCCATAGGGTGTTCGCGAAGGACTTTTCGGCGGGCCGCAATGAACTTACCGCGTGTAGCGATGAGGCCCCCTACGGTGACGGCTGCGCCAGTTGCCCCCGCGACCCCCACCATCGGTAACGGCGCATGGGTCGCGGCCGCGCCAACGGTCGCGACTGCGCCGAGCACCGCAACAATGAGTTCTTTTGTCCCGAGGACTTGTTGGGCCTCGAGTTTGAGAACCTCGCGCAAGGCGTGGTAATCGTCCCGCATGT
>JAOAPR010000118.1 GCA_025463005.1 Bryobacterales bacterium | reverse complement strand
CAGTTGGCCGGCTGCCCCGGTTACCAATATCAATCCGTCATCTACCATGGAGCTTACCTCCTCGCGCCGGGCAACTGCCTGATCATAGTCTTATGAGCCAGCACTCGGAGCACGCGGTTCGACTTTCCGCCTGTACAGATCGCGGTTGGTCTCCAGCGCGTTCAGCTGAATGTGGAGTACCATCGGCATTGCTCCTGCATCACGCGCAATCCGGAAGTTGGTGGATACTGGCGACTTGCCGGTACTGATCCGTCCAACTTCCGTGTAGCCGACCACCTGGGCACAATCCCAACAACCAACTTCAAATGCGTCCAGTGCCAGTAACGGGGAGAGTTGAGATGAAATTAGCTGACCCAAGCCGTACCTGGTTGCCCGGCTACCGACGAGGGCGTCCGGCCCCACTGCCACTCAACTGAGCTTGACATATATCCGCTTGACATATATCCGTAACGGATATAGTATTGAGCATGGCGAAGAAGAACACGGCGCAAGCTCCGCTAACTCCCGCGGTCCTGCACATCCTGCTGGCGCTGTCGACGGGGGAGCGGCACGGGTACGGGGTCATGAAACAGGTGGAGGCGGACTCGCAGGGCAAGGTGAAGATGGGCCCGGGGACACTGTATGGCTCGATGGGGCGGATGATGGAGGCCGGGCTGATCCGGGAAAGCGATAAGAGGGTCGATCCGGAGATGGATGACGAGCGGCGGATCTATTACGAGCTTACACGCGCCGGGCGGGCGGCGCTGGATGCCGAACTGAAGCGGTATCGCGGCGTGGTGGCTGTGGCGGAAGGACGTTTAGCTTATGGCGACTGACGTCGCGGGCCGGCGCTATCGGGCGTGGTATGCGATGCTGCTGCGGCTGTATCCGCGGCCTTTCCGTGAGCGGTTCGGCGAGGGGATGGCGCAGACGTTTCACGATCTATGCCGGGAGCACAGGGACACCAGGCGGGGACTGTTCGGGTTTGCGCTGTGGATCTTTTCCGAGACGTTGGTGGGAATCGTAAGGGAGAACATAACTCGGATGAACCAACTGGGAAGGACGATGCTGCGTGTGGCGCTTGTGGCGTTGGGCCTGTTGATGGTGCCGCTCGTGGCATCGCAGGTTGTGGATGGATGGAACTGGGGCCCGGGAGCGTTCGTATTCGCGTACGTCATGTTCTTCGGAACGGGGTTAGCCTATGCGCTGATCGCGAGGAAGGTGGGCGGCTGGGCGTACAAGGCGGGCGTTGGTGTGGCGCTGGTGGCCGGGTTCGCCTTGGGGTGGGCCAACATGGTCCATGTCGCGGACTCGGAAAATCCGGCGAAACTGGTGTACGTCGGCGTGCTCGCGGTGGGGGGCGCCGGGGCCTGGCTGGCGCGGCTGGAGGCGCGAGGGTTGGCTCGCACGTTGTTCGCGATGGCGGCGCCGCTTGCGCTGATTGCCGTGATGCTGCCTTCGGGCGCGCCGCCCTACCTTGCGCGGAATATGGCCATCCTGCATGGTGTCTTCGTGGCGTTGTTCACCGCGTCAGGTCTGCTGTTCCGGCACGCGAGTTTGGCGGGATTGAAGTAAGACCGAGGCCGATTACAATCGGCCGCCGATGTCGACGTGGCTAGGTTTGGCCGGGTGTATCTGAACAGCGCCATTGCAGGCCAACAGCGCGGGGAGTCCTGCGTTGTCCCTCTATGAAGAGGGGTGACTGAAGCTTGCTCCGGCGGATCAGTCCTGGATCACGCGCAATCCGGAAGTTGGGCGGTGGTCAAGTTGACGGGAAACGCCCGTTGCTGACATGTGCCTTCGATACGCCCGGAGCATTTCTCTCAGCAAGGTAAACACTACGCCGTTACACGTGGGCCAGCCTATCGCGAAGAGCGTAAGTTCAAGTGACACGAACCGCTTTGGTCGTGCCCGGCCCCAACGATAGGGCCGTCTGGATCTGCCGATTGTTCGCTCGGGCTCGTCTCCGCCGGCATCGGCAAGCGTTCTTGAATCCGGGTGTTGGGGATCAATGGAACGGAAAATCGGGTCAAGGTAACCTGAGTTTTACAGATCTTCCGCCGCACGCAAAAGTCCTCGCAATCGGATGCTTATGCAAGACACTTTCTTCAAACGAGAACATTTAGGAAAACGGAATCTTCGCATAGCTTTGCAGAACTTAGGAGTGCTGCAAAACCACAGTTTCCGGTAACGCAGTGTTCGTCCAAAACAGCCGTTCGCCGCCTGGACCGCGCCGATATGGCGCGTCGTGGACGAGGTACCATCTTAGACGATGTCTTGCTTGAGTCTGCGTCTGTACACGGGTGTCCTTCTCGCCGCCGTGAATGCTCTGCCCCAAGAGAAGCCTGGTCCACCACCGGACGCCGCCGGTGTTCGCTTCGCGGTCGCATCAATTCGGCCCGCTGACCCGACGAGTCCCGAAGGTAGCTTTTGGAGGACGACTCCAGCTGGCGACATACGGGTACACGCGGTGCCGTTGCTGGCCCTAATTATGACTGCTTATGGTGTTCAAGAGTTTCAGGTCGTCGGCTATCCGACGTGGGTTGGGTCAGACCGCTTTGATGTCGAGGCCAAGTCTGGCGAGCCACCACCAGCCAAGCCCCTGCTGCCTCAGTCGAACCCCACCTTGTCGGCTAGCTTGCGATCCCTGCTTGCAGACCGGTGCAACCTCGTTGTCCAACGCACAACGAAGACCCAAGACGCTCTGGTCCTCAAAGTTGCCCCCCACGGAACGAAAATGCGCGTTGTCGAACCCGACCCGGGAAAATACATCCGTCGTCCCTTTTCGCTCCACGCCGAAGGGATGACCATGCCGGAGTTGGCGCGGAATTTGTCCATTATCGTTCGGGCACCTGTTACGGATCAGACGGGCCTTACAGGCGCGTATGGAATCGATTTCCGTTATTCGGAATCGCCGGAGATGATGGCGGGCAGGACGATGGCCCCCCAACCTTCTGATCTGCCCGACGTTTTTCGCGCCCTAATCGAGCAGCTAGGGCTAGTTCTCGTAAAACAAAAAGCGCCAATTGAAGTTTTGGTTGTCAAGGAAATTCAGAGGCCATCCGCGAACTAAGACGCGTCAAAAGCGTGTACTTGTCATGAAAGGGCTTGTATCGGAAACTTGCCAGCCCAGGCTGGTCACAGAATTCCGCACAATTCGCGTTACCTTGACCCGGTTTTCCGTTCCATTGATCCCCAACACCCAATCCACGCTTGCCACGGCGGTGTTTCGCGGGCGAGGCTCTCGGCCGCCTGATCGCCGTAAAGCTAGAAGTTCAGAGCAACCATGCTCTGGCTGCCGAAGGTGAAGGCGCCAAGGGCGGCTACGCCCGGCCCCGGCCTGTCGAGCCGCAGCCGGCGTCGTTCGGACTCTGGCTGACGTACTCTGCCCCGCTGGTGCCGTCCAACGGTGCCCGACGCTCAAGCCTTTCACTCCCAATGCCGCGGTGAGCGTTTCCCGGGCCTCCGCTTCGGTTCCCGCGACGCGAGCCACGAACTGCATGACGAACTGCATGATCGCGGAGCGTTGGCCGCGGAAGTGCGTGAGATAGATCCGCAGGGTGCGGAAGAAACCGGGCCAGCCGGATTCGGTGCTTTTAAGCTGGTTGTCCCAGTCGTCGGTGCTGGCGAAGAGGCTATTTACCACACGGACGAGGCACACACCACCCACGCGCGCTTCCACGCTCCACTCGGTTGCGATGGGCGGCGAGCCACCCCAGCCCTCGCCCTGCGCGACAAACATCCGCCGGCGCATCCCAGACCGTCACGGCAGAACGGGATTCCATGCCCGGGCCGAAGTTCAACTTTGTCGCGACGGGCTTCCCGTCGCGCTCCTCGAACTCAGCCGGCACGAACCAGGACGAAATACCCGGTCCGCTGGGATGGCCTGCCACACTTCCTACGCGTGCCGGGGACCTCGACTTCGACCTGGACGGAACGGCCTCCGGAGACTTCTTTCTTCACGCTCATGATGGCTCCTTGAATCGGATTTCTGCGGCAGAGGGTGTGCCACGACACCAGGCGATGCGCGCGGCCGCCGGGAGTGGATTCATCATGGTACTTCGAGACCAGTTTCGTGATGGCTTCGGTGAGTTCGTTGCTGAAAGCCGCCCGGTCCGTCGCCGACCGGAAGCGAACCTCGGTATCCACCGCCAGGGTCGCCAGGCGTTTGCCCGCCTCTTTCGCGCGACGAACAAGATCGCCCACCTCGCAAACGACCCGTGCGCCCAGGGCGATGAGATAGCTCGCGGACAGCCTATCGATTTCCCGTTTCGGATCCGCAGCGACCGGACCCAGGGCGATCGGCGAAACGACGTAGGAAGCGGCCGTCGCCACGAGCAGCCGTTCCGTCAGCCCGCCCCACTTGCGTTCCTGGGCCAGTGGCACCAGTCCGTGCGCTTCCAGCGCGTGCAGGTGGTAATTGACTTTCTGCCGAGCCAGGCCGACCCGCGCGGCCAAAGTCGCCGCCGAGGCGGGCGCGGCCAGCTCCGAGAGGAGTCGACTCCGCATGGGCTCCAAAGCCACTGTCGCCGCTGCCGGATCTTCGATGACTTGGATGTCGAGCACGAAAGGAGATGGCAACTATTGACAACTTTGTTGTCAAACATAATGCGAGTGTACGCGAGCACGGTTTCGGTGTCGGTGTCTTCTGCGTAGACGGACCAGTCCGGCTGGCGTACGCGCGCGCTACGTAAGCGCCATGATCGCTCCTGAGTGGTCGCGCAGCGTTTACCGACGTTCCCGGCGCGCCATTGGGTGTTCCGGTCGTGTCACGCGCAATCCGGAAGTGATCAATCCGACCGAATCGTGTCCGGATCGCCGACCATCCTGGCATGATCGGTAAAGGCTACGCCGATTGCGTGATCTACCCCTAGGAGGAACCTGGATCGGGATCATTCGGAAATTGGCCTGTCATAGCTTCGGATCTCGAAGTCGATCCCTGCCAACGATATGATTGAAGCGCAGGATGGGCGGCGACCAATTTGAGACGCCGGCCGCAGCAGATCTCCAGACGAACTGGTGGGTCACTAATACGGACCGACGCAAAGACCGCAGCGTTCGCCCTGATCGAGCACAAGGAGCACACGAACATGAAGCCAAAGAACGTGATCTGCCTCGGTTTCGAAAAGGACGCGCATGAGGCTGCGCGCTTCTACTCCGCCACCTTTCCGGACAGTAAAGTAACCGCTGTTCACGAG
>JAOAPR010000043.1 GCA_025463005.1 Bryobacterales bacterium | reverse complement strand
CGTACGCGCAGTTTTTCCGATGCTGACAGAGAATCAGACCGCGCCGCGTCCGCAACGCCGGACCATCTCCAGGCCGAAGGCGATCTCCCTGGGCATCGCCTTTCTGCTGGCGGCCGTGCTGCTCTATTATTCGCTGCGCGGGATCGAGTGGCGCGAGGTCGGGCGGCTGGTCGCGGGCGCCCGACTGGGGCGTCTCGCCTTCGCAGCGGCCATGATCACCGGCACGCTCTTTTTGCGCGCCGTCCGGTGGCGGATTCTTCTCACCGCCGAAGGCCTCGTGGACGTTCCAGCCGCGTTCTGGGCCACTTCGGCCGGCTATTTCGGCAACAACTTCCTACCGGCCCGCGCCGGGGAGCTGGTGCGAACCTTTATGATCAGCTCGCGCTGCGGGCTGAATCCTGCCTATGTTCTGGCCACGGCTTTGTCGGAACGCGTGGCCGATGCCATCGCCCTGGTGGTGATCAGCGCGCTGGTGCTGCTCACGCTGCCCGCCCAACCGGGGTGGCTGGCGAACGCCGCCCGGCCTTTCGCGATCCTGGGACTGAGCGGCGCACTGATCATAGCGGTACTGCCCCGCATGGAATCGCTGGCGCGGCGCCTGCTGTTGCTCTTGCCTATGCCCGATGGCCCGCGCCTAAAGTTGATCAAGGCGATGGAGCACGGGTTGCGCGGGATCCGCGCCTTTCACGACGCCAAGCGTCTGTCGGGATTCCTGGCCCTGACGATCGTGATTTGGTGCTTGGACGCAACCGGAACCGTGATTACGGGAAGTGCGTTGGGGCTCGCGATTCCGCTGCCCGTGGCGTTCCTGCTGATCGCCGGGTTGGGGCTCGGGAGTGCGCTGCCCTCTACGCCCGGCTACGTCGGCATTTATCAATTTGTCGCGGTTAGCATTCTCACCCCGTTCGGCTTCAGCCGCACGGACGCGATCGCCTATATTCTGGTCGGACAAGCGCTTCAGTACGCGGTCATCGGGCTGTGGGGAGCCCTAGGTTTCCTGCATTACCGGCGGATGACTCGAGTCGAGGTCGCAATCGTGCGGCCATGACTACCTTGGACAGGAGCATAGGCGATCGTCTTGAAACCTGGGCGTGGCGGCTAGACCGGCGCTGGGGCCTGATCATATTGATTCTTGCCGCGATTTACGGGGTGCTCATCGCGCCCTCTTTGCGTCGCCACCTCTGGTATGACGAGCTGCACACCGTCTACATCGCGCAGGCAACCAGCGTCCGGCAGTTTATCGACGAGATCCGGCTGCTGGACCTGAATCCTCCTCTGACTTATGTGTTGGTGCGGGCATCCATGAGCGTTCTGGGTCCGACCGAGTTGGGAGCGCGCCTGCCGATCATCGTTGGCTACTTCCTGGGAAGCATCGGCATGTTCATCTTCCTCGCGCGACGCGTGGGTGCCTTGTGGGCTGCAGCCGGGGTGGGGCTGCTCTGGTACAACCAGTCCTTCTTCTTTGCGAGCGAAGCGCGACCTTACGGCGTGCTGCTTGGGTGCATGGGCGTGATACTTGTCTCCTGGGATTACGCAACTGATCCAGCTACCGCCCCATCCGGGCGACGATGGGCGCTGGCTGGCGTCGCAATCGGCGCGACAGGTATGCTGCTCAGCCACGTTTACGCGCCTCTCTGGATCATGCCCTTCTGGGCGGCGGAACTGGTGCGGAACTGGAGGCAGCGGCGCATCGACTGGGCGCTGTGGGCCGCGCTGGTTCTTCCTATGGCTGCGTGTCTCACCTATCTTCCGCTGGTTCGAAACGTGGGCCAGGCGGTGTTCCCGCCGGAGTTTCAAGGCTCGGTCAACAAAGCCGTGTTGTTCTATGTCCGAACGGTCTTTCAGGTTGCTCCTCCACTACTCATCGGCGGGTTGATCGCATTCGGCATAGCCGCGTGGCGGCGCCGCTCGTCCCCCGACGGGATCCGGCCCGATCGCGCAGCGGCAACCAGCATACCGGCTCCTGAAATGGCCTTCTTGCTGTTCTCTCTGCTGCCACCAGTGCTGTTGAATGCGCTGGCAATCCAAAAGCACATTGGATTCTACGATCGGCATGCCTTTCTAACCACGCTGGCCGCATATCTTTTGCTAATCCTGTTTATCGCGTATGAAAGTAGAGCCAACCGCTTGTCGGGTTTGGCAGCCGCGATCGTGATACTTGGATTCACCGTTTTCTTGCCTGCCAAGATTCTGGTGCCCCGCCCGTCTTCGGCTGAGGCCATTGCCGTTCGGGCTCGCAAAGATTTCGATCGGATCCAACCCGAGCTCCCGTTTGTAACCAACAGCGCATTTACGTTCCTCGAAATGGACCATTACGAAAAGCCGGATCTGGTAGCGCGACTTTATTACCTGGTTGATCCGGAGTCTTCGATCAAATACGCCCACTCTAATCTGACCGAAGGTCTCTTAGTAATGAAACAGTACTTCCCTATTCGGGCGAACCCCGTTTTGTACGCGGACTTTGTTGCAACCCACCGGCATTTCCTGGTCTGGGGCGAGATGGATTTTAACGGATGGCTCTTGCGCAAGCTGAAGACCGAAGGCGCTCACCTGACCCAGATCGGAAAGTTCGACACACCGTATTTGGACTCGCTATTGTACGAAGTCAGACTAGATCCTTAGCTCATGACCGGCGCACACTTTCTGCGGGACGACTTCATCTCCACTCTTTTGGCGTCTGCGTTGTTTGCGCTGTTCGCCGTGCCACCTGGATACGTGCTCGGGTGGTTGACCGGACTCCTGAATTTTCGTCGCCAAACACTGGCTTGGCGATTCGCGATCAGCGTTCCAGTGTCTATTTCAGCGGTCCCTGTTTTGACGTACTGGCTGGACAAGCTAGGCGGGCCGATGGTTGTGTGGGTCACGTTTGCGGTCTGCTGGATTGTGTTCGCCGGACTGGTTGCTGCCGATGCGCATCCGCAATCCCGGATTCCCATCGCGTTCGTGTTGTTGGCGGTTTTATGGGCGGCGGCCGCCTTTGGGTCGCTGGTGGATTTGCCCCTCGGCGGCGACCGCCTGTACGCCAGCGTCACTTCATGGGACCAGACTTATCGCACCTCAGTCACCGATGCCATCACCAGGACAGGTTTCGCGCATCCGGTCAATCCGCTGGGTTACGTCGACGGACCGGCTCCCCTTCGCTACCACTATTTCTGGTTCATCCTTTCCAGCCTCGTGGATCAAGCGGGTGGCGTGTGGGTGGGCGCGCGGCACGCCTTCTTCGCCAGCGTTATCTGGTGCGGCATTGGCCTGGCCTGCGTAATCGGTGCGTATCTGCGATTTTTCGTGAGCCATGGCGAGTCGATTTCCTCCGCCTGGATCCTCAAAGGACTCCTCCTTCTGGCAGTCACGGGACTCGATGTGATTCCGACTTTCAACTTGGCGTACTTTCGACACGTCCAGTACATGGACATGGAGGCGTGGAACGAACCGGTCACGTCGTGGCTAGGTTCGCTGCTATGGGTTCCTCACGCCGTGGGCGCTTTGGTGGCAGGGGTAACCGGCTTCCTTGTTCTGTTTCACGCACCAAGCCTGGATCCCCGGCAGCGATGGATGACCGCCGCGGTCGCGGGAGTCCTTCTAGCCACAATGCTCGGCGATTCCATCTACGTTGGCCTCGTGATGGCGGTGTTCCTGTCTGTGTGGACGCTAATCACGTTCTTTTTGGGCTGGAGAAGTCATACGGCTCTTCTGGTGCTAGCTGGACTCATTACTGTGATCCTGGCGCTCCCTTATCTGATCAGCCTCACCGGCCAGGCTGGAGGTGGAGCATTTCTCCACTTGACTGTTCGGGATTTCCGAGGGGCGCGCGCGTTTGGCATACCGACTGAGTTCCCAAGGGCATGGGAGACTTACTGGGTCCGCTTGGCACTCCTGCCTTTCAACTATCTTCTCGAGTTGGGTTTCTTCTTAATTGCCGGAATCCTATATTTATGCAGGTTGTGGCATCTGCGGCGCTTCGGACCTCGCCAGGTTGCTTCGATCACGATGGTCTTCACCAGTGTACTCATGTGCAGCTTCTTCAAGTCCGGAGTCATCACCAATAACGATCTGGGCTGGCGGGGATTTCTTCCGGCGCAATTCATGCTCCTGATTTGGGCCGTGGAATTGCTGCGTTCCCGGGAAGAAAAGTGGACAGGCGCCAGCCGGATGTATGCGGTCCTGGCCCCGACGCTGCCTGTCTTGCTGATGATTGGGGCCGTCTCGACAGTGTATTCGGCGATCACGCTGCGCGTAGCCGAGATCTTGAATGACCAGGACAACGAACACCCCATCGGCAAGAAAAACTTCGCGGCCCGCCGGATTTACGAGCAACTCCGCGACATTTTGCCCGTGACGGCCGTGGTCCAGCAGAATCCCGCCCAGGAGAATCCGGTCTACTGGGGGATTTACGCTAACCGGCAGACCGCAGTAGGAGGAAGAAGTTGCGGAATCGAGTTCGGCGGGACGGGGCGCGGCTGCGATCAACTCTATCCTGCCCTGGCGGCGATCTTTGAATCCGGAGCCGCAGCGGACCAGGTAGATCCCCTATGCCGCCGGCTGAAAATCGACGTTCTGGTTGTCACCAGTGGAGATCCAGTCTGGAGTGTCCGGGATAGCTGGGTATGGGAAAGAAACCCGTTGATAAGCGTGGGTGATGCCCGGGCCTTCCTTATCACCTCGTCCAGCGTGGTCCGGACAGCCCAATGATCGATAGCCACAATCCACCTGCGCCCAAAGCCCCGCTGTCGCCCGTTCTGGCACGCTTCCTTAACCAGTGGAAACCTCCCTTACGCTATTCCATCGTGGCAGGCTCCATTGTCCTGGCAGCGGTCGCCGCCATCTGTCTCATCCGGGCCTACATCGGTCTCAGCGTCGTGCGCTATTGGACGGATGTCTTTATTTACCTCGATGGCGGGTGGCGCGTGCTTCACGGCCAAATGCCTCAAAGGGACTTCTACGGCAGCGTCGGTCCCATCACCTACTGGCTGGCCGCACTGGGACTGTTGCTGGACGGAGGCACGGCCCAAGGCTGGATTTATGCGCAGGCGCTATTCGGATTTCTGCTCGGTGTTTGGGCGTACTTTCTGACTATCCGGTTCGGCAGGCTGCCAGCTGCGCTGCTCACCTTCACCGTAACTCTGTTCGCTTTGGCCCCGTTCAATTTTGGCGAGGTCCCGAGCCACTTGTCCGGTGGAATGGTTTACAACCGGTTTTCTTACGCTATTGTGGCTCTGATTCTTATCGAGAGCATGCAAGCCAGCCCGTTCCCGCGCCGCTGGACGGAGTTCGCCGGTGGTTTTTCCACCGGGCTGGCGATCGCGATCCTTCTCTTCCTAAAGATCAGCTTCTTTCTTGGTGCGGGCGTACTGGTCGCGGCGCTCGTCCCCTCTAAACCTCAGGTGCTCCGGCGATGGATTGGTATGATCAGCGGGTTCCTTCTGTTCGTGTTCGTCGTGTTCATCATCTACCAGGGCGATTTCACTCCGATCTTCGACGAGTTGCGCACTGTGGCTCAGACCAAGCACCTGGTGTTCCGGTCGGCCTATGTGGAAACGGCGGTCAACTCCGGATTGCCGTTTCTGGGCCTCGTCGCCTTGGGAGCCTCACTCCTGTGGAAGCGCGGCTTTCGACGAGAAGGCGTCGCCGTGCTGGTGAGCGGGCTGGCCGTTCTGGCCACGGGCTTCGGTTTTCTCATCAGCAATTGGCAACTTTACGATCTGCCGCTGAACGCACTGATGGCGATTCTGATCGTTCAGAAACTTGTCGCACGACCGGCCCTAAGCGATAGCGCGGCGTTTCTTCCGGCTGTTTGCCTGGGAATGGTTCTAGCAGTGGCTCATATGAGCATCGACGTTTACGGGTTGGCGATAGGAATTCCGAAGCACGCCGCTTTGGCGCGAGATCCCTCAACGCGTTTCGATGCGGCGGTGCTGGAAGGCTTTCGCTGCGACGATCGCGATTACGTACGATGGGTCAACGACGGCCTGGCGTTGGCGAGGCGATACCGCGTGGAAGGCGATACGCTGATGACGCTCGATTTGGTGAATCCCTTCTCTTATACGTTGGGAATACCTCCGCCTCAGAGAGGCGCAACGTGGCTCGGGTACGGGAATAATTTCGACGAAGTGCATGGCCCGCCGCCGGAGCGAATTTTCGGTAATGCAAGCCTGGTCATGGAGCCGAGAGAGTCTACTGACCCAAACATTCCCGTCGTTTACGGCGGTTATCTGTCGGACCACTTCCAGATGCTGGGCGAATCGGCCCAGTGGCGCATTTTCCGAAGACGTTCTGTTCGCCCGAGTCAGGCGCTCCTAATGAAACCGACCGGCTTTGCCGAACCACGATAGAGCGGGAACAATCACGGTCAGTTACCATCAGAAGAACAAGCCGCATGCCCGACACCGGATTTACCGACTACTACGAACTGCTCCAGATCAGCCCCAATGCGGAGCTTG
>JAOAPR010000308.1 GCA_025463005.1 Bryobacterales bacterium | reverse complement strand
GGTAGAGATTTTCCGGATATTGTTGCGCGCGCGCTGTATGCGGCAAGAGACAAATAATCTCGCAGACCAAACCGATTGGAATAGCACGAAATGATCGAATCACAAGTCCCCCCTCGACAAACGATTTCCCCTTGCAAAGTTCAGTGATTGTGAACTGGTCATCATATGTGAAAAATAGATCTTGTTAAAACCGTCGCTTGGCCAACGCAAATCCAAAGCATTAACCACGAAGGACACAAAGGTACACGAAGGAAACGACGAGGGCATGCGCGCCGCTCCGGGCTACAATGCCTTACCGAGGAGAGCTCAGGTCCAGATCACGTCGCCAATTTCTGATTCATGCTTCAGCAGGCTTGTTGGGCGCGGCCACAGTTGGCGCCGCCGCACAGACTACAGAGCCGCCGCCGGGAACGCCGCCCGCATTCGGCACTGGCCCCCAGGTTGGACCGGAAGTTTCGGCCACGACATTCACCGAGGCTGAAAAACTGGTCCAAATCGAGCTGACTGAAAGCGAGCGCGAGGTCGCGGCAAGTAGTTGGCGATCTAATATGGCCGCACTATATGAGCGGCGCACCGGCACTCGAAAAGTATCATTGGAACCGGCGCTCGCGCCAGCATTGCGCTGGGACCCAATTCTTCCAGGACAAAAAGCCGGTCCACAGCGCGATCAATTTGTTCGAAGCAACATCGACCCCGGTCCACTACCTTCACGTGACGAAGACATTGCATTCGCGCCCGTGACCAAGCTCTCCCGATGGATCGAGGAACGAAAGCTTACCTCAGAACGGCTCACGAATATCTATCTGGCACGGCTGCAGCGCCATGATTCCAAACTGCGCTGCGTAATCACTCTCCTACGTGAACCTGCGCTTGCGCAAGCAAAGCAAGCCGATGCAGAAATCGCTTCAGGAAAGTATCGCGGACCGCTCCACGGAATTCCCTGGGGAGCTAAAGACCTTCTCGACACCGCTGGCATTCCCACCACCTACGGGGCGGAGCCCTTCAGAAACCGCGTGCCTGCGGACGACGCGGCTGTGGTGAAGCGTCTTCATGCCGCCGGAGCTGTGCTGGTCGCCAAACTGAGCCTCGGTGCTCTTGCCTTGAATGACATCTGGTTCGGCGGGCAGACGATGAATCCCTGGTTGCTGGAAGAAGGTTCGTCTGGGTCAAGCGCCGGCCCTGGCGCATCGACCGCAGCCGGCCTAGTGGGGTTCGCGATGGGTAGTGAAACCGGCGGCAGCATCGTCGGCCCCAGCATGCGCTGTGGCGTTACGGGGCTACGTCCCACCTATGGGCGCGTGCCACGTACCGGCGCCATGACGCTCTGCTGGTCGCTCGACAAGCTCGGCCCTATGACTCGCTCCGTGGACGACGCAATGCTCGTGCTGCATGCTATTTCAGGACCCGATCCTGGTGACCTGGCAAGCGTGCCCAGCAAGCTGGACTTCGACGCGCGCACCAGCATTCGCGGCGTGCGCGTGGGCTATTTCCCCAAATGGATGAAGGAGGCGCCGGCCACGGACGTAGATCGAGCCGCGCTCGAAACGGCTAAGAAGCTGGGCATGGTTCCGGTTGAGGTCTCGATTCCCGATTGGCCCTATGATTCGCTCGATTTGATTCTTTTTGCCGAATCAGCGGCGGCGTTCGAGGAAATTACTCTCAACCACCAGGTAGGCCAACTCAAAGTGCAGGTACCTGACGCTTGGCCGAACGTCTTTCGGCAGTCACGGTTCCTGTCCGCGGTGGATTTTGTTCAAGCCGATCGGTTCCGGCGAAAGGTCGCGGAAGAAATGTAGAGGTTCTTATCAGAGGTAGATATGCTTCTGGTACCATCGCTGCGTGACGAGATGCTCACCATTACCAACTTCACCGGACATCCGTCCCTGACACTGCGTGCTGGGTTTGTGGAGGTCTCAGAGGCGCGAAGCGACTGGGCACCCGATCCAAATCACCCGTTACCGAAATTTTCACCTCCGCGTCGCGTCCCCCACGGAGTCACGCTGATCGGACGCTTGTTCGACGAGGGCACCCTGGGAGAAGCCGGCATCGCACTCGAAAATGCCTTTGCTGTAGTGAACGAGCGGCCGCCCGGCTTCTGAACACCTTCGTGGAGTTGGCGTTGCGTGAAAAAGCTCCGCTAAATCCTACGCAGCAGCTTTCTCTTTTCGCTCAACCGGAAGTCCGGCCTTTTGCCAGGCATCGAATCCGCCCACAAGCGCCCAAACCTGGTCATATCCCCGCTGCTGAAGTTGTTGCGCCAAACTGGCGCTTGATCCTTCGCCGGGTCAAGTGCAATAGGTGACAATCGGTTTGCTTTTAGGGATTCTCGGCAAATACTGCTCGAGACTATTGAGCGGCACGCGAATGGCGTTTTTTGCCTTCACGTCAGATTCCGCCCACGCTGCCGGATTCCGCACATCGATCACGGTAAAATCCTCGCCAGCTTGCATTCTCCGCTTCAGTTCTTCCGCGGTAATTTTGGGGCCTTCCGCCATAAACAACCTCCTCATCGGGCATGGATAACGGATAGTAGATGCGGAGGTAGCTCTTTGGGCTGTGTCCGGTGGGAACTCAGAATACTTCATTACTCGACGGTACCGGCCACAATTTCCTGAACTTTCCCACAGGAGTTCTGGAGTATACT
>JAOAPR010000013.1 GCA_025463005.1 Bryobacterales bacterium | reverse complement strand
GCAAGCTGATGGGATCGATGGTTCGCCGCGATATTCTGGCTCGCTCGCGCGGCAGTTTCGGCGGCACTGTATGGGCGTTTCTGAATCCGCTGCTGCTGATGGCGACCTACTTCTTCGTCTTCGGCGTAGTGCTGCGCACGCGCTTCGGCGCTGATACCAGCCGCACCGGATTCGTCCTTTACTTTCTCGCGGGAATGCTGCCGTGGCTGGCGTTTTCCGAAGCCGTCGGCCGCTCGCCATACGTGATTCTGGAATATCGCAGCTTCGTCAAGAAGATCGTCTTTCCTCTGGAGACGCTTCCGGTAAACCTGGTGATTTCAGGGGCGATCACAGAAGCGTTCGGATTGCTGATTTTCTTGATCGGGCTGCTGGCAGTGCGGGGAGCTGTTCCGGCCAGCGTTATCTGGCTGCCGCTGCTGTTTGTTCCGCAGATCCTGTTCACGGCGGGGATGTGCTGGATTCTGGCGGCGACCGGTGTCTTTGTGCGCGATCTCGGACAGATCGCCGGCTACCTGCTGACGCTGTGGTTTTTCCTGACGCCGATCTGTTACCCCGAATCGCAGCTTCCCGCAAGCGCGATCCATGTGCTGCGATTCAATCCGCTGTTCGTCCTGGTGAAAGCGTATCGCGCGGTGCTTCTGGAGAATCAGGCGCCGACGCTGCGGGGAGTGGTCGGGCTCTGGATTCTGTCGGTCGCGGTTGCTGTGATTGGATACGCGTGGTTCCACCGGCTGCGCAAGAGTTTCGCGGACGTGATCTAATTCGCTACGGCGTAGTAACCCTTGCGAGCCTGGACCTTGTAATCCTTGTTCGACGTCTTGAACTCGAGCTTGCGGTAGCTCCCGTCTTTCTTCGGATTGGTGGGCGTGTATGCGATCGCGTACTGGCTGCGCATCTCGTCCTGAATTTCCTTGAAAATATCGTCGAGCGTGTTCCTGCGATCCACCTTGAGCACGCGCCCGCCGGTCTCATCCGACATTCTCTTCAGCTCGCCTTCGCCGCTGCCGCCGAACCCAAAGCCGCCACCATAGGCGCCGGGATCAACGTAGTAAATGCTGTACACGACGGTGTCGGCCTTCTGCGCTTCCTGGATGGCTTTGTCGCGCGAAATGCGGCTGCCCGTGTCGACACCGTCAGTGATCACCACCATAACCTTGCGGCCCGCTTCGGCCTTGAGCCGCTCATTCGCGGCCAGGTATACGGCATCCCACAGAACCGTGCCAGCCTGGTTCTGCGCGGTCGGGACCGGACCCGGATGCAGCCCACCCACCGGAACGTTCAAGCGCAGTTGCTTGAGTCCGTCTTCCAGGAGCTTGACTGAATTGGTCGAATCCTGCAGAAGCTCCGAATCCTTGCCGAAGCTGATCAGAAACGCCAGGTCCTTGGAACGGAGCACTGATCGGAAGAACTGGCTGGCGGCCCGATGTTCGGTATCAATCAGCCGTTCCTGGCTTCCGCTGACGTCTACCAAGAGGCCGATGGTGAGGGGAAGGTCGGTTTCACGCGTAAAGTACTTGATTTCCTGCTCTTTCCCGTCTTCGAACAGGTGAAAGTCGGTCTTTTCGAGGTTGCCGATCAGGGCGTTATTTTTCCCGCGAACCGTGCACAGGACGTTGACCAGGTCAACGTCGACTTTGATGGTATCGTCCTGGGCTATGAGGCCGGTTGCCAGCAGCAGCGCTAGCGTGGGGACACGCGGGAAAGGCATACTCATACCTATACTGTAGACGCGCCTGCTAGAGGGCGGTTTCATGCGACTTCTTTGAATGAAAAAAGCACTTACACACCTCAAGATAGCCGATCCTGTTCTGGGGACTATCATCGAGCGGGTTGGCCCTTACCGGATGCAATACCGCGACCCCAACTTCCATACGCTGGTGCGGTCGATCGTATACCAGCAGTTAAGCGGGAAAGTCGCGCTGACTATTTTCAATCGATTGACCGCGGCCGCTAAGGCCGATCCCCTGACGCCGGAAGCGATCCTGAAATTGCGGCCGGCCCGCATGCGTGCATTGGGCCTCTCCAAACAGAAGCTCACTTATATCCGCGGCCTGGCCAGGATGACGCGGGACGGGCTCGTGCGCTTCGAGCAGGTGGATTCGCTCGAGGATGCGGCGATCATCGAGCATTTTACGCAGGTCAAAGGAGTGGGCGTCTGGACCGCGCAGATGTTCCTGATCTTCGCGCTGCGGCGTCTGGACGTGCTCCCCACCGGCGACCTCGGCGTGCGCGCGGCCATCAAGAAAGCCTATAAGCTGCCGGAACTGCCCACGCCGGCCGAGATGGAAAAGATCGGGGCAGCCTGGCGGCCTTACTGTTCCGTGGCGTCCTGGTATCTGTGGCGCAGTCTGGAGAATCAGGGAGCGATGTGACGATCCCGATTCCGAGCCGCGCTCCACTGCCGCTTCTGATATCGTTAAAAGTTGGGCCCACCCTGAAGGGGTTCGTGAGCCCGCGAGGTTTTGTATGTCTGGACACTCTAAATGGGCGACAATCAAGCACAAGAAAGGCGCGCTTGACGCCAAACGCGGGAAAATTTTCACCCGCGTGATCAAGGAAATCATGATCGCTGCGCGCAGCGGAGGCGATCCTGGGATGAATCCCCGCCTGCGGACGGCCATCACGGCCGCGAAGGCCGTCAGTATGCCCGCCGATAACATCAAGCGCGCCATTATGCGCGGCACGGGCGAGCTCGAAGGCGGCCAGATCGACGAGATCATGTTCGAGGGCTACGGTCCGGGCGGTGCAGCCGTGCTGGTCATGGTAGCGACCGATAATCGCAATCGGACGGTGAGCGATATCCGCCATATCTTCTCGAAACAGGGCGGGAACCTGGGCGAGCAGGGCAGCGTCGCGTGGATGTTCGAGCGCAAGAGCCAGATCGTAATCGATGGCGAAAAGGCTACCGAAGATCAGCTCATGACCCTGGTCCTGGATGCCGGCGCTGAGGACCTGCGCAACGAGGGAGGCAGCTGGGAGGTCATCTCGGCGCCCGAATCGCACGACAAGGTGCTCGAAGCGATCCAGAAGGCCGGCATCGCGACGGAGTCCGCGGAAATCGGCATGGTACCGAAAAACCTGATGAAGCTGGAAGGCAAGAATGCGAGCGCCATGCTCCGCTTGAGCGAGGCTCTGGAAGAACACGACGACGTGCAGAACGTGTATTCCAACTTCGATATCGACGAAAAGGAGATGGAGGCCCTGGCTTCCTAAATCGTGCGTGTTCTGGGGATCGACTGCGGAACCGAGAGGACCGGCTGGGGCGTCATCGAAAGCGACGGCCGCAAGCATCGCGTTCTCGCTCATGGCGTGATCCGGGCGGCGGCTACCAAGCCTCTGGAGCAGCGCCTGGCAGCGATCGCCCAAGGATTGCGCGCCGTGCTGCAGGATCATCGGCCGGACGCAGCCGCGGTGGAAGAAGTTTTCTACTCCCAGAATGTCAAAACCGCGCTGAAACTGGCCCATGTGCGCGGCGTCGCATTGCTGGCGATCGCCGAAGCGCGCATTGTGCTGGGCGAATATTCTCCTCTGGCGATCAAGGTCAGCGTGGTCGGATACGGCCGGGCTGAAAAACAACAGGTGCAGATGATGGTGCGGATGCTCACCGGACTCCAGGGAGTGATCGAAACGGAAGACGCCTCCGACGCCCTGGCAGTCGCCATCTGTCATGCGACCAGTTGCCGCGCAACCGCATCACAAAGAGCAGGAGCGGGTTCGTGAGGCTGTTTTTGTGGCTGGCGGCCGGCGCGGGTTTGGCGTTCGCCGCAGATGCGCCGCGTGTTTCCTACACCAAAATCTTTCCCGGATCCGATCCGGCTTACATGGCCATAACCGTCGATCGGGACGGCGCTGTGGTGTACAGAGAAGCCAGGGACGAAGAGCCGGAGACGTTCAAGCTCGAAGCAGAGGCCGTGCAGGCGATTTTCGACCTGGCGGGAAAGCTCGACCACTTCAAACGCCCGCTCGAAAGCGGTTTGAAAGTGGCCAAAACCGGCGATAAAACCTTTCACTGGGAAAACGGAGCGGAATCGAGCGAGACAAAGTTCAATTTTTCGCTGGACGAAAACGCTAAGCTGCTGCAGGACTGGTTCGAGCGTATTTCTGAGAGCGAGCGGGTAATGATGGGCCTGCGCCGCGCGATCCGCTTCGACCGCCTGGGGATCAACGACGCGGTGTTGCGTGCCGATACGGCCTGGTCGCAGAAGCGGCTGGTGGGGCGCGAACAGTTTCTGCCCCTGCTCGATCGGATCTCGAAGAACGAATCGTTCATCAACATGGCTCGGGAACGGGCCGCCCGGCTTGCCGATACGCTGCGCGCTGCCGGCGAAAAGGTTGCGGTGCAATGAAACGCGTCGCGGTGGGCGTACTGTGCGCGTGGGCAGCATTGGCGCAACAGCCTGAGCCGTCAGTTCAAGAGCAGCAGGATCTGATGCGCGCCTTGAATGAAGGCACCAGCCCTGTGGACCTGATCCGCGCACTCGAAACGCACCTCAGTAAATATCCGAAAACCGTGCAGCGCGCCGACGTGGAGCGCGCGCTCGCCAAAGCGGCTGTCGAAAGCAACGACGTTGCCAGGATCGTCAAGTACGGCGAATCGGCTCTGGCCACCTCCGCGGACGATTTTCTGTTGCTCGAGCGGCTGGCGTATTCGTTTCTGATTCTCGGTGGCGAAGAAAATGCCGTCAAGGCGTACAAGTACGCTCGCGCTTTTGAGGATCTGGTGGATAAGATGCCCGTTGCCACCGGGCGAGACGCCGCGCGCAAGCAAGACGAGCAGGAACGGGCCATCGGCAAGGCGCTGATGTATCAGGCGCGCGCCCGAACCATCCAGAACGACAACCAGGACGCTCTCCGGCTGGCGGCGCGTGCGTTTTCGGCCTATCCGGGCGAGGAAACGGCGCGCGAATGGGCGGAAGTCCTGTTGCACGCGGGCCAGCACGCCGGAGCGATAGAGCATCTGGCCGAAGCTTTCGTCATCCCGGATCCTTTCGCCACCGACGACAAACGTCAGGGGGACCGCCTGCTGCTGGGCGAGTTGTACGCCAAGCTGCACGGTTCGGAGAAGGGGCTCGGCGATCTGATCCTGGCCGCTTACGACCGCGTCTCGACCACTGTGGAGACCCGGCGCAAGAAGCTGATGGCGCTCGATCCTAATTCGTCTCTGGCGGATCCTATGGAGTTTACGGTCACAGGTCTGGACGGGAAAAAGCTCCGGCTGGCGAGTCTTAAAGGCAAGCTTCTGATCATGGACTTCTGGGCAACCTGGTGCGGTCCGTGCCGGATTCAGCATCCGCTTTACGAGACGCTCCGCGAGCGATTCGGCGAGCGGGGCGACGTCGTGTTCCTGGAAATGAATGCCGACGAGGACCGTTCCGTGGTCGAGCCGTTCCTGACCGCCGAGAAATGGGACAAGACGGTCTATTTCGAAGACGGCCTGGCGCGGCTGCTGAACGTGACGAATATTCCCAGCACGATCCTGATCGACAAAAGCGGCCGCCTGGCCAGCCGGATGGACGGCTTCGATCCGTCGACGTTTTTGGATCAGATGACGGGCCGGATTGAATCGCTCCTAAAATGAGTTTCCGCCGCGTCATCTGGATTGTCCTCGATAGTGTCGGCATCGGCGAGATGCCCGACGCCGCGCAATATGGCGACGTGGGCAGCGATACCCTGGGTCACATTGCGCAGCACCGTAAGCTGCACCTGGACAATCTGTGCCGGCTGGGGCTGGCGAATATCCGGTCGTTTGACCGCTTGACGCCTGACGCCGCGCCGAAAGGCGCTTACGGGCGTTGCGCGCTGGCATCGCCCGGCAAGGACACAACTACGGGGCACTGGGAAATGGCCGGTATTCACCTCGCCAAGCCGTTTCCGGTTTATCCCCGCGGTTTCCCGCCCGAAGTGATGGACGAGTTCGAGCGCCGGATCGGGCGCGCCACGCTCGGGAACAAGCCCGCATCGGGGACCGAGATTATCGAAGAGCTGGGCGAGGAGCACATGCGCACCGGCTCGCCCATCGTCTACACTTCGGCCGACAGCGTGTTCCAGGTCGCCGCGCACGAAGAAGTGATCCCGCTATTCGAGCTCTACAAAATCTGTGACACCGCGCGCGAGATTCTGCGGGGCAAGCACGAAGTGGGACGTGTGATCGCGCGTCCGTTCCTCGGATCGCCCGGAGCGTTCACCCGCACCCCCAATCGTCACGACTACGCGGTGCCGCCTCCCAAGGGCATGCTGCTCGACCGACTGCATGAACGCGGCGTGGAAGTGTTCGCGGTGGGCAAGATCTTCGACGTGTTCCTGGGGCGGGGCATTGGCGACTATGAGAAGACCAAGTCCAATGCCGATGGTATGGAAAAGACGCTCCAAGCGATGGACTCTTTCGATAGTGGGATGATCTTTGTAAACTTAGTCGACTTCGACCAGCTCTATGGCCATCGCAACGACGTGGAAGGCTACGCGCGCGCCCTGGAGGCGGTGGACGACTGGATTCCTTCCCTTGAAGCCCGGCTGGGACCGGACGATCTGCTGATCCTCACAGCCGACCACGGGTGTGATCCGACGACGGCGTCCACCGATCACAGTCGCGAGTTTGTGCCGGTGCTGGCTTATGGGAAACGAGTGCGTGCGGGCGTCGATCTCGGCACCCGGCGGACGCTGTCCGATATCGGCCAGACGGTGGCGGAGAATTTTGGAACAGAGATCGTTACGGGCGAGAGTTTCCTGTCGCAGATTTCGTAGTGTCTTTGGAAGTGTCTGCCGGCGTAGGCTTTTCCGGCTGGCACTTGCCGCGGCACACTGTCTCTGAGAGCTTCTGTAACTCCCCCAGCCGATTGGGATCGGATATAGAAGGCCGGCGGACGCTGAACGTCTCGACGACCGATCCGTCCGGCTTCGTGCGGCGCTCCACGATCTGCTGTTCCTTGATGCGCATGGGGGCGTCGTTGTCCTGCAGCCGTCCGACCACGGTTTGCGAGTACAGATTGGTCTGGATTAGCTCGGTGCCGTCAGGCTGTTTCGTAATAGCAGACTCGCTTTGCGAGGCCAGCCGTAACTGTCCGTTCACGCCCGGCTCATAATTAGCTGTCGATTCGGTTGTGGTGTCGTTCACCTTGGAAGCGGTCTTCACGTAGCGCAGCGCTTCCTGAAATCCGCCTGTGCCGTCGCGCCGGTAAACCGATTCCGTGCTGCGCTGGTTCGCCGCCGAACCTTCCGTAATCTCCGACCGTTTCTCGATCGTCTCGAAGGAACCGTTCAAGGTCGGCCGATCGATAACAGTATTGGCGGTCGAGGTCGAACCAGCCACGCGCGTCTCGGTAGTCTGGCGCTCAGCCTCATGAAAGCTGCCGTTCACATCGTTGCGATAAGTTGTCGCGCGAACGGAAGAACCGCCGCCCGGGAGTTTATTTTCTTCGATCAGCACCCGCTCGGTGGAAGCGAGCTGGCCATTGGGATTGAACTTTCGCACGATCCGTTCGGTCACCTTGCCATTCGCGTCTTCTCGGACCACGCGATCCACCTGCTGTTCCAAGGGCACTTGGCGGCCGTTGATCGACTGAAAGCGCTCGGTGCGCTCGCCGTCGGTGGAGGTGAAGGATTGTCCCTCAACACGATTGCCGTTGATGTCCTTCATGAACGTGGTGGTGGCGCTTTGCGCGGACGCCAGCGCCGCACCCAATGTCAGCAAAAGAAGGGGCTTCACACCTCCAGGCTAAGCGGAAGCCTGAGTCCTCGCAATAGAGGGAACGCCTTAGGTGGCCGGTTACCTTACAATGAAAATAGAGTGAAGACGTTCTACATCGAGACCTTCGGGTGCCAGATGAATGCGCACGATTCGGAGAAGGTCATCGGCACGCTGCTCAGTCAAGGCTATCAGAAGGTGGAAACCCCCGAAGAAGCCGAGCTGGTTTTCTACAACACTTGCAGCATCCGCGATAAAGCCGAACAGAAGGTGTTCCACCGGCTCCAGCAGTTCAAGAAAGAACACGGCAAGGGAAAAACGTTTGCGGTGCTGGGTTGTGTCGCCCAGCAGGAAGGCGAGCGTATTTTCGAAAAGGCTCCGCACGTCAGCCTGGTCTGCGGCTCGGCCAGCTACAACAAGCTGCCGGAAATGCTGGTGCAACTCGAAAGCGGCAACCGCCGCGTCACCGGACTGAGCCTCGATACCGAGGACACGTTCGAAACGCCGATGACCCGCCGCGACAACCCGCACCGGGCCTACATCACGATCATCGAGGGCTGTGACAAATCGTGCGCCTATTGCGTGGTGCCGTTCACGCGCGGCCCCGAGCGCAGCCGCACCAGCGCGTCGGTCATGTCCGAAACGCTGGAACTCGCCCGCGCCGGCTACAGCGAGATCCAGTTGCTGGGCCAGAACGTAAACAGCTATCGCGATCCGTCGCCCGCGGGCTGGGATTTCGCCACGCTGCTCGATAACGTCGGACGTGTGCAGGGAATCCGCCGCGTGCGATTCACTACGTCGCACCCACGCGACTTCCGCAAGAGCATTATCGACGCCATCGATGGAAACACCGCCTTGTGCAATCATGTGCACCTGCCGGTGCAGTCCGGATCGAGCCGCATCCTGGCCGCGATGCAGCGGCTATACACGCGCGACGAGTACATGGAACGGATCCGTTGGATGAAAGCCTCGCCGCGTGCGATCGCGATTACGAGCGATATCATTGTCGGCTTCCCGGGGGAGACCGAAGAAGACTTCGAGGCGACGCTCGGACTGCTGGACGAGGTGGAATATGATTCGATCTTCAGCTTCAAGTACTCCCGGCGGCCGAATACGTCAGCCCTGGCGCTGGACGACCAGATTGCCGAAGAAGAGAAGGTCAGGCGTCTCACGATTGTCCAGGAGCGGCAGCGCGGCATTCAGATCCGCCGCAACGCCGCCTATCTCGGATCGGTTGAGGAGTGCATGGTGGAAGGGTTCAACAAGGCCACCAGCCAGTGGATCGGGCGCACGTCGCAGAACAAAACTCTGAACTTCCTGCGGCCCGGGCGGGACGAAGATCTGACCGGGCATTACCTGGAAGTTCGGGTGACCCGGGCGGGTCCGAACTCGCTAGTGGGCGAAGCAGTTAATTAACGAAAAGGAGGGACGCGAACATGGAAGTCGAGATGAAGATCCGGGGATTGATGATGGACCCCAGCACGAATCTTCCGATCGTCGTACTCAAGGACGTCAACGGCGGCGCCGTCCTTCCCATATGGGTGGGGATTTACGAGGCGAATGCGATTGCGCTCGAGATCGAAAAAATCCCGACGGCGCGGCCCATGACGCATGACCTGATCCGCAACCTGCTGTTCGGTCTCGAAACGGGCGTGAAGAAAGTAGTGGTCAGCGACCTCAAGGAAGACACCTACTACGCCGTGATCTGGCTGGAGCGGGACGGCAAGCTTATTTCCGTAGACTCTCGTCCAAGTGACGCGCTGGCGATCGCGCTGCGCCTGGATTGCCCGATCTACGTGGAAGAGACGGTGCTGAAGACCTCGAAGACGGCAGCCGCCGTGGCCGAAGTCGGCAGCAACGAGGAAATCCGCAAGTGGCTCGAGGGCCTCAACGATGAGGACCTGGGCCGCTACAAGATGTAGCGAACTTACTTCGCTGCTTTCCCTTTAGCAGGACCCTTGGCAGGGCCTTTCGCTGGACCCTTGCCTTTCCCGGCGCCCGGTGCGTTCTTGCCGGTCCATCCGGTGAGTTGTTCCGGCGTCACTTCGAAAGTAACCATGAACGGCTCCTTTGTGTAAGCCGTAGCCACGCCTTCAAACTCGAGTTCTGCGCCGGGTTCCATGTTGCCGGGAAGCGGCTCCTCGAACGTCAGCTTCACGTCGGGCGTCTCCGGTTTTTCTAGAGCAAGCACCAATTCCTTGGGCTTGTTCGCCGGCGTCATCGAGATCAGTTTAGCCTTGAACTTGGTGAAGCCCTTCTGCTTGCCCGGATCGCCGGGAAGGAGAGCACCCTTCATAGCGTCGAAGTACATATCCCCGTCCTTCTGGAGCGGTTCTCTCACGATATCCCGCCAGAAGGCCAGGATCGGATTGGCGGCATCCGCCTTGGCCTGCTCTTCCGCCTTTTTCCGGGCGATGTCGGCTCCACTTTCGATGGTGAAGCCTGCAGGCGGGAACGCAGATGCCTTGGCCGCGGTCACAACCTTCTCGAAACCCTCATTCGAGCCGTGATACTGGTTGTAAAGATTGGTGACGTAGGCCAGTGCAGTCTTTTTGTCATTCGCGCTCATCGCATTCGGACCGTCCACGTTGGCGGCGCGAACGAAATGGAAGATGGCGGGCGGCTGCTTGTCCGGGTGGTCCTGGCGCTGGTTGAACTGGGCTTGCGCCAGGAAGTAAGAGAACTGTGCCTGGGTCGGATCCATCTGCAGAAACTTGGTCAGCTCGGCCTCAGCCTTGGGATAATCCTTACGCTGCACGGCAATCCAGGCGATCTGGCGCTGCGCCAGCGGTTTCATGACGCTCTTGGTCTGTGTCCATTGCGAGTCGTTCATGGTCGCGGGTTTATTCGCGGGCGTAAAAATCGCATCCAGATCATCCAGGACGTGCTTAGATACCCGCTCGCCGGTCTCCATGTCGGCCGCAGCAGGCTGGGCTGGATTCAGTTGGTAGATTACGGTCTCCACCGCATAGATCGAGAAGAAATGGTTGGGATGAGTCTTGAGGATCTCCACTGCCTTATCGAAGGCCTGACGCGGCATGTTCAGCTCTTGATACGTGCCGAGGTAGGCTTCTTCGCGCTCGAAGGCGAAATCGCTCTCGGCGAAGGACTGCTTCCACTTGTCGAGAGCCGCGATTTTGTCTTTGCCCTTGGCCTTCCCAAACTCGGCGTAGAGATCGAACTCTGCCTGGCTCTTCCAGTTCTGCTTGGCCGGCGCGGGAGCCTGTGCCTTGATCTCTTGCGTCCCTAGTCCCCATCCGAGAGCCAATCCCAGCCCAACTGCCGTGATCGTTGTCAGCGTGCGATAGTTCAGTGTCACAGCAAACCTCCAGCGCCTTCGAATTTAACAACTTCCGTGCGCGGTACTTCTGCGGAGTATACCCAAAGCTGGCGTCAACAGGCAAGCCCGTCACGACGCCGCTACCGGAGATCGCTGTATGAGCTACTGTTTGGCTTTCGCCTTGGCCTTGCTTTTGCCTGCCGAAGACTTCGCCGGTCCCGCGTTTTTGCCGGTCCATCCAGCGATCTGAGTGGGCTCGACCTCGAACACGATCATGAACGGCTGCTTCGTGTAAGATTTCGCGACGCCCTCGAATTGCAGCTCTTCGCCTGCTTCCATCTTGCCTGGCAATGCTTCAGACAGGTCCAGGGTGACGTCGGGAACATTCGGCTGCTCCAATGCCAGCACGATCTGCTTGGGCTTGGTTTCGGGCGACATCGACACGATCTTGCCCTTGAATTTCTGCACGCCGTTGGCGCCGCCTGGCAGCAGAGCGCCTTTCATGCTCATTTCGAAATAGGCTTCGCCGCCGTCCTTGACCAGGGGTTCCTTGATGGCGGTTTGCCAGAGTCCCAGATCGGGGTGGGTCTTGATGAAATTCTCCTGCTCGGCCGCGGTCTTGGCCGCGATCTGCTGCGCGCTGACAATGCTGAAGCCCTCGGGCGGGAACGGATTGTTCTTGGCCAGGGCGAGCAGTTTATCCAGTCCCTCATTGGAGCCGTGATAAGCGGTGTACGTCTTGGTCAGGTATTCGAGAGCCTGCTTGCGGGCAGGGGCGGGAAGGCTGTTCTGGCCTTCATAGCTTGCGGCGCGGGCAAACTGGTATAAGCCCAGCGGCAGCTTTTCGGGATGCTCCTGATTCTGCGCCAGCAGCTCACCGCCCAGCGACAGCGAGGTAGGCGCCTGAGTGGGATCCATGTGCAGGTACTTGGTCAGCTCCGTCTCGGCTTTGGGATGGTCCTTGCGCTGCACATAGACCCATGCCAGGGTGGCCTGCGCGGCGTTTTTCATGGGCGCCTTGTAGGTCGCCCACTCGGCGTCCTTAACGTCCATGGGCTTGTTCGCCGGGGCGAAGACCGTATCCAGGTTGTCCAAAAGATACTTCGAAACGCGCTCCGCGGTGTCCAGATCGGTAGGCTTGGGTGGAGGGGGAAGGGTGTAGATCAGCCGCTCGATCGCCGACAGGGAGTAGAAGTGATTCGGGCGGGCCTTGAGGATCTCCGTGGCCTTATCGAAGGCCTCACGGTTCATGTTCGACTGCTGATAGACGAAGAGATACTGCTCTTCGCGCTCCTCGCCGAAATCGCTGGCCGGAAAGGCCGTTTTCCACTTGTCGAGCGCTTCGACCTTACCTTTGAGGTCGGCCTTCTGATAGGCCTCGAAAAGCTTGTACTCGTCTTGACCCTTCCACTCTTTCTTGGCCGTATCCGACTTCGCAGTTTCCTGGGGCTTGGGTTCCTGTGCCGCTAAAGTCCAGCCGAGACTCAAGCCCAGTCCGGCTGCGGCAATCAGTGTCAGGATTGGATTTTTCATTGTTACGACATGCCTTTCTCTCAGGGTACACCCTACCCATCCGGTACCTTGCCCGTTTCACTTCCTGTCATGTTAGACACCGCCAGCGGCTACCAGGTTTCGGGTGTCGCGGTCTGCTTTCGCGTATCCTGAACTGTTGCCCATGCGCTGGATTGATTTAGGGGTGATCGCGGCCTATCTGGTGGGGATCACCTGGTTTGGAGCACGCTTCCGCGGCTCGCAAAACTCGCTGAAAGACTACTTCCTGGGCGGACGGCGAGCGCCCTGGTGGGCTATCTCGCTCTCCATTGTTTCCGCCGAAACCAGCACGCTCACCGTGATCGGCACGCCGTCGCTTTCCTTCAATGGAAACTTCGGGTTTCTGCAACTTGTTTTCGGATACCTTCTGGCGCGCCTGGTGATCGCCACTCTGTTCTTGCCGGCCTATTTTCGGGGAGAAATGTTCACCGCTTATGAACTGATGCGAATTCGCTTCGGGACACGTATTCGCCGCCTAACCGCCGGGACTTTTCTGATCCTCCGTGCCCTGGCCGAAGGCGTGCGCGTGTTCGCGATTTCGATCGTCATTTCGGTAGTACTGGGTACCGGTGAGATGGCGTCGATCGCCGCGATTCTGGGCCTGACACTCTTGTATACCTACGAAGGCGGTATGACCGCCGTGATCTGGACGGACGTGGTGCAGATGACTTTGTACGTGGCGGGGGCGCTGGCCAGTCTGTTCCTGGTCTTGCGCGAAATCCCCGGCGGATGGGCCCACGTGGCTGCCGTGGCCGAGCCGTTGGGCAAGCTGCAGGTGTTCGATTTCCGCATCGGCCCTCCCGCCGAGTTCTTCACCCGGACCTACAGCTTTTGGGCAGGGATCATAGGTGGATGCTTCCTGACCACCGCCAGCCACGGCACCGAACAGCTTCTGGTTCAGCGCCTTCTCGCCGCGAAAGACGAGCGCCAGAGCCGGGCGGCGCTATTCTCGAGCTGGGTGGTGATCTTCGTCCAGTTCACCCTGTTTCTGATCATCGGGGTGTGCCTGTTCACCTTGTACAAAGATCGCGGGTGGACCACCCCGGCCGTAACCGATAGCATCTATCCGCGCTTTATCTGGGACCAACTCCCTCCCGGTCTGTCAGGGCTCGTGATTGCCGCGATTTTGGCCGCGGCGATGTCGAACCTGAGCGCGGCGCTCAATTCCCTGGCGTCCACCACCGTAATGGACTTTCTTCGCCCCCTGGGCGGCGCGGAACGAGCCGGCGACGAATCCGTGTGGCTCAAGCGTGCGCGACTCGCAACGGTGGTGTGGGGCGTGATTCTCGCGGGGGTGGCCCTGCTCGCCCGGCATTGGGGCGGCGTACTGCAGGCCGGTCTATCGATTGCGTCGATTATCTACGGCTCGCTGCTGGGAGTGTTTCTGCTCGGATTGCTGACGCGCCGCGTGGGCGAGATCGCCGCCATGTGCGGCATGGTAGCGGGGCTGATCCTGATGTTGTACGTCCGCTTCGCGACTCCGATCGCCTTCACCTGGTATGTGCTGATCGGGACCTCGATGACGTTCCTCACCGGCATTTTTGCGTCCTTTATCCTCAAAGAGAAACCTTCACGTGCAGCACTCTAAAACTCACGAACCAGCCTCTCATCAGCCCGCATTGCGGCGGGCCTTGGGACCATGGTCGACCGTGGCCATCATCATGGGCACGGTGATCGGCAGCGGAATCTTTCTGGTCCCCACCGACATGATCAAGGCGGTCGGCACTCCGGGCACCGTGTTCGCTGTGTGGGTATTTGGAGGAGTGCTATCACTATTCGGCGCGTTAACCTACGCCGAATTGTCGGCGGCGCTGCCCGAAGCGGGCGGCGAATATGCGTATCTCACGGCGGCATACGGGCCCTTTTTCGGATTCCTCTACGCGTGGACCCAAACCTGGGTTGCAAAAAGCGCTTCGATCGCGGCGCTCGCAACGGCTTTTTATTCCTATCTCGCCGATTTTCTCCCGGGCCTGCAGGCGCCTTTGTACATTGTGCCGTGGCCGATCGGACCGGGCGGCGGGCCGCTCGAAATTCGATACGGCCAACTGCTGGCGATCGGCTTGATTCTGTTTTTGTCGGCGGTAAATTATCTCGGCGTAAGCGTGGGCGGGCGCGTGCAGGTGGGCGTTACCGCGCTTAAAGTACTCCTGATAGCCGGTGTGATCGCGGCCGGATTGCTTTCGCGCCAGGCCAACGTCGCAAATCTTCATACTTCGACAACACCTATGCCTGGCGGCATAGCCGGATTCTTTGTTGCCTTGGTCGCGGCGCTGTGGGCCTACGATGGATGGAACAACGCTGGAATGTTGGGCTCCGAGGTCGAAAACCCGCAGCGAACGTTTCCGCTGGCATTGATCGCGGGCGTTTCCGCCATTATAGGCGTGTACTTGCTTACCAATCTCGCGTATTTTTCGGTGTTGAACGCCGGAGAAGTTGCCTCCAGTCAACGCGTCGCCGCCGACATGATGCGGCGCATCGCTGGATCGAAGGGAGCCGCCGCTGTCAGCATCGCTGCGATGATTTCCATTTTCGCCGCGCTGAATGGCTCGATTTTATCGGGATCGCGAGTTCCCTATGCGATGGCCCGAGACGGTTATTTCTTTCGGTCTATCGGGCGGGTCCATCCCGTTTTCCGGACTCCTTCAAGCAGTATTCTGCTGCTGGGAGTCTGGTCTTCTTTATTTGTCTTGAGTGGACATTACAGTGATTTATATAATACGGTCATTTTTCCGAGCTGGATTCTTTACGGGATGACTGCTGCCGCGGTGATCGTTCTGCGCCGCAAGAATCCGGATTTGGCACGTCCCTATCGCACCTGGGGATACCCCTGGGTTCCTTTGGCATTTGTGGGAGTGACTTTATTACTTCTTTACCAGACTTTTGTATCTTCGCCGCGCGCATCCGGGATCGGTTTGGTTGTAATTGCGCTCGGAGTACCCTTCTTTTTTTATTGGAAACGACACCGGGAGCCGGAGGATCGGGTTAAGGAGAGGGGTTAAGGATGTAAAGTTTTGCATTGGGACCGCAAATACCGGTACTCTTTACATGCGGAAGTCTTGAAACTGACGGAAACGTTCCGGTACACTTTAAACGGACATGCGAATCAAAGCCTAAGGGTTTTCCGCAGTGTCCGGACTTGCCGAGTCTGCTCCTCCTAGTGCCAGGTCGCCTTGGTGGACCGAGGCGGGCGTTTGGACTGAGGGGTTGGTCCAATAATTCGGGAGATTTGGAGTAACTACATACATGGACGTAATGAAGATGCTGGCGGAATTACGCCAGGAACGTGATCAACTTGAGGAAGCCATCCTGACGCTGGAGCGTCTGGCGCGTGGCCGGGGGCGCCGCCGCGGCAGGCCGCCAGCCTGGATGACCCAGCTCAAGCGCAGAGGGCGGCCGCCTGGCAGCAAGAACCGAGCGAAAGAATCCACCGCGGCGTAAGTGACACCGGGAACGAAAGCGCCGGTGCACACGCCTGGTTCCGACCGTTTGATCGTCGCGCTCGACGTCGAAACGGCTACCGAGGCGCGAGTTCTCATCACAGCGCTGGGCGGCGCAGCGTCTTTCTACAAAGTCGGCCTGGAACTGTATGCGGCCGCGGGCATGGACTTCGTCCGCGAGCTGAAGGCCCAGGGCCATCGCGTGTTCGTCGATCTCAAGCTGTACGACATCGGCGAGACGGTGAAGCGCGCGGTCGCGCAGGTGGCCAAGGTCGGCGCTGATTTTCTAACTGTGCACGGAAGCCGCGCGGTCATGGCGGCGGCCGTTGCAGGCCGAGCCGAATCCCCCCTCAAACTGCTGGCAGTGACTGTACTCACCAGCTTCGACGAGAACGATCTGCGCCAAATGGGGTATTCCTGCGATGTGGCCAGCCTGGTGGAATTGCGTGTCCGCAATGCGATGGATGCGGGCATCGATGGCGTAGTCTGCTCACCGCTCGAGGTCGGGCGGGTGAGGGAGATCGCCGGGCCGCGCGCAAAGCTGGTAACTCCCGGCGTGCGTTCCGCCGGCGCATCGGCCGGAGATCAGAAGCGCGTGGCGACGCCGGCTGACGCGATTGCCAACGGAGCGGATTATCTGGTGATCGGCCGTCAGGTCACCAGATCCAGCGATCCGCGTGCGGAGTTCCTGAAGATCTGCAACGAGATTCAAGCCGCTCCCTGATGGTCTAGGGCTTGAACACAAGCAGGAACACGTTGAGGTTGCTGTCGGGCGGCGGCGTTGCTCCCGTGCCTCCGAAGACGTCACCCAAGGCGGTGCCTGTTACGTAGATATTGCCTTGCGCGTCCACATCGACCCCGTACGCTACCTGATATCCCGGCCCAGTGATGTGGCTGGAATAGGTCAGGGCCTTGAGCGGCGAAGCGGCAGGATCAATCGCCGCCACAAATCCATCGATGCTGTTACCGGGATAGGAGGCCGGCGCCAGAGCGTTTTGGACGGGGAGATCGAGGGACAAAGTATAGCCGCAAAGATAATATTTGCCAGCGGCATCGCGACGCAGGTCGTAGGGAACCTCGCCATCGGTTCCACCGAAGTACGTCGAGTAGACCAGGGCCGTGGTGAAATCCTGTGCAGCGGGATCGAGGATCGTAAGGAACACATCCCCGTTTCCGGCTTGTGAGCTCTGGAGCGCGTTGGGAGTAACCGGGAAGTCGTTGGATAGAGTAAATCCGGTAACCGCCACATGGCCAGACGGCTCCACCAGGATTTTGGTGGCCTGATCCTGGCCCGATCCGCCCAGGAATGTCGAGTACGGAACCGCGTTGGCGATCAGATCGAGCTTAGTCAGAAACGCATCTCCGGAGCCGGAATAAAACGGCCGGAAGGAGCTTGGAGTTGTGGGGAAGTCACCCGAGCGCGTATAGCCTGCGACGTACACCTGGCCCTCCGCCGCGACCGCGATGGATCGCGGGATGTCCTGGCTGGTGCCTCCCAGATAGGTGCTCGATACCAGGCTCGCGGTGCCGCTTTGTGCCGGATCGAACTCGGCTACGAATCCATCAAACGTTCCGCCCGGGCGCGTGCTCTGATAGGCGTTCGCGGTGACCGGATAGTCGTCGGAACTGGTGAATCCGGTGACGTAGATCTTCCCATTTGCGACCGCAATTCCGGTGGGCTCATCCGTCTTGGTGCCGGCGAAGAAGGTCGAGTAAGTCAGGCCGTCCTTTCCGGGTATCTTCGTATCGACCACGGAGACAAAACTCCGCCGCACGCCGCCGTTGCTGGTCAGATATCCGCCCGGCGTAACGGGAAAGAAGAAATCGTCGGTAACCCCGGCGAGATAAAAAACTCCCTCGCTGTCCACGGTCATGGCTTTCAGGTCATCCCCAAAATCGCCGCTGAAGTATCCCGAGTAGGTGATGACGTCCGTGCCCAGGGGATTCATCACCGTGGTGAAGACCTGCCGGCTGGTACCGGTAAAGAACCCGGTATAGGCGGTGCCTACCAGCGCAAAGTCCGGCGAGTACGTATATCCGGCGATGTAGATCAATCCATTCTTATCGTGGCCGATGCCGACGGGAACGTCAGCGCTGGTTCCCGCCAGGTACCCGGTGAACAGGATGGTTGGATCGACCACCAGCGCCCGGCTAGCGTCGTAGGCGCCCAGGGTAATGCCGATGGAACCGTCCGCTTGTGCCACGTACGAAGACGGCACCCCCACGATTTCGCCGGAAGCACGTCGCTGATAAACCACGGGAGGATCCTGAGTAATCTGCCGGTCGCCGAGCGCGAGAATCACTTGCCCTTTCGGACCCAGACTGATGTTGTCGGCGCCTTCGAAGCGCATGCGGATCCGCGACGGATCGGCGCCCGGAGCCAGCTCGAAATCATATTCCAGGCTTTGGCCTTTGCCGTAATAGACGATGTCAATTCCCGGGTAGACGCCCGCCTGGCGCAAGCGGCCGAACGCATCTACGCTGCGGAATTTTCGGCCGAAGTAGTTGGCCGGCGTGGCTGATTTGCTCAGTCCCTCAAAACTCGCGCTGCGGTCGCCGCCTTCGAGAGTCAGCTTCAGACTTCGGTCGCCGAGGCGAAAATAGGTCCCATCCTGGTTAAATCCGACCCCAAAACCCGGCCCATGGGCCACCCAACTTTGTCCCTGTGAAGTCGGGGCGTCAACCGCCTCGAAACGCAGGGGAAGACGTGCGAACACGTCGGAGGATGGGGCCGCAAAGCCCGGGAAGCTAACGAAACACAGTCCGCTAGCCAGGCTCAAGAGTGACAGACGCATGAAGGTGAGACGTACTCCCTGAACAGTTAGGTTGCGAGATCCTGAGTTCCTAGGATAAAACACTTCGCTCCAGGTTTTGGGTCGGAATAGGAACGAGCTCAGATTTGAAGCGTATTGGCCAATATGAATGTACTCGCTAACCTCGTCATCATCCTCCATCTGGCATATTTCGTATTCGTCGTGGGCGGATTTCTCGGCATTGTGATCGGAGCAGCGCTGGGGTGGAGATGGGTTCGCAATCCGTGGTTCAGGATCGCTCACCTGCTCTCCGTATTGATTGTTCTCCTGGAAGACGTATTCGACGTCAACTGTCCTCTCAATGTTCTCGAAACGAGTTTGCGCTCGCCTGGAACAGAAGCGGTGGAAGCATCGGGAGGGATGGGAGACCTGCTCGACCAGCTTCTCCACCACACACTTTCGGAGCGAGTGCTCGACGGCCTGTACTGGACGCTTGGACCCCTTTTAGTGCTCTTATTCGTTTTTGTCCGCCCAGACTTTCGCGCGGGCTCATACGGCTCGAAGTGACGCCCAGTGGAGTAGCATGGATTCTTGCACTCCCGGAAAGCGATCGCGCTGGCCTCACTGCTGTTCACGTGGCTATTCTTTTTCGAATACATTCCGCCCGTGCGGTGGGTCCATATCCCATACGACCTGAACGGGTTTCATTATCCTCTGGCTGACTACGCGTTCCAAAGTCTTCGCCACGGCCGTTTTCCGCTGTGGGACCCCACCATCTACTCCGGCATGGGTTTCGTAAGCAACGTCCAGGCGGCGCTGTTTTATCCGCCGACCTGGCTGATGTTCCTTTTTAGTCTCGGACGGGAACGTCTCTCTTATCAGTCAATGCAGGATGTGCAGATCGCGCACGTCTGGCTTGGATTCCTGCTGTGTTACCTGTGGCTTCGCGGGAAACGACTGGGAGAATTGCCGTGCATTCTGGGAGCGGGGGTGTTCGCGTTCAGCGGATACCTGTGCACGCAGTTGCAGCACTTCGGCCTGTTGGCGGGGTACATCTGGTTGCCGTTGGCTCTGTGGGGCATCGACCAAGCGGTGGAGAGACGATCCTGGCGGCCTTTGTGGAAGGTCGTAGCCGCGTCGGCGCTGTGCTTCCTGGCGGGATATCCACCCACCTGGATGGTGTTCGCGATGGTGGTTGGCGTCTACTCGCTGGCGGGCCTCTGGCGCTGGAAAGCGGCCCTGGGAACGATCGCGGGCCTGGTCTTCTCGTTGATGTTGTGCGCCATCCAGATTCTGCCGACCTGGGAAACCACCGCGCTACGCGAGCCGGAAGTGCACTACGGCCTGGGTGTCAAAGACCCGGATCTGATTCTGTCCTATGCGATTCCGAACTATTTCAATTTCGGCTTGAACATGCCGCTGGACACGAATCCGTTCAAGGATTATTTCTATTTGGGGGTGCCGGCCCTGCTCGGTCTGCCGTTTCTGATCCGCCGCCGCCGATTTCGGGACTTGGTTCCATCGTTAGCGGTGCTGGCAGCGAGCCTGGTGATGGCGGTGAACCCGTACGATATCGTTTGGAACGTGATCCGGCATTCGAGCCTTTTGCCGGATATCCTGCGCGCCTGGTACTTTCTGGCCGGCGTGACGCTGGCCTTCGCGGCGCTCACGGCGTACGCTCTCGATCATTTTCTTGAAGGGAAACATCGTACGCCGTCGTGGCTGGCGCCAGCGTCCGCTGCGCTCATGGCGGTATGGGCCGGCTACGAAGTGTTCCGATGGAAAAGTCAAAGCTTCGCGGCAGGATGGCGAAGCGGGCTCGATTTGCTGGTAACCCTGGCGATTTTCGCTGCCGGGATGTACGCGGTCCGCGCCGAGCACGGCCGCAGGCGGATCTGGATGGCCGCTGCCCTGGTTGTTTTCGTGGGCGTCGATTACAAAGCTTTCGGAACCAGCAAGCGATTCAACGCCGCGACTGGGGACGCGCAAAGATGGTCGTCCACTTCGTTTCCCGGTATGATGCTGGAAGTGTACCAGCAGCTTCGCAATGATGGCATTGGCCGGATTATCGTGGACAACGACACCGGGCCGCTTCCGAATGATTTCCGGCACATCGGATTGATCACCCCGCAAGGGTTTGACCCGCTCCTCACAACTCAGTACCGGAAAATGGCGGAGACCTATGGGCACTTCCGGACGGACCGGACTTTTGAAATCGATCCGGAAAACTACGCCGCTCTGAAGCTGTTCGGAGTCCGCTACGTGATCAGCTCGGAGTACAGCAAGGTATTTCCGAAGCTGAAGGACAACCCGCATTATCGACTGTTGGGATCGATGCCGACTTTTTATAGAGTGTATGAGTATTTGGATGCGCAGCCGCCCTACAGTTGGGAAGGTGGTGCTAATGATCAGGTCCAGCGGCTTGCGTGGCAGCCAGAGAATCGGACGTTCCGCTTGAGCTCGGAAGTCGGGGGAAAGCTCGCCTTGCACGAACAGTTTTTCCCCGGCTGGGCAGCTTCAGTTGATGGACGAGGCGTAGGCGTCGAACCTTGGATGGGCGCGTTCCAGGCTGTGACGGTGCCAGCGGGGGAGCACACGGTTGAATTTCGATACCAGTCGCGGCTGCTGGGATTAGGGGGCGGGATCAGCCTGGTCGCGCTGATCGGGCTCGGGTTTTGGATACGGGCTAATTCAAAAAGTACGTCCGGTAGAGCGTATCCCGCTGCTTCGGGATAAATCCTGCGTCGCGAATCAGGCGCCGCAACTCCTCTTCGGTGGCCTGATGATGCGTGCCGGCGGCGCTCACTACGTTCTCTTCGATCATGATGCTGCCGACGTCGTTCCCGCCGAAGCGCAGTCCGATCTGGCACGTCTTGAGTCCGGGAGTCACCCAGGAGGACTGGATATTGAGAATGTTTTCCAGGTACAGCCGCGACAGCGCCAGCATTTTCAAATATTCGACGGCGGTGGCCTCTTCTTTGACGAAGCGCCCCAGTGACGTAAGCTCGCGCTGGAAGCTCCACGGGATGAACGCGGTGAATCCGCCGGTATCCTCCTGGATCTGGCGCACGATATCGAAGTGGTTCATGCGCTGCTCGATCGACTCGCCGGTGCCGAACATCATGGTGGCCGTCGAGCGCAGCCCAATCGCGTGACAGGTCCGGTGCACGTCGATCCAGTCCTGCGTGTTGCACTTGAGGCGGCTGATGCGATGGCGCACCTGATCGTCGAGAATCTCGGCGCCGCCGCCGGGCAGGGAATCGAGGCCCGCATCCCGCAAGTGGGAGAGCGTATCATGCAGGCTCAGGCCGCTGACTTCCGCGATGTTCATGATCTCCGGCGCGGAAAAGCAATGGCACCAGATATCGAAGCGCTTCTTGATCGAGCGCAGCAGGTCTTCGTACCATTCGATCTTGAGGTCGGGATGCAGGCCGCCCTGCATCAGGATGCCGGTGCCGCCCAGGTCGATGGTCTCCTGGATCTTGCTGAAGATTGTTTCCTTAGAGAGGATGTAGCCCTCGTCGTGACCCATGGGCCGGTAGAACGCGCAGAAGCTGCAATACTCGGTGCAGAAATTGGTGTAGTTAATGTTGCGGTCGATGATGTAGCTGACCACGCCCTCGGGATGCAGCTTGCGGCGAACGGCGTCAGCCGCCATGCCGATGCCGATCAGGTCATCGCTCTCAAACAGGTCGATCGCTTCAGCGCGCGTCATCATGCGGGGATACCTGTCGGTATCATAACCCGGTCCAGGCGCAGAGCGTGCTGGATGTAAAGGCGCATGCCTTCGTAGTCGCGATCCCCTAGCTCAAACACGATGTGATGAGTCAGATACTGGCGAACAAGATCGGGGCTGAACTGGCGGGCGGGTGCTTCGGCGCGGACGATGTCGTCCATGTGTTCCAGACCATAGCGGCAGGATTCGAGAAATATCCGGCCGTAGGGCTCGCGAATTACTTCCTTGCGTCCGGCCCAGACCGCGAACACCATGGGGAGCCCGGTGAGCGCGATCCATTCCGCGCCCAGGTCCAGCGTTTCGTACGGAAGGGTGACTGGATCGACGCGAAGCGCGGCGTCGCCGATAAGCAGGGCGGCATCGGCCTTGCCCAGCATTTCATCAAGATCCGCGAGGTGCGAGAAAACCCGCGGCCTCACGCCGAAGCGCTCCGCCAGGATCACCTGAGCCAGCATGGCGGACGTGCGAGAGCCGGAATCGGTCGCAAGCGCGTGGATTTCCCGGAAGGGAACCTTGGAAACCAGCAGAATGCTGCGAACCGGACCGTGGCAGGCGATGCCCGTCCCGGGGAAATAATCGAGACCCTGACGGGCCATCTCGATTACCGGAACGATCCCGATATCAGCCTGGCCGGTCGAGAGCTGATCGGCGCATTCCGACGGGAGGGCGAACCGAAGATCGAAGGTATCTCTAAGCGCCGGATCATGCACCAGGCCCCAGACCAAGGGGACCGTATTCAGGTAGCTGACGGCGCAGACGCGGGGTTTAGGAGGTGAAGAGGGTGACGGATCCAAGGGTTCATTTTATCACCGGGCGTTGCGCGAGACGGTTCTAGTACGAATGGTAGATGGAACAGTTTACGCCCTGTGTTATCTTCTCTGAGAAGGGCGACTTCCCGCGTTCCGCCCCATCGGAGAATCCTGATAATGAAGCTCTTATGGCGATTTGTGCTCGCGAGTGTGCCTCTAGTGGCGCAGATCTCGCCTACCATCAATGATCTCCCTTCGCGGGAGTTCGGCCAACTGAGGCTGACTACTCCGCCGACCTCCAGCGCGGCAAACTTAGTGGAGGGACGCGAGCTCAATTCGCCTTTAGCGGTGGCATTTTCCCCGTCCGGCGGCGCGATGTATGTGGCGGATGCTAACAATAATCGGGTGCTCGCATGGCTCAACACAGCCGGCCTCACCAAGGGAAATCAGGCCGACAAAGTTATAGGCCAGCGCGACTTTTTTTCGACCACATCACAAGGGCCGGGCAGGGACCTGTCCTCGGGCCTGACGGCCCCCACCGGCGTAGCCGTGGATGGAAATGGAAACCTGTATGTCGTGGATAGCGGGAATAGCCGTGTGGTGCGTTATCCCAACCCCTTCAACCAGAGCAGCGATCCGCTGCAGATCGATCTGGTCATCGGGCAGAAGACTCAAAGCAGCGGCAATTCTCCGAATGAAGGGAATGCCAAGCCGACCAATAAGACGCTGGCGCTCGTTCTGTTCGGCGCAGCTTTGCGAAGCTCTATCGCGATTGACGCGCAGGGGAATCTGTGGGTGGCGGATGCAGCCAATAATCGGGTGTTGCGATTCCCGGCCAGCCAACTGGCGGCAGGCACCATCGAGCCGGCTGCGGATCTGGTGCTCGGGCAACCCGACTTCATTTCGAACACGACTCCTACTTGCAGCAGCGCCAACTGCCAGATCGTTACATCGGTAATGCTCCAGCCCCAGAGTCTGGCCTTTGATGCCAGCGGGGCTTTATACGTAGCTGACGGATACGCTCGGGTGTTGTATTATCCGACGCCCAATTCCGGCGTTTCCGCATCGAAAGTCCTGGGTGTAGTTCCGGCCGGACCGGCGAAGCCCGTTACCAATGAGTACGGCCTGGCGAATGGCAATGTGAACGGCCCATTGGGGGTGTTTACGAATGGAAACGCAGTCTTCGTGGCTGACACGGTGGCCAACCGCGTGGTGCGCTACAACTCCGTGGGTCAATACACTCCGACCGATACGGCGCCCTCGCCGAAGATCGACGGCGTGATCGGCCAACCCGATCTGCTGAGCGGAAAAATCAACCGCGGCCTGACCGAACCCGATGCTACTTCGCTGGCTGCGCCATCCGGCGGAACATTCGACAACGCAGGCAATCTTTGGTTGGCGGACACAGGCAATAACCGGCTGCTTTCCTATCCGGCGAGTGGATCGTTCAGCTACACTTCGGCGAACGTAGTCGTGGGTCAGACCGATTTTCCGTTCAACGCCCCCAATCTGATCGAAGGCAAGGAAGTGTGGATCTTTAATAACGGTTCCCCCGGCGGAGGAATCGTGGTGGACAAGAGTTCCAATCCTCCCCACCTTTATATTGCCGACACTTTTAATAATCGTGTTCTAGGGTTCCGCGATGCGCGGGCGGTAGGAACGGATGCGCGATCGATCCTCACACAGAAGGCCGATCTGGTGATCGGACAGTCCGCCAACGATTTATTCCGCTCGATTGTGAACTATCCGAGCGGCGATAGAGATCTGCCCACCAGAACCGGACTGTACCGGCCGGTAGGTGTGGCAGTTGATGACAGCGGCAACCTGTGGGTGGCCGATTCCGGCAATGGCCGGGTCTTGCGCTTCCCCGCGCCGTTCAATGTTTCGGTGGGAACCAACCAAAGCGCCGATCTGGTGCTGGGTCAACGCGACTTCACCCAAAAGGATCAGAGCGCCACACAGCAGACCATGAGAACTCCTTTCGGGGTGGCCTTTTTCCCCGACGGCCAACTGGCGGTTTCCGATGCGGACTTGAACCGGGTCCTGGTATTCCGGAAGCCCTTCTCGAACGGAGAGAACGCATTCACCATCGTAGGGCAGCAGAACTTTGCAGCGAGTGGAAGTTCCACTTCGTTGGCCGGCCTGAACTCCCCGCGCCACGTGGCCACGGATTCATCGGGACGGCTCTACGTTTGCGATTCATCAAACAGCCGCGTTGTGGTTTACCGGGACACCTCGGTCATCGCGCAAACGGGTCCGGCCGCGGCCTTCAATTTCCCCAATTTCTCCTCGCCGCAGGGAATCGCGGTCAGCCCGATCAGCGGCGAGATGTGGGTTGCTGCCGGCAACGCCGTGTTCCACCTGCCGGAGGTCACCACTTACCAGAACTCGAGCACGATTCTTCAGACGATCGGGTCATACGCGCCCATGGCGGTCGCTTTGGACTCGTTTGACAACCCGATTGTGGCGGAAGCGATTAATCGTATTACGTTCTACTTCGCCAAGCTTGCGGTCAGGAATGCGTTCACCTTTACTTCCCTTAGACCGCTGACACCGGGGATGTGGGTGCAAGCGGCGCCGATAGGCAAACTGCTCAACGTCAATGACGAAGTCCATGAGACTCCGCCTTATCCCAAAACTGTGGCCGGTTTGCAGATGCTGGTGAACGGCGTGCAGTCCGGAATCTACGCGGTGGTGCAGAAGACCTACGTCAATTTTGTGATTCCCTGGAGTGCTCCCACCACCGGCCCGGCCGAATTCGTCCTGTTCAATCCCACCACGAGCGAGATCGTGGCCGCGGGAACACTCACCATGGCGGTAGCCGATCCGGCCTTTAAAACGGTGAATGGAGCAGGCACGGGACAGATCCTGGCCGCCAATATCGATGATGGCGGGCTGAACGGTCCTCAAAACCCAGTCAGTCTCGGAAAAACGCTGCAACTGGCGCTCACCGGCCAGGGTCTGGTGAACAATCCGCCGGCGGACGGCGTCGCACCTTCCGGTCTGGTACGGACAAATCCGGCCGATCTTCACGTCTTCTTAAACGCCAAAGAGGTTCCGGCGGCGAACATTCTATTCTCCGGCCTGGATCCCACTTATCCGGGGTCGTGGATCATTAATCTCCGAATTCCCACTGTCGCGGAGGGCGGACCTCCACCCGGTACCAACAATGTTCCGATTATCGTCACCATGCGGGATGTGGCGAGCAATTGGGGCTACGACCCGACCAACAGCAATAACGACATCCCGTTGCAGGTGTCGAACGGCAGGGTCACGACGATTGCGGTGAAGTAGGATCGTTAGTCGTCGCTGTTGAAGATACCGGAGATGACGTTGAGGCCCTTGTGCTCGTCGCCACCGGTGCGGTAAGGCGCCAGTTCGCGCCGCATTTTCTGGAGCGTCATGCTTTGCACGATCACGCGACCGGGACCTGTGAGCGTGGCCAGGAACAGGCCCTCGCCCCCGAACAGGGCTGTCCGGATACCGCCGGCCAATTGAATGTCGTAATCCACGCCTTCGTCGAACGCGACGATCGATCCAGTGTCGATCTGCAGGGATTCGCCGGCCGCCAGATTGAATTCGAGGAAGTCTCCGCCGGCATGAATGAAAACGGTTCCGGGTCCGGTAAGCTTTTCGAGGATGAATCCCTCGCCGCCGAAGAATCCGGCGCCGAGCCGCTTCACCATCGCGATATTGAGCTGCGCCGTCGATTGCGCCACAACGAAGCTGTCGCGCTGGACGAAAACGCTCTGGCCGGCCTTCAAATCGAATGCCTGGATTCGTCCCGGATAACTGCCTGCGAAGCCGACTTCACCCGGCGTTGACGTGCGGAAGTAGGTCAGGAACAGCGACTCGCCCATGAGCTTGCGCTTCACCGCGCCCCACAGTTTGTCGCCCAGCGTCTCGCCCGTCATGCGCGTTTCCCACGACACCTGGGTCTGCTTGTATAGCATTTTGCCGGCTTCGGCGAACAGCTCCTGACCGGGCTGCAGGCGGATTCGAATTACTTGCAGATTATCGCCCTGAATGGTGAAGTCCAGCGGTTGATGCGGGGGGGCCGCAGGACCGCTTGGAGAGATCGCCGATCCGCAATTGGTGCAGAATCGTCCGGCATCGGGGAGCTGACTGCCGCATTGAACGCAAAAAGCCATGATGGAGATATCCTCAGTTACGTAAAGAACCAAGCAGCGAGCACAGTTGGATTCAACTAAAATTACTATACGATGAGAGCCGCGGTTTTGTTCCTCGCGTGCGCTCCAGTCCTGCTGGCGCAGAAGAAGCCGATCACGCTGGAGACGATGGAGGAAGCGGCCCGGCTGGCTCCTCAGGGCCCTGGAAATCCCGTGGCGTGGGCGCCCGACGGAAAACAGTTCCTCTACCGGCAGGATCGGAAACTCATGATCTATGATCCCGCCACAAAATCGTCGAAAGATCTGATCGACACATCGGCTATGGATGCAGCCGCAGTCAAGCCCGCATCGTCGGAATCGCGGCCGTTCGATTGGGAGAATCGGCGCGTGCGCGAAATGCCTGTCCAGTGGTCATCCGCCGGCGGTGTTTTGTATTCCACGGGCGGGGACGTGTTCATTATCCAGGTAGACACACACACATGGACGCAGCTCACCAAGACCCCTGTTGCCGAACGTGATCCCAAGCTGTCACCCGATGGGAAGACGGTCGCATTCCGCCGCGATTGGGATCTTTATGCACTCGATATCGCCTCGAAACGCGAAACGCGTCTCACCACCGGCGGTTCGGACACACTGCGCAACGGAGGCTTGGACTGGGTGTATCCGGAAGAGCTCGATCTTGGCACTGCCTATTGGTGGTCGCCCGATTCCAAGTCGATTGCATATCTGCAGTTCGATATCAGCCACGAGCCGCTTTATCCTCACGAAGATTTGCGGGGGTCGCGTCCGATCTACGAGCCGCAGCGCTATCCGCAGGCGGGCGAGGACAATGCGGACGTTCGGGTAGGGGTGGTGTCGGCCGGCGGCGGGAGCACTCGTTGGATGAAAGTAGCGGGCACACACGACGATTCCCTCATTGCGCGCGTAGGCTGGACGCCGGATTCCCGGAACGTTTACGTGGCGCGTACGAATCGCGTGCAGAATAAGCTGGAGCTGCTATTGGTGGCGGCCGGATCGGGTAAGGCGTCGCAGATTCTGCAAGAAACCGACCCGTACTGGGTCAACGTGCAAGCGGATCCCGTGTTCGTGAGCGACGGACACCAATTCCTCTGGCTGAGCGAGCGGGACGGTTTCCGTCACCTGTATCTATATTCGATTGACAGTGGACAATCACGGCAACTAACTCGAGGCTCCTGGGAGGTGACCGGCATCGCGGGTGTCGACGAAGGTGCCGGGCGCGTCTATTACACAGCAAGCGAGACCAGCCCCCTGGAGCGACAGTTCTACAGCATTGGAATAACCGGCGAGGGAAAGCACCAACTCAGCTCCGGTTCGGGAACGCACACGATCGCGATGGGACCGGGCGCACACTTCTATCTCGATGCGTTTTCGAGCGTAGCGTCACCGCCGCGCACGACGCTCCACGCCGCGGACGGAAGCGAACTGGGCGTGTATCGCGAAGCGAACCGGCGCATCACCGACGAGTACAATATTCTCCCGACTGAGCTGGTCAGCTTCCAGGGTCCTGATAAAACGTTGCTGTATGCGAGACTGATCCGGCCCGCGGGATTTTCGGCAGCCCAGAAGTATCCGGCCGTGGTGCTGGCTTACGGCGGACCGGACGCGCAAGGAGTGCGAAACGTCTGGATGGGCGCGGACCTGGACCAGGTCCTGGCTCACAAGGGCTTCGTGGTCTGGCAAGTGGACAATCGTGGATCGTCGGGACGAGGACACGCGTTCGAGACACCGGTGTTTCGGAAGCTCGGCTCGGCGGAGTTGGCCGACCAGGTGGCCGGCATCGAGTACCTGGTCTCACTGGGATTCGTCGACCGGGCTCGGGTCGGCATCCGCGGCTGGAGTTACGGCGGGTTCATGACGCTTAACGCGCTGCTGAACGCTCCGGACGTCTTTCGGGCCGGAATCGCGGGGGCTCCGGTAACCGATTGGCGTAATTACGACACCATCTACACCGAGCGCTACATGGGCCTGCCCAAGGACAATCCGGACGGCTACAAGAACACCGCCCTCCCGCCGCAAGCGAAGAATCTCAAGGGGAAGCTGATGATCGCGCACAACCTGGAGGACGACAACGTGCTGTTCCAGAACACGGTGCAGATGATCGATGCGCTGGAGCGCGCGGACCAGCAATTCGAGATGCAGGTCCATACTCAGAAAACCCATGCAGTTACGGGCGTCGAAGCCCGCGAGTTGAACCGCGCTATGGTGGATTTCTTCGAACGGAACCTGAAATAACTAAAACCGTGCAGCCGGGCTATAATCATTTGAGCGTGCGGGCCTTCGCAAAATCTTGGGCGCTCCTGCTCCTCGGCTTGGCGAGCGGCGGTCTGAGCCTCGCCGCCACCACTCACGACCTTCCCAGCCCGTTTGATTCCCCCCGGGTGTCCGGCTGGGTGCTGGCCGATCTCGACGGGGACCAGAACGTCGATTTGGCGACCGCATCTTCGGGGCGCCATGACGACAGCGGGTATGCGCAGGAAGTCCGCATTACGCTCGGCGCGTTCCAGTCGACCTCGTTCCATTTCCGGAGCCGCGGCGCGACCGTCGAGCTAAGCAGCCGCGACGTGGACGGCGACCGCGACGGGGACCTGATCGTATTCGAGCCGTTATCAGGCCAGCCGATCGGCGTATGGATCAATGACGGCGCTGGCTCGTTTCACGAAGGCCGTCTGGCGGATTTCCAGAAGCTCTGGAGTGCGCAGCCCGGGTCGGCCTGGCGCGTGCGTTTTCCGCGGCTCGCGTGGTTCGCCATCTCTGAGGATCGAACCCAGTCCCTGACGCCTGCTGTCGCGATCGCCCCGCCGGAGCGGACTGTCACCGATCGCACCTGGCAGAATGAAGCCGCGCGCCGGGACGCACGCCGCTCGGATTTTCGCCCGCGCGCTCCTCCCTGCAACTCCTGATTCCCAACACAGCATTGTGAGCTGATCAGCCCTTCCGGCTGAGAGGCGTCGAGAACTGTCAGGAGGTGTGTTATTCCCGCGATGTCATGGGCGTTTCGTTCGATGCTGGCACGGGCGGCCGCGGATACGGCCGTCATCACTGCCCGCCTCAGCGACGTGAAGAGTGCCGATCTCAGCAAGTTCCGGGCCGCGGCGTATCCCGACCCCCGCTTTGCTGCCTGCGTGGAACGCATCAATCCCAATCTTTTGCTCAAGCCAGGCCCGGTGTTTACAGAGGACGGCGAGAGCTACGTGTTCGCGGCGATAAACGACGGGCGCTTCGAGCGGCGCCCGATCGTCGCCGCGCCCGACGCCGAGGGCCGCTTGCGGGTGACAAGCGGCCTCCGCGCCGGTGAACGAATCGTAACCGACGGAGCCATGCTCTACACCCCGAGCAGATACGCCCGTGCTGGTAGGCCGGTCAAGCGGCTGAGCGCGTGTGCGTACCACTGAAGCTGCCGCTGGTATGGCCCGCTGCGGCCGGAAATATCCGCGTCGGTCTTAAAGTCGATGATCACCCAGGCGCCGTCCTCCACGAACGCCAGATCGATGACGCCTTCCATGAGCCGTCCGACGTCCGCGCGTAACATGACAGGATACTCGCGATGTTTTCGCTCCGCCGCCCGGGCACGATCGAGAAGAGGATGACGCAGCGCGGCCTCCACTCTGGCGCACGCGGCCTCTGCTTCGTCCGTTGGCGCGCCCACGATACGCGCGTTGAGTTGCGACCATTGCCGGATGGTAGCGCGGCCGGCATCCAGGGGTACGTCGCGCAACACGGCGTGTACGAGGGTGCCGAAGCGTCGTCCGGTAGGGCCGGTCTCCCGTCCGGCCTGGAGGCCGGGACCTACCAATTCGACTGCCACCGAATTCGGGGGCGCGTCTGATGCCTGGCTCGCGAGGAACACGGCAAATTCCGGCCGCGCGGCGGCGTCAATTATTTTGGCGCGCTGCTCCCGCCACTCGTGATACGCGGCCGAGCTCACGCCGCCATCCTCTGTCAGCAGCTCCTCCTGCCGCAGCCCGTGGTCGCCTTCTTCGCCGAGTTTCAGGATCGATGGATCCCACCACACCACTTGGTGCGATCCCTGCTGTGGGACGATTGTCCCCGGCCGTACGGAAAACTCGGGCTCACGATCGTAATCCATGGGACGTTCAACCACAGTCGACGTGCCGAATTCCGGACACCCCGGCGCGGGGCTCGACTTCCGCCATCTTTCGCGCGATGGATATAGAGCTTTATTCAGCGGACTCAGCCAATTGTCCTGCGGGAAAGGCTCATCGCCGCACGCCGGAACCACCAGCAGGTCGCGTGCGCGCGTAGCGGCCACATAAGCCACGCGGACACCCTCCGCGCGCTCTCGCGCGGCTTCCTGAGATTCGTTATCCAGCAGTTCCCAGGGCGCGCACCGGAGCAGTCGAGTGGCGCTCACGCGCTTGGCGCCGTCCACATATTGATCCGGCTCGCGCGCGCACAGATTCGCCGTGAGATCCGCCAGGATCACAACCGGAAACTCCAGTCCCTTCGCCCCGTGAACCGTCATCAGGCGGACGCCATCCGAATCCTCTTCAAGCACCGGCGCTTCGGATGCTTCTTCCTTCTCGGCCTGCGTGGTCAGTTCCTCTACGAATCCGCGAAAAGATACGCCTCCGGTCGCCTCGTACGTGCGAGCCAGGTCCGCGACGCGAGACACATTCGCCAGAATCTGATTGCCGCCGGGGCGAAGCAGGAAACCCGCGTGGGCACGGGTAGCTTCGAGCAGCGCGTGGATCGTCGCGGCGAACGGCTGGTAATTCCGAGCCCGATGCAGTTCCGCCAGCAGTGCTAGCACCTCCGCGATCGGAGGCTCGGCGCCCTCACGATGAAATGGATGGAGCCGTCCGCGCTGGTGCTTGTGCACGAGCAGCATCTCGTCGGGTATCGCGAACAGAGAGCCTTTCAGCGTGGCGAACACGCTCAGCTCGTCATCCGGCCACTCGATGGCGGTCAGCGCGGCTCGCAGCGTTTCTACTTCCTCGCGATGGTGGAACGATTTAGACCCGGCCAGCAGGTGATCGACGCTGCGCGCCTCCAGAGCCCGCGCGTACTCGCGCGTCAGGTCCTGCCCCGCTTGTGTCCGCCGCCGGAACAGGATCGCGACATCACGCGCTTTGAACCCCCAACCGCTTTCCTGCACCAGCCACGCCACGAACGCGGCGATCGCATCCGGCAGCGACCGGTTCACGGCGTCTTTCGAGAGGCGCGTCTTGTACGGCTTCGGCACCGGTAACGCGATCAGGCTCGGCCGTCCCTCGATTTCTTCCCGATGCTGCTCCAGCGGAATCCACTCGGCGTGACCATCGCCGTCCATCTCTGTTTCAAACGCGGTATTCACGAAATGTTGCAGGTTCGGGACGGAACGGAAGCTCTGCCGCAGCGCAACCAGCCCGCAGCCGCGCTCGACCATCGCATCGCGTACCTGCCGGTAGAGCAAAATATCCGCGCGACGGAACTTGTAGATGGATTGCTTCGGATCCCCCACCACGAACAGCTTGCCGGCGACTGGCCGTATCTTCAGCCAGGCCGATTCGGCTGGATCGTCCGCGGCTAGCAGCAGCAGAATTTCCGCCTGCAGCGGGTCCGTATCCTGGAACTCGTCGATAAACAGGTGGGTGAAGCGTTTCTGCAAATATTGCCGCACAGGCTGCTGATTTTTAACCAGATCCCTGGCACAAACCAGCAGATCCACGAAGTCCAGCTTGCCTTGCCGGCGCTTGCGCTCGTCGTACTCCTCCACCAGCCCCGACATCTCCTCGCGCAGCTCGGCCGCCAAGTCCGCATCGGCTCGCCGCCGGAACTCCTCGATCCAACGCAGCAGCTCGTCGCGCCGATTGAGCAGGTCTTCTCGGCTCACGCCTCCGCCATACTCGCCCGAGCCTTTTTTCATATCGCGGCGCAGGTCGCGCCCGAGCTTGAGCACCAGGCTCTCGAGCGCATCGTAATCGCGCGGAGCCGAAACATTCTCCGCACGGTCGACGTTCTGCATCAGCAGGCGCACAGGTTGCAGCCCGACGTACAGGTTGTCGGTTACGCGACGCGGACGCGAGCTCAGCTCCGCCAGCTCGCGCGCCATGCGCAGCAGCGTGCCGATTTCTTCGTCGCGCGCGAATGGCTCGCGGCGCCATGCGGCCGGGTAATCGCGCCACTCCACCAGTTTTCTGCCGGCGTACTGCAACTGCTCGAGGGGCGGGGAATCGTCCCAGGAATCGCGCCAGGCGAGCCGGGCGAATGCCCGCCGCAATCCCGGCGACGGCTCGGCCAGCCGGCGTTCGAGCCACGCCCGAAATGCCCGTTGATACAGCCTCGAGCTCTCCTGCTCACTCAACTCCTGGAAGGCTGGATCCACGCACGCTTCCACCGGCCGCTCCCGCAGAAGCTGCGCGCAAAAGGAATGGATGGTCCCGATGGAAGCTTCCTCCAGGTGTTCGAGGGCATTTTCTAACTGGCGGCTGCCGGCCGCCTCCTGACGCCTGCGGTCCAGTTCCTCACGCAGGCGAAGCTTCAACTCTCCGGCGGCTTTGTGAGTGAAGGTCACCGCAGCGATCTTGTCGATAGTAGTCGGGCAATGTTCCAGGACAGCGACGATCCGGCGGACCAGTTCGGTGGTCTTGCCGGTGCCCGCCGAGGCCTCGACAATCAGGCTCTCATCGAGCGATTCCCGAATCCTTCGCCGCGCCTCCGCGTCCGAAACCGTGCGCGCTGACGTACTCACGCCGTCACACTCATGCCATGCCCCGGATCTCGGTCAGGGGGTCGAGCCGCGCGTCGTGACGATCTTTCTTGCTGTGCCTCCGCTCCTCGTAGGGGCCGCACGCAATCCGGTAATCGCAAATCCCGCACGCGTCTTTTGCAGGGGCTGGAGGCAGAAAACCGTTTGCGATCGATGCGTCGATATCGCCCAGTAGTTTATGCAAGAACTGGCGAGCGCGTTCGTCCAGTTTGATCTCTATCGGCGTGTAGCCGCCGCGCTGCGTCGCATACAACAACCGTCCCGATTCCACAGGCGCACCGCGGAGTTTTTCGGCCGCCAACCCGTACAGAAGCGGCTGCAAGCTCCGACCGCCGCCCACCCAGCGCGGAATCGAATCGGGACGCTTGCCGGTTTTGTGGTCCGTCACGCGATACACCTCACGAGACACGTGCTTCTCGAGCAAGTCGATTTTGCCTCGCAGGCTAATTCCTTCTTCCAGCGCGATGGGATTTTCCTTTCCGAATTCCAGTTCGAACTCTACCGGCTCCCAGTCGTCATCGTTGCGCGCGACGTGCTGGAGCCATCCCCGCAAATCCGTTCGCAGATCTTCGACCTCCGATTTCCAAACGCGCGGAATCGCGGGAGCAAGCTTCTCCTGGTATTTCGCGGCCACGCGGTCGAGCATCGCGTCTGCCCGCTTCAGCGCTTCTGGCAGCCGCTCATCGTTCACGGGAAGCAATCCAGCGCGCTGCAAGTCCTGAAACAGCTCGTACTGGATCTCATGAAACAGCGCCCCGCGTGTTCGTGGGTCTAATTGTTCCAGCGGCACAGACTCATCGCGAGGCTTCAGCCTATAGATTCCATGCAACGCGAATTTGTACGGGCAGACCGCGAAGTTCTCGAGCGAGGAAGGCGACCAGGTCCGCGCCGTCAAGCGCTCGGCACCCAGAGCCTCTAGCGCCGCGGCATTGTCCGTCACCAATCCGTCCTCCGCTCGCCACTTGCTGCGCCACCGCCTCCCGCGTCCGCGTAGAGAGCGCACCAGGTGTGGATTGGCTCCAACCAGGTAGTGCAAAGCGCCTGACTCCCCGCGCCCTTTCGCGATCGTAACCAGATCGTACTCCGCATCGTCAATCGCGTCCGCGGCTTCTTTAGGAGCGGGCCAGTTCAGCCGAGCCGGCGCGGCTTCGCGAGCGCGATTCTCGAACGCCTTCAGCTCCGGGAGCGATCCTTCCACGGCGCGCGGCAGTTCGAGCGCGTAGAAGCTCGGGACACGTGGACGGGCCTCGGCAACTTCCATGCGCGGGTAAGAAACGACCAGCCGGTCGCGCGCTGCGGCCACCGCCAGGTGCAGCCGCATCCGTTCCTCGTTGACGCGCTGCTTGCGGAGCGGCAGGTGTTCGCAAACAGCTTGGCGCAATTCATCGAGCAGCAGCGGATCTTCCAGCATCCTCTGCGGGAACAAACCCTCGGCGAGTCCGGGCAGAAATACGACGGCGAACTCGCGCCCGCGGGCTTCGTCTATCGAACCGACGAACACACGACCCCACCGCTGGTTCGGCGGCTCCCGGCGCAGGAATCTCAGGCGCTCACTCAAGACTTCGGCGACCTCGTCGAGCGCCACTGGTCCGACGTCGCCCATCGGCGCAAGTTCAGCCAGGACCGAAAGCACCGGATCCGGGTCGCGCAACGACAAGCGGGCGAGTTCCGCCAGTTGTTCGAGCCACACACTCCAGGTGGCGGCGGCCGGCAGCGCGTCCAGCATGCCGATCAGAGGCAGCGCGAACTTCTTCAGGTTCTGGAGCTGATCGAGCGGCTTCTCCTGTAGCGCGAATTCCTCCTCCAGGCCATTCAGCCGGCGCTCCCACCGGTCCTTTCCGCCGATAACCGCGGCATCCACCAGCAGGCGTTCCCATCGGCGAGGCGTCGGCCTGTCGGCTTCCGCGGAAGGCGCGCCCGCTTCACTCTCTAGTGAGCCAAGAAGTTCGTCCTCCGGCGCAACCCATTTCGGAGCGCCGGGAGTTTCGGGCACCTGGCCCAGCGACAGGTATTCGGCGAACCGCGAGGCCGAAAGCCCGTCGCCCGCGCACAGCAGCAGCGCCAGAAAAGCCCGCCCCGCCGGGTGCGGACGAGCCGTGCCGCGGCTAAACCAGGCCGGAATCTGCGCGCGGCGCAGGGCGTCCTCGATCATCGGCTGGTAGCGTTCCGGATTCCGAAGCAGGATCGCCACCTGGTCGAACGCCACGCCTTCGCGCGCCAACCTGATGATCCGCCGGGCGATCTCCACCGCCTCCAGTCCCTCGCCGGGAGCCGAAAAGAACTCGAAGCGCCCGTCATTCGCCTCGCACCGCTGCGGCTCCTGCGCAAACAAAAACTTACGGAGATGTTCCAGCGACCCAGTAGGATCGGCCTCCAGGCCGGTCGCTTGTTCCGGCGATCCTAACTCCGCCTGCAACACCTCCGGCGCCCGCGCCGCCAGACTATTGAAAAACTCGCGGTGGGCCCGAGACTCCAGGTCGGCATCCAACCTGGCGAGGGGCAGCCCGACCCAGGGGTGCCACTGCGCATTTTTTGCCGCCTTTTTAGCGGCATCCGTTGCCAACGCGAGCAGGCCTGGGAGATCCACCAGCGATCGCTCCTGAAGCTCGGCTTCATACCGCTCCAGCAGCCGTCCCAGGTCCGCCGCAGGCAGTCCTGCGGATGCCAGTCCTTCGCGCCTGACCCCGGCCAGCCTCAGTTCGAGGATCGTCCGAGCCAAAGCCCTGGCGAACCCTGGCAGCGACGCTACTGGGTGAAAATACGCAAGTTCTGCCTGCTCCTGCGCTTTCTGGGCGATCCTGGCTGCGACAGCCTCCCGGCCCAGGGAACTCAGGGGTGCCAAGCCCCGCTCCGCCATGCCCGATCGCGCCAGTTCGGCTGCCGCTTGGACCAGCGTAACCCGATGGACGCCCGCGGATCCGGCATGGTCCGGCGCCATTCCTTCGCCTGCCAAATGGCGGGGGCCTATGATTACAACTTCGGGAAAACGGGCGGCAAAGGATTCAACTGCCTGGAGTAAGCTCCCGTTGGACCACGACTTAACCACAATGCCAGTCTACACGCAAAATATTTTGCGCTCGGAGTAACCACGCCCCGGTCTGGAGCGTTTTTACAGATAACTTAAATCCCCGTTACGACAGCGGGCGCTTAACCCCTTTTCACCCAAAGAAGCGCCCGCTTTTCTATTTCCGAAACCTTTCTATTGCTTGTCCCAATAAATCAGGTTGTTTACCGGCTCACCCTTGGCACTCTTCCCGGTCTGGTTAATGGTACGGGACTTACCGTCAGGCGCGACCACCATTTTCGAGACGATGGTAACCTTCCCGTCCTTCTTCTGCGTGACCTCGTAGGTCCGGGCATCGATCTTCTTGAACGCGTACGTATCGGCATCCGGACTCCCTTTGCCCGGATAATCCTTGCCATCGACTTTCGCGACGACCTCAACGTGCACCTTCTCGCCCTTGGCGGTCACCATGTCTTGCGTGGCTTTGAACCCGTCCTGCCACGGCTCATACTTCTTCATATTGCTCTTGGGCGCAGGACCAGGGCTGTACTTGGACTTGCTCACGTCCACCTTCCACATCCCGTAAAAAGCTTCCTGCGATTCCGCCACTAAAACGAACGCGGTCAACAGCACGCCGACAACGTTCGCGATGATAAGCATGGTTCGAATTCGCATCTCACACTCCTCTATTCGGTGTATCCATCGAACAGCACTGAACTAAGATACCTCTCTCCGGAATCCGGCAGAATCACCACAAAGGTCTTGCCCTTCATATCCGGTTCGCGAGCGATCCGCACGGCGGCGGCTACGGCCGCTCCGGAGGAGATGCCGGAAAGAATTCCTTCCTCTCGCGACAGCCGCCGGGCCATCACAATCGACTCTTCGTCGCTCGCCAGCTCCACTCGATCCACCATCTTCAGATCCAGCGTGTCGGGTATGAATCCAGCGCCGATGCCCTGAATCCCCGTCGGTCCGGGGTGTATCGGATCGCCCGCCAGTGTCTGGGTGATCACCGGGCTGCTTTCCGGCTCCACGCCCACGGAGAGAATCTTTCTCTTCTTTTCCAGCTTGAAGTAGCGTGAAATTCCCGTGATGGTTCCGCCCGTGCCGATCCCTGCTACCAGAACATCCACATTGCCCTTAGTATCGTTCCAGATTTCTGGTCCCGTGGTCTTGAAGTGAATTTCCGGATTAGCCGGGTTCTTGAACTGCTGCAGCAAGACGTAATGATCGGGGTCGGAGGCGACCATTTCTTCCGCGCGGATTATGGATGCCGCCATACCCTGCGATCCGTCCGTGAGGATCAGTTTCGCTCCCAGGGCCTTCAGGACCTTTCTCCGCTCGAGCGACATGGTCTCCGGCATCAACAGGGTGACATCGTATCCTCGCGCCGCCCCCACGAATGCGAGGGCGATGCCCGTGTTGCCGCTGGTGGGCTCGATCAGTTCTTTGCCGGGCTTGAGGATGCCGCGCCGCTCCGCGTCCCAGATCATCGATGCGCCGATCCTGCACTTCACCGAAAACGCGGGATTACGCGCTTCGATCTTGGCCAGCATCGTGACAGGCGCTCCGTCGGTGACGCGGTTCAGCTTCACCAGCGGCGTGTTCCCGATGCTCAACGAATTGTCGGAGAAGACCATCTGTCGCCTAGAGATCCCAGTTAGATATCCCAGTTAGGGACAAAGCGCGTTTGCGATTCTTTCCACCGCCGCGCCAGCTCGGCGAAGGTCGTAGTATCGACTAGGGCGCCGATGGCGGCGTCCACCCGTTTCCACAGGTCTGTGAACGCGTCGGGCGCCCCGCGCCGGGTCTTCTTGGTCTGCTCCACATACTTAAGAACTTGACCGACGGTGATCTGGTCCGCCGGCCTTGCCAGCCGGTATCCACCCTCGGCGCCGCGCCGCGATTCGACAAATCCGCCCTGCTTCAGGCTGGAGAGAATCAGCTCCAGGAATTTTTGTGGAATTTTTTGACGACGGGCGATGTCGGCGATCTTCACGGGCGCTCCCTGCGGCTGCACCGAAAGATCGAAGATCGCATGGAGGGCGTACTCGCTCTTAACCGAGATATTCATCGGGTATAGCGATTGTAGGAGACCCCGATGGACTTTGTCTAGTGGGGAATAGGAGATTGAACTACTTGGGAGCAGGCATCGCACCAACTGACGCCGGTTGCGTCTGCCGCGCCCGTGTCAACGCCCACTCCGTCTGGACCTGCGCTGGGAAGGAGGGAAGTGCACTTTGTATCCGGTCCTGAATGTCTTTCACGACGTCGGGGTGGGCATCGCTGCACTCGTAGCTCTCCTCCGCATCCGACTCCAGGTTGTACAGTTCCGGCTTAGCGAGCGGCAGGTTCACTCGTCCCTCTGCCGGCTGTTCCGCCCAGGGGAGCGAGTTGTAGCGCGCCACATGCAGTTTCCAAGGTCCCACGCGCGCGCATTGGAGATTGAACGAATCGAAATACAACAGCACGTCCCTCGCAAGAGCATCCTGCTCACCAGTTAACATCGGCCAGATGTTGATTCCATCAAGCGGCAAGGTCGGCCATGGGGCGCCCGCGAGGTTGGCGAATGTCGGAAACAAGTCCATCAGCGAGCCAAAGCCGGACGGCGCGGTTCCCGCGGGGATCGTATCGGGCATGTACGCAACAAAGGGCTCGCGCACACCCCCTTCGTAGGTTTCCGCCTTTCTTCCGCGCAATCGTCCTGAACTGCCCAGGAACCAGGGCCCGTTATCGCTCGTGAACACCGAGAGAGTGTCGTTCGCGATTCCTGAGTCGTGGAGGGCTTGCACCACCTGCCCGACACTCCAATCCATTTCCTGCACAACATCGGCGTAGATTCCGAGCTCCGATTTCCCCCTGAATGCCGGAGACGCACCGAGCGGCTGATGGGGCACATTATGGGCGAGGTATAGGAAAAAGGGCTGATCCTTGTTCGCTCTGATGTAGTCCACTGCGGCCGCGGTGTACTTTTGGGTTAGAAAATCGTTGTCCGTATCCGGTTCCCAGACGTCTAAATTATGCATGAGCGGCAACGGTCGCATATCGTTGCTGTAGGGAACACCGTAGAACATATCGAAGCCGCGGTTCGTTGGCAGAAACTCCGGCCGCGACCCAAGATGCCACTTGCCGATGCACGCGCTTGTGTATCCGAGCGGTTTGAGCATCTGTGCAATCGTGGTTTCCGTATCGGGCAGACCGTGCGAGTCGGTGGGAAAGATGACGCCCGGGATCCCCATCCGCGTTGGATAGCGTCCCGTCAGAAAGGCCGCCCGTGATGGCGAGCAGACGGGGTTCCCGGCATAGAACTGATTGAACTGTGCGCCGGCCGCAGCCAGCTTGTCGAGATTCGGTGTCTTGATTTTTGACCCTGTAAACCCAACGTCGCCGAACCCCAGATCATCCGTGAGAATCACCAGAAAATTCGGCGGCCGGCGGGATGGCCTCAAACGGCTCTGGGCAGAAAGGACCGGAGCCATCGCCGCCGCCTTAAGAAATGCACGTCGGGTAAACATATCAGTTTCTTACCAAATAGATCCTATCACCACTCGTGCGATGGGCCTACAGTTTGCAAAAGGACTTAGTCCTGGTACTTATTTCATTCTCCAATACGTTTGTAAGTTTATGAAAGTACAAGAAGTTGCTGCTCGTGGCGCATTGCCTGCTGCAGATTTAGGGCTGAAAGCAGACTCAGGAATGTGTAAGGACGTGCCGATGATAGGCATAAGGTCTACATCGCGATCATGCGGGCCTAACTACAAATAGCTGTGTCTGGTGTTTAACCAGAAGAGGAAGGATTCGGACCTTGAGCCTACATACGCTGTGCGTGCGATTCGCGACGGTGCTGTTATCCACGATCCCTGCCGCTGGCATGACCGTCAGCTTAGTACCCTCGCAGCCATCACCGGCTCCTATCGGAACCGTGATCACATGGACCGCATCGGTTTCTGATGCGCCGAACGCAGCCCTTTGGTATCGATTTCGGGTACGAGAGCTAGGCAGCAGCTACCAAATCATTCGCGACTACGGTCCGCTCACTTCGCTGGATTGGACTGCCGCCGACCATGAGGGCTTCTACGAAATCGAGCTGTCCGCCAGAAATCTAGTGACGGGCGAATCGGGTACATCGTCGGTTGTTTACCAAATGCTATCCCAAGTGACTGTCCGCTCTCCGGTAGTCACCCCCACTGCTCATCCGCTGGTGTTTCTCTACAGCGCAGTGTGTCCCGGCGGAACCCGGATGAAGGTACAGTTCCAAGCGGGCGACGGGCTGGTTCAGGAGACTCCTTACAAAGCCTGCCAGGAAGGGCGTAGCGTGAATTTTTATCTCGCCGGACTGCGTCCCGGCACTGAGTACTCCGCCCGGCACGTAATTGATACCGGCACAGGATTTGCGACCGGGCCGGACATCCTGTTTGCTGCGGGCGAAGCGCCCGGAGGCATGTTCACACAAACCGTTGCTCAAGCACCAGCCGCGAGCGTTTCAAACCCGATCCTGCTAGGCAGTTCTCTGAATGGAGCTGTAGCCACAGACCTGCAGGGGAACGTCGTTTGGTACAGCAACAATGGGATCTACGTGCTTACCCGCCCCGAGGAGGGTGGTTTCTTCTGGGGGACCATTGAGAGCCAGTTCGCCGACGTCTCACAACAGGTGATCCGCAAATTCGACCTGCTGGGCATGACCGTTCTTGAGACCAACGCAGCCCGAGTGAATGAGCAGCTCGCGGCATTAGGCCGCCGGCGGATTACTGGCTTCCATCACGAGGTCAGGACGCTGCCGGATGGCAGGATTGCCGCGCTGGCCGGCGTGGAGCAGATACTCACCGATGTTCAAGGGCCGGGGCCAGTGGACGTGCTTGGCGACATGATCGTGGTATTCGACCGCGACCTGAACGTGATTTGGGCATGGGACACGTTCGATCATCTGGATGTCACCCGGGCCGCGGTACTCGGCGAAACGTGCGGAGCGGTCAGCGCCTGCGCTCCCTTTTACCTTGCGAAAACAGCGAATGATTGGACTCACGGCAACGCGATTCAGCAAACACCGGACGGCGAGCTGCTCTACTCCACCCGGCACCAGGATTGGCTGATCAAGATCAGCTATAACGGCGGAAGGGGGGACGGTCACGTGATTTGGCGCTTAGGTAAGGATGGCGACTTTCAGTTCAACTCCTCCGACACTTATCCCTGGTTCTCCCATCAGCATGACGCCGGCTTCGAGTCAGTGGACCCTAATGCTCTAATGGTGTTCGACAATGGAAACACTCGCCTGACCACCGTGGGTGGAAACAGCCGGGGGCAGGTGTTGCGGCTGGACGAACAGAGACGGACGGCGTCGTTCATTCTGAACGTCGATCTGGGAGTCAATTCCATCGCGGTCGGTTCGGCGCAGAGACTTCGGGATAAGAACTACCACTTTGATGCGGGATTTGTTCCTGAGTCAGATGGCAGGTACGCGTATGCGATCGAGCTCAACGGACACGGCAACGTCGTCTACAAAGCGAAGGCCAATACTATTCTCTATCGCTCGTTTCGAATGACCAGCATGTACGAACCCAACTGAGGCCAGTCTCTAGCCGCCGGAAATCGGACTTCTATTGTCCTTCGGCGGCCTTCAAATCGTAGTGGATGGTCGAGTTCACCACTTCCCGAAGACTCGCCAGGTCGATCGATCCAACTAGATGAACGACCGTCAGCTCCTTTGGCTCAGCGGCGATCAACAGAAACCCTGCCGCCTTGCCATCCTGAGTCAGCATGAAGACCTCGACGCTTTCGTGCTCTTCTTTCGTGCTGAGGATGCGGGACCAGCCGGTCCTGGCCGACACCTGTTTGCGCACGGCTTCCAGATCGCTATCCGAGTATTGCCCGGGCTGCTCGAATTCGTAGTGCCGCACAATTACGCGGCTCACGTTCCCCAGCTTGTCCTTAAGCTTGTCCGGAGCGCTCTTGATCGCTTGCTCCAGCATCGGCGCTTCGAGCGTGATCTCGGCTTTCTCCTTGGCCTTCGCAGCCAGGGCATCGAAATTGAAATCGATCGTCTGGGCCCCTGCCGGAAGCAGCGCCAGGGCCAATGTCGCAGTCAAGAGCGTCTTCATTCTTGTTTTCCTTTTTTACCGGTATCTTTAGGTTGCTCAGGAACCGGAATCGCCGGAACCCCCAGGCCGCCCAATTTGGAAAGATCCTTGAGGTCGATGGTTCCTTCGATCGCCACCACGGTCAGTTCCTTCGGTTCCGCCGCGATGATCGCGAATCCAACCACCTTGCCTTGCTCGGTTCGAGTGTAGATCTCACTGATTTCTTCCTTGCTTTGGACATTGAGGATCCTGCTCCATCCGGGAGTACGAAGCTGCGCGCGAATCGGTTCCAGGTCTTCCATCCTGTATTGCCCTGTTTCTTTGAACTCAAAACTCTTGACCGTGATTGCTTTGAGGCCGTTGAGCAACTCTTTGATCTTGGCCTGGTCTTTATCTTTGCCGTTGCCCGCGAGGAATCCGCCCGCCATCTGGAGCATGGACGAATCCAGGGTGATGTCCACTGATTCCTTCGCTTTCGAGGCCAATCCGTCGAGTCCGGTGATCCGCAACTGCGCGGGCAACTGCAGTGCAGTCCAGCCGGCGATCAGGACGATCAGACAAAGTCTTCGCATTTCAGTTCTCCCGCCTGACGACCTTGTCACGCGCTTGATTCAGTTTCTCCGCCGCGATCCGCAGGGCGATCACGGCTTCGCGGCCGGCGCGCTCCGCCTTCATCTGGCGATATTCGGACGTAACCGCGAACCCGATCACCAGCATTGCTGCCATCGCCACGGCCCACATGAACCGAGGAATCCGCGCCTTCGGCGCAGGGCGGGATTGTGCCCGAGCCAGCACGCGCCCGGCAAAACCTGGCGAAGGATCTTCGCGCCGCAGGGCCGCTCTTAGTTCGTCTTCCAAATTCATATCCCAACTCCCTTTTTGCGGGTTAATTTATCCCGCAAAAGTGCCAGCGAACGCTGCAGGTGACTTTTCACCGTGGCGATCGGCATGTCCAAGGCCCGGGCGATATCCATGGGATCCAAGTCTTCCTGATACCGCAAGATCATCACCACGCGCGCGTTTTCCGGCAGCTCAGCCACTAAATCCCGCAGCATACTGGCGAGAAGCGGATCGGCGCTTCCCATGGAATCCCCCGCCGCCGCGGGTTCCGGAGCATCTTCCAGCGGCGATTGCGGCCGGCGCTTCTCGTGCCGCGAATGATCGATCAGGCGGTGCGCCGTCACCCAGCGCAGCCAGTGAAGCACGTGTTCGGACGATTCCAGCGTGGGCAATTTCCGATACAGCTGCAAAAACACATCTTGGGCGATCTCTTCCGCCAGCGCCCGATTGCGCAGGTACCGGCAGGCCATGCTGAACACCATGGCCTGGTGTTCCCGCACCAGTTCCTCGAAGCGCTCAGGGTCGTCTGTCATTGCCTCCGATATTGGCGCGGCAATTCCCTGGGTAGACATGGGCTCACCTGACTAATACGCTGGCGGGTCGACGGAGAACGCAAATTATTACTTAAGTTCGATCTGAATCTCCACGGCCGTCCGATCCCCCACGTTCTCAGTGCTATGGCGGTAGGGGTCGCGCCAGGCGATTTCGCCCGCCCGGCGTGGATTATCGACCTGCTTGCCGTCGCCCAGCGTCATGGTGGTGTGCAATTCGGTCAGGTAGACGACCACGTAGGAGGGATGATCGTGCGTCGGACCCTTGAGGTGCGGCTCGAGAATGGTCCGCAGCACGCGCACGCGAGCGTTCTCGATCGGCACAAGGTGATGGACCGGATCGATCTTGACGGGATCGAGCGCGACCGGCCAGCCTTTGGCCTTGGGCGCCCCCGGTTTCAATTCGACCAGGACGAACTCCAGCGGCTGATCGGAAAGATTCTCCTCTGTATGCTTCGTCGCTTCGAGCCAGGCGACGTCGCCGGCCTTGTGGGTGATCTCCATACCGTTCACGCGCTGATGGACATCCGTGAGGTAGACGGCAATCGAGTCGGGATGCTGGTGCTCGGCTGCTTTCTCGTGGGGACCCTGTTTGACGCGCAGGACCCGCACCCAATCGTTTTCGATTTCGACAGTTGCCGGGGCCGCCGCGCAAGCCGCTGCCGTCAGAATCGCCAAACACAGTCTTGGAACCATACTGTGATAATAAAGGGCTAGGAGGCGCTTTGAAACTCGCAGGATTTATTCCAGTGCTACTTGCGATTTCGGCACTCGCGCAATCCTCTACTCCCCATGGAACGAGGATCGGCCAGGTTCAGACCGCGTACCTCGAAGATGTTCCACCCGCGATAGCAACCGCACTGGATATCTCGGATCGTTTCCGCGAGATTTTCGAGGCGGCCCGTTCTACAGGTGCAACTCGAGGGGCGGTCACCCCCGATGGCCGGGTCCTCACACCTCCAGCTGCCAGCAAAGGTCCTCGTGCGGAATTCGAGACTTGGGTGGAGCAAATGTCCAGGGACTATGCCGAAAGCGTGGTGAGCGGTGTCACGAGCATCGAAAGAGAAGCCGGGAAGGTGACTATTCACCGGTTCGTACGCGACAATTTCCGCCACACGAATCTGACCTACACGATGACGTTTGAACCCATTCCCGGGACGGATACATTTCGGGTCGCGTTCAGCGATTCGCCGGTTCCGTATCCGGTTCCGCAGATTCTTCGAGACGGTGAGGGCATCGCGCTCAATCTCGCCGCAGACGCCCAGACTGGACGGAAGATGATAGATTACATCCGCGTTGGTGCGGGTACCATGAAGCCTCGCCAGGAAGTCGCCCGGGACGTCTATGCAGAGGACGCCGAACTGACGATCACCCAGCCACGTCTTCGGGCCAACGGCGTAGAGCAGCAAGCAGGCAGCCTTCCCGCCGCGTTGAGCGCGCCAATGGTATCGGTCTTTGTCCCGGGGCAGGGACGATACCTCCTGTCGTTCAAGCCGCGCGCGGGTCAGGGATTTGAAAAGGCGGGCGAGGTGGCGGAAAACTCGCTGGTGTTCTCACTCGCCGGGAACATTTTTCGCATCGACTGCGCCGACCGCATCGCGACAGGATCGGGGACGTATAACATCTATGCGCGAAGGGACTCGGCTACGGATCCGCCAGATCCCACGCGCTTTATGGTTGGGGCGGCGGAAACGCAGTCTACGCAGAGATAGCGGGGCTAAAACCACGCGTGGGCTAAAGCCCGCCCCACACGGACTCAAGCCGGTGCTAAGGCCCGCGGCGCTTGACTCTCGCGGCTCCAAAGCGCATGATGTCCTGCGGAGGGGAAATGGTTTTCTTATGAAGATTCGCTCTCATGCTTCTGTCGTGACGGCCGCCGCTGCACTCATCGCGCTGGGCCTGAGCCTGCCGACCGCCGCAGGCCAGCAAAAGGCGGCGAAAGCGTCGAAAAGTAAAGCCCCGTCGGGCCCCGCGCCCCGCACGGCGGACGGCAAGCCTGATTTCAGCGGAGTCTGGCAGCCCCCGCGCATGGCCGACGTGACCAAGGACGAAGCGTGCTGCAAAGGCGTAAAGGAATTGCCCTATACAGCCTGGGGAAAACAGCAGTGGGAATCGTACGATGCGACCCAGGGGGGCGACTACGCGGGAGCGTGCCTGCCGTTCGGTTTGCTGCGCTCAGTGGGCGGACCGCATCCCGTCCAGATCATGCAGGACAAGAAGTACATCGCCATGATGTACGAGCAGAACAGCTGGTTCCACGTCACGCCCATTGACGGGCGCCCGCATCCCAAGGACTACGATCCCACATGGTTCGGCAACTCCGTCGGCCGCTGGGAAGGAGACACGCTGATCATTGACACCGTCGGCTTCAACGGCCGCACCAGGATCGACACGATCGGGCATCCGCACAGCGATCAGTTGCACACCATCGAACAGTTTCGCCGCACGGATCTGGGTCACATCGACTACATCCTCACCATCGACGATCCCAAGACCTACACCAAGCCTTGGGATAGCGTTCGAAGATGGACCCTTCATCCCGAGTGGGAAATCATGGAGTATTCCTGCGAGGAAAACAACAAGAGCCTGTGGGAAGGCCGTATCAAAGTGCCGACTAACAAGTAGTGGCGCTACGTCTTCCGAGGCCCTTGCCGCTCGATGCGGCATTGATCGTTATCGACCTGCAGAAGGCCATCGATCATCCCAGCTGGGGTGAGCGCAATAACCCCGAAGCAGAGAAGAACGTTGCATCTCTACTCGAAGCCTGGCGGTCGACGCATCGGCCTGTGTATCACATCCGCCACGATTCCGCCGAGCCAGCCTCCCACTATCTGCCCGGCCAACCCGGGCATGACTTCAAGCCTGAGGTACAGCCGAACGAAGGCGAGATCGTCATCCCGAAGCGAACGAATAGCGCTTTCGTGGGAACAAATTTTGAGTCAAGACTGCGTAGGGCGAACCAGAACCTGCTGGTTGTAACGGGAGTGATCACCAACAATTCCGTAGAAGCGACTGTCAGGATGGCGGGGAACCTGGGATTCGATGCGTTCCTGGTGGAGGATGCAACATTCACGTTCGGCCGTAAGGACTGGCATGGAACTTGGCGAACAGCGGACGAGGTTCATGCGATGAGCCTCGCCAATCTCGACGGGGAGTACTGTTCGGTGATTCGGACGAACCAAATCCTGGCTGCACTCTCATAAAAAAAGCGGGGCGACCAACTCTGGCCGCCCCGCGACAACACGAACTGATTCCCTAGCTCTTAATTACTACGAGCTACCGTCACCTTGGGTGTCGAAAGGTACCCGACCACCGCATCCTTCTTCACCTGGTTGATCACGATTTCGTACGGCTGGCGGTTGCCGGACACATACACTTGCACCGGCTCATTGATGGTCTTGTCTTTCTTCTCGACGCGTTTGTCGTCCGCCAGAACCTCGAGGGTGTAGCGATTCCGCTTGGTGTCGGCGTTCTTCAGCCTTAGCGTGACGTTGCCGATTCGCTTGTCAGCCTGCTTCTTGGTCAGGTCGAACTCGAAGTAGTTCCGCTCTCCGAGCTCTCGCAAAGCCGCCAGATCTTTGCCGTTGGTCGCGATCAGGCCGCTCATCACGCCCATGTCGCCGGTCATTCGCTTGAGATCCGCGGTCGCTTTTTCAAGTCCCGACTGGGTGGAAGCAATATCCGCCTTTACCGAGGTCACCTCGCTCTTCACGTTTCCTACATCCGAAGATACGGCGCTGACCTTGGAGTCGACCGTGGTCGTAGCTTCCTTGAGATCGCCGATCTGCGCTGATACCTGCTGCTGTTGCTCCTGGATCTTCGCGCTGAGCTCTTGCGAATGCTTCAAAGCCTCGGCTTGAGCGCGTCTGAGTGCCGCGGTGGTGGTGGTATTCGCACCTTTCATGGCGGCCGTCATTTCGTCATCGAGCGCTTTCAGGCGCTGCTGCAGCAGCTCCGTGGTCGCATCACCCAGCTTGGTGATTTGCGTCTGCGTTTCCGCCTGCGTTTGCGCCATCTTGTCATTGGTGTCACCGGAGCGCTTCAGGAGATATCCGTCTCCTGCCAGCGCCAACACCAGACCAGCGCCCAAAGCAATCACAGTTCCTTGCGAAGACATAGGTTTATTCTCCTCGGCCAGGCTCACTTTATATTGCGTGTCCTGCGGTTACCCTAAGGAGCAAACGCGCTGCCAACCCGACGAGCACCGTATTCGGGCTAGCGTATTTACCTTGTTTGGCATACGTTTGCCTCAATTGCGCGTGCGGGGTTTTACTTAGAAAACCTCCCGAAAAACGGGAGTAAGCTTTACCAGCCGGATAGCTTTTACCGGAACTTATGGGAACAAAACATTGAGAGGCGCGTTTGGTTTGGGCTACTGTCCGGCCGCGTCAACCGCGATCGTACCGGTATTCGATGTCAGCCCCCCGATGCTCAGCCTGAGCGGGATTGCATCCCCTAGCGGAGTGCCGACAGGAATCCTCGCATTTACCACGAACAATCCAACGAAGCCCGGTGCAAGCCCCGAAAACTGGATGTCGGTAGCGGTCACTCCGCCGATGATCACGGTCGGTCTCACCACACTCGACGACAAGGGATTGGACGGAGCCGCGACGCCTGGCAGCGGACGATTCGTCACATCGCCCAAGCCAGTCGCGTAAATCGAAATGTATTCCCCGACATGCGCCGGGCGCGAGTTGGGAAACGCCCCCGAAGGAGCTGCGATCTGTCCGGTGAGCGCAACCACTGTCTTCGCTTGTCCGGATCCGCCCACGTTGGTGGTGACGATCGCCGGGGAATAGGTCTGTACCGTCACACTTATCGTGACCGACTGCGTTCCTACCGTAACCACCAGCGGCAGTCTGAGCGGTCCAGGGACCAGGAAGACGGGTATCTGGAACACAATTACGTCCGGCGAAACGTAATATAGCGGCATCGGCAGGCCGCCCATCGTCACGGTTACTCCACCCAGCGTGAAAGGCCAACGCCCGGAAAGGTCCGCCACCACGGTCTGTGGGGCCAGGTTCGTGCCGTACAAAGACGCCAGAGTTTGATACCCCAGCGCGCTCCCGCCCAGCGTGTAGACCAAGCTTACGAAAGCGTCCGAAGAAGTCTGCGGCCCCGGGCCGATATTGAACCCGATCGCATTGGAAGCGCCGCCGCCGTTCGAAGCTTTGAACGCCGTCAGCGAGGCCCGTCCCACACGTGCCAAATCACTGGCCGGAACCTTCACCGTCAGGTGATTGCCGTCGACGAAGGTCGTCGGCCGATTCTGACCGTTCCAGCGGACCACCGTCGATGACCCGAAGCCCGATCCCGTTATCGTAATCGGGAGCTCCGGACTTCCCGCGTTGGCGGTAGAGGGTGTGATCGAGCTAATCAAGGGCTGTTGGGTTCCACCGGTGCCCAGCGGAACCAGGATGTCCCACACGCTGCGGCCGTGCGTGGCGGCTCGCAGCAGGCGGGACTTCCGCTGCATCACGAGTGAAGTCACCACCACGTTCGGCAACCCTTGACCCAGGCTTGACCACGTGGTGCCGCCGTCAGTCGTCACCATCACACCAGCATCCGTGGCGATGTAGAACGTCTGCGGAAGATCCGGATCGATGACCAGATCGTTGACCGGAAGATCCGGCAGGTTGCCGCTGATATCGTTCCACGTCGCTCCGCTATCCGAAGTCTTGTAGACGTGGCCGGACAGAATACTTCCGGCCGCAAAGCCTGAAAACGTGACATACGCCGTTCCGGCGTCAATGGGATCCACGCTGATATGGGTTACCGAGCGCGTAGGAAGTCCTGAACTACGGTTGATCCAGATCGCGTCGATTCCATCCTGAATATCGTTAGTCACCCGTACCACCGCGTCGTTGCTACCGGTATAGATGGTGTTGGAATCGGAGGGCGCTACCGCAACCGCCTTTAGAGTTCCGAATCCGCTGGTCAGATCTCGCGAGACCGCCTTCCATTTGCCGGCGCCGTCCTGGCTCTGCCACAGCCTGTACGTGCCGAAGTACAAGGTTTGGGGGCTGGATGGATCGATCACGAAGGGGGAGATGAACTGCGTCGCATCACTCTGATTGATCCCGTAGATGGTCGAAATCCAAGCCGAAGTTCCGTTAAGATCCAACGTTCGCAGGATGGCAATGTCCTGACACGCCGAATATGCGAGCGACGGAGCGGAAGGATCGATGGCGGTATAGCCGCCGTCGCCGCAGGTCACGCTGTCCCAATTCAGCGAGCCGCTGTACCGCTGCGTCCCGTTGTCCTGCGTGCCGCCGATGGCGAATGCAACATTCTGAGGATCGACGGACATTCCCGGGTAGAACTGGGTTATGGCCAGAGTGGCGTTCAGGCTGATCCAATTAAAGGTCGGCGAGGTGACATTGCTGATACTGTACACGCCTCCATCGTTGCCCATATACATCTTGGATCCATCATGCGTGAAGACGAACATGTGCTGGTCCACGTGGTTCTGCACCAGGTTCGGTCCGACCTGTGAGGTGATATTCCAGGTCGCCCCGCCATCCAGGCTCCGGAAGATGGGTGTCGCGCCGGAATACACCACGTCCGGATTGCTGGGGCTGACCGCGATTGCGGTGTCGTACCACAACTGATTTCCCCAGGAGGCTGCGTTCAAAACGGGCAACTTGGTCCAACTGATCCCGCCGTCGGTTGTTTTCCAGATTCCCAGGAGAGCTCCAAAAGTCGCGCTGGCGGAATTTTGCACTTGCGCGTACATAGTTGACGGCTGAGAGGGCGCCATCGCCAGTTGGATGCGTCCCATATTAGCCACCGTAGGCGAACTGAGCGGTAGCTGCAGCCACGTCACACCGCCGTCTCCCGAATGATATACGCCATTTCTGGTGTTGCCGTTGATGTTGCCCAAAGCGGCGAACACGCTGTTTCCGTCCCGGGGGTCGAAGATCAACGAAGTAGCTGTTCCGACCAGCACGCGGGACCACGTCGCGCCGCCATCCGAGGATCGCCACAGGCCGCTTGTTGCGGCGCAGAGAACCAAGCCCGTGATGGTGGGGCTCACCGCCACTGTGCCGATCCTGTCGCGCAAGAACGGCCCGACGATGTTGGTCCACGTCGCGCCGGCGTCGGTCGATTTGAGAATCCCCGCGCCGTAGTACCCGTCTCCGTTGAAATTCTCCTCGCCTGTTCCCACATACACGGTGTCGGGACTCTGGGGATCGATAGCTATAGCGCCACTCGCCAGCGAGGCTTGATTGTCGGTCAGCGGCGTCCAGGTCAGGCCGCCGTCGAGGGTTTTCCAGACACCGCCTTCGGCCGCGCCGATGTACACCACGTTGTTATCGCGTGGATCGATGGCGATCGCATTGACTCGTCCCGACGTGACGCTGCTCCCGGAGCCGGTCGGCTTGGGACCGATCAGGGTCCAGGTGGCCGAATCCATCGCGGCCGCGGCAACAGCGTTCGGTCCGGCCGCAGCGGTCAGAGGTCC
>JAOAPR010000258.1 GCA_025463005.1 Bryobacterales bacterium | reverse complement strand
TCCGAGCAGACCGTCAAGAACCATCTGTATCGCATGAAGCAAAAAGTAGGTGCCGCTAATAGATTGGGTATCGTACATCTGTGCCGCAGCCACGGACTGAACGTTTAGCGGAACCTGGCGGCAACATTTAAATTCGGACGCTACTGTTCTATTGCAGGCCCCCTCCCCCCTTTTTCATAAGTGTTCATTCTAAAGGAAGTTAAAGTCGTTTGTTTTGTTGCACTTTTGGAAGTGTTGATTCTAAAGACCTTGTATTGTCGATTGTGCAAGATGCGGTGTGTTTCGCCCGGGCAAACAAAGCCCTTCGGTCTGCTGGCCGGCTCTAGAAAGCGAAAACGCCAGCAGCGATGCTGGCGGTGGAGGAGGCGAGGCGCAATGTTGTCTGCCACTTATAATACGCAAGGAGTAACTATTTTTCAACGAAAAAAGGAAGAGTGTGAGGTGCTAAGAAAGAAAGGGGGGACAGGTGCCTGTGTTCGGTGTGAGGAGGCAGGCACCCGTCCGTCAGCGAGGGTCGGTCTCGCCATGAGCGTTTTCACGCATGGTGTTAATTAAAAAGGTAAACCACGTGTGATAAATCGCAATCAGGTCTTTCCTGTAGCTAAGGGCAATAAGACCCTGAGGTCCCCAACCCGCCTCAGGCACGCTTCGGCACCGTTCTCGATACTCTACCGCCGATGGGTGATTGGTATAGCACCGCCGCGTCGGTACTCTTCTATCTGGGGAGGCCGAGCAACTCTCCGTGATTGAGCAGGTTACGTGGTCGACCTGGGTGCAGATTAGTGGGAGGTCCAAGATGCGAATTCAATTCGGCAGGACGCTGGGTATAGCTTCGATTACGTTTGGCCTATTAATGCTCGCTGTCCAAGGGTGGCTTTGGTTCCGCACCTATAACCCGCCACCGTCGTCGAAGAAAGTTAACACGTCCGTTCTGGCGTCTTCGGATCCCGCGCCGACCAAGCTCCCCGCTATCCTCGGGGGCGTTGCTTTGGTCGGCGGAATCGTCGTGTTTGCTCACAACCTTCGCAGACCGCAAGATTTGCCGGTTCGCCCCGCTCATCGGGTCTAATCCGGCCGACAGTCTCCTTCCTCCTTGATCCGCGATAGCCGACGGCCTTGCTAGTTCAGAGAGTACTATTCGGCGGTAAGTTCCTGCCCGTTGTACCAACTCCGCTGTATTGTGTGAATTGGTGAACCCTACCTACACTTATACACGTGGGGTAGTTGTCATCTGAGTCCTTGTCGTACGGATGTGTGCCATTCCCTCCGGTGCCCAGTCGGATGCGCAGGAATGGCCGTCGATTCGATGCATTCATAGCCGAAAGGATTGGAGCATCGTTCCAATTGGCCTCCGCTAAATAGCAAGATTCACGAAATTCAGATTGAGCTTTGGCACCGACCAAAGCCCGGGAGAACCTCGTGTTTAGCCATAACGCTCGACGACAAGTATGCCTATCTTGGTTTATACGCATTTTGGCGCTCTTGCTCCTTTTCACGTGGACAGTTCGGGCACAAAATGTGACCACGCAACACAATGACATCGCCCGCACGGGACAAAACAACAACGAAACCATCCTTACGCCCTCGAATGTGAACACAAACAGCTTCGGCAGGCTCTTTTATTATGTGGTGGATGGCTATGTGTACGCGCAGCCGCTGTACATGGCCAATGTCACCCTGGGATCAGGAACGCCGCAGGCGGGAACAAAGCACAACGTAGTGTTCATCGCGACCGAACATGACAGTGTTTATGCGTTCGATGCCGACGGTAACCTGGGCGCGAACGCCAAGCCGCTCTGGAAGATCACTTTACTAGACGCCGCACACGGCGCAGCAACAGGCGCCACCACCGAGGCGAGCTCCGACTTCGGCTACACAGACATCGTACCCGAGGTTGGCATTACCAGTACTCCCGTGATTGATCCGGCGACGAACACAATCTATGTCGTTGGCAAGACTAAAGAGAGCGGTCAGTACATCTACAGGTTGCATGCTCTGGATATCACAACGGGCGGAGAGAAATTCGGCGGACCGATTTCGTTGTCGGGTGCGCTCCCAGGGAACGGAGGCGGTAGTTCCGGTGGTACGCTGTCCTTCAATTCAACATACCAGCTTCAACGGCCAGGCCTATTGCTGCTAAACAGCATCGTTTATATCGCTTTCGGCGCAACATACGACATCACACCCACATGGCATGGATGGATCTTTGGCTACGACGCCGCGACGCTGCGTCAGACTGGATTGTGGTGCGCGAGTCCGAATGGAAACGGCTCCAGTCTATGGCAATCCGGAGCCGGCTTAGCTGCTGACGTCGTAGACCCGGTCCAGCACCCTTACGGCCGGCTGTTCACAGCCACAGGAGATAAGTCTTTCGACGCCGTCCCGCCGTACGACAACACCATGAGTTACAGCATTTCTGTGCTTCGGCTTGACCTGGCGAATGGTGTGCCCACCATGAATGCAAATGGAGTCCAGGTCGGCGACATGTTCGCACCTTTCGACCAGGCGACGCTCGACGCAAGTGACGGAGATCAAGGATCCGGAGGTGCCCTGATACTTCCCGACGCCGTGAGCGGCGGCAAGCACCTAATGGTGCAAGCGGGCAAGTCGGGTCGCATATATATTTTGGATCGAGATAATCTGGGTGGTTTTAATCCCAACAACACGTCTGATCCTCAACAAAAGGCTGCCGTGGGTGGACCACTATTCGGACTGCCAGCCTATTGGAACGGGCATTTATACTTCTGGCCCGCGGCCACGAATGGTCGACTGAAAGCATTTTCGTTTGCCAATGGAGTTCTTTCCTCAAGCCCCACGTCAAATGCCTCGGAATCATCTTCGTTCCCGGGTGCTACACCAGCGGTTTCTGCCAATGGTGCGACGAACGGAATTGTCTGGAGCGTCCGAACCGACGCTTACAGGTCGCAAGGACCGGCGATTCTGTATGCCCACAACGCCAACAATGTTGGTAACACCCTATATTCCAGTCAGCAGAACCTTGATCGCGACAATCCGGGTCCTGCTGTTAAGTTCGTCACCCCCACTATCGTCAACGGAAAAGTTTACGTCGGGGCGGAATATCAAGTAAGCATTTTTGGGCAGCTCAATGGGGCCACACAAGCTGCCCAACCGGTGATCACTCCTGTTGGTCAGCTTTTTAACCCCTCCATCCAGGTAACCATCGCCGATTCCTCACCAAACGCGCAAATTTTCTACACGACTGACGGAACTATGCCGTCAACCGCCTCCACTCTATATACGGGAGCAATTACTCTAACGAGCACACAAACGATTCGTGCCATCGCCGCCGACACTGGCTATCTCGCCAGCACCGTCGCCAGCGAGACCTATACGCTCGTGACCCAGGTACCGATGCCAACCTTCAGCCCGGCTCCCGGTGACTACGCGTCCTCTCAGTCCGTGACCATCTCCACGACCTGGAGTGGCTCCACGATTTATTACACGACCGATGGCTCGACCCCAACGACATCCAGCACAAGATACACTGGCCCCGTTTCCATCACGGCTTCGACAACCCTTAAAGCGCTCGCAACTGCGCCTAATCTCACCAACAGCGCGGTTTCCAGCGGCCTCTACACCATCGTGCAGAATGCTGCTAGTTCTATCAACTTTAACAATGGCTTTACCTCCGGCAGCGTGGTGCTTGCGGGCAAGGCCACCCTGGACGGAACGCGATTGCGCCTGACCGACGGAGGCGCGACCGAGGCGTCGGCGGCATGGTTTCCGGCACAGGTCAACGTGCAAGGCTTCGCCACTGATTTCACCTTCCAACAGACTGCAGGTACCGACCCGCCTGCCGACGGTCTGACCTTAACAATCCAAGGCGTAGGCACGACTGCGTTAGGGCAATCTGGCGGAGGCTTAGGATATGGCGCCGCGGCAGTGGGCGGCACTCAAGGCATCCCGAAGAGTGTCGCAGTCAAGTTCGATCTCTTCAACAATGGTCAAGGGAAGAACTGCACGGGGCTGTACACAAATGGTGAGGCACCGCTCACTCCGCAAGTCAGGCTTGGCGGCGGTGTCGATCTACAGAGCGGTCATATTTTTGCGGTCCACATCTCCTACGATGGAGCCACTCTCACGATGACCATCACCGATACGGCGAATGTCGCCCAGACGTTCACCACTTCGTGGCCGATCGCTATTCCGGCGACCGTCGGTGGCAATACGGCGTACGTAGGATTTACAGGTGGCACCGCGCGCTATACTTCCGTTCAAGACATTTTGAATTGGACCTATGTGTCGAATTCCAGCGGCCAGCCCACCGCCGCCACGCCCAGCATCTCGCCCACCACCGGCACATACAGTTCGCCGCAGACGGTCACCATCACGGATTCCACTTCCGGCTCCAGCATCTTCTACACTCTCGACGGCACGCAGCCGACCACTTCTTCGACGCAATACACCGGTTCCTTCACGGTCAGCGCAACGACAACCGTGAAAGCCATCGCCACCGCGCCCAATTTTCTGCAAAGCTCCACCGCGACGTCCGTAATCACCGTCAGCTCGCAGTCTCAGACCACTACGCCCCTGATCTCACCCGTCACCGGCACTTATTCTTCCCCGCAGACGGTAAACATCACCGACGCCACTTCCGGTTCCACGATCTTCTACACTTTGGACGGCAGCCAGCCGGCCGCTTCTTCAACGAAATACACTGCAGCGTTTACCGTAAGCGCCACCACCACGGTCAAAGCTATCGCCACCGCTGCTAACTTCACCCAGAGCGCCACGGCCACCTCGATCATCACCATTCCGACCGGTGGCTCGACCAACATCAACTTCGCCTCTGGCTTTACCGCTACAGGCTTGCAGTTCAACGGCCGCACCAAACTCCATGGAACTCGCCTGGAGTTGACTGATGGCGGGCAATCGGAAGCCTCCAGCGCCTGGTTTACCACGCCCGTCAATGTGCAGAGTTTCACGACCGACTTCAGCTTCCAACTCACCAATCCCAATGCCGATGGCATGGCTTTCGCCATCCAGAACTCCGGCGTTACCGCGCTTGGGCCGTCGGGTGGCGGTCTTGGGTACGGCGCCGGTCTTCCAGGCGGCACGGGCGGAATCCCGGCCAGTATTGCCGTAAAGTTCGATCTCTTCCAAAATTCTCACGAAGGAATCAATTCCACCGGCCTCTACACCAATGGCGCTTCTCCGACCAGTCCAGCTACGACGCTGGGCGGGGGTGTGAATCTGCACAGCGGCGATACCTTCCAAGTGCACATTACCTATGACGGCACTACGCTCACTATAACCATCACGGATACGGTGACCAACGCCACCTTCACCACAGCCTGGACCATCGACATTCCCGGCACCATTGGATCCAGCACCGCGCTCACAGGCTTCACCGCCGGCACAGGCGGCCAAACTGCCACGCAGGAAATCGTTAGCTGGACCTACTCTTCAAATGGTTCGTCGCCGCAGCCCGCGGCAACTCCGGCCATCTCGCCGGGCACCGGCACATACACTTCTACGCAAACAGTAACAATCACGGATTCCACCGCCGGCTCGACCATCTTCTACACTCTCGACGGTAGCCAGCCGACCACCTCTTCAACTCAATACACTGGCCCCTTCACGGTCAGCGCAACCACTACAGTAAACGCCATCGCGACCGCGCCGAATTTCACTCAGAGCCCCACCGCGAGGTCCGTAATCACCATCAATCAGCCGGCGCCTGCGGCCACGCCGGTAATCTCTCCCGTGACTGGCACCTATTCATCTCCGCAGACTGTGACCATTACAGATTCCACCGCCGGTTCGACAATTTTCTACACTCTCGACGGCAGCCAGCCGACCACTTCTTCAACTAAGTACACGGGCTCCTTCACGGTCAGTGCAACCACGACGTTAAAAGCCATTGCCACCGCCCCCAACTTCACCCAAAGCAATACGGCAACTTCTGTTATCACCATTCAGAGCGGCGGCTCAACCGGCATCAACTTCGCCTCGGGCTTCACCTCTACCGGCTTGAGCTTTAACGGGCGCGCCAAACTGAACGGTACTCGTCTGCAATTGACTGACGGGGGAACATCGGAAGCCTCTAGCGCCTGGTTCGCAACTCCCGTAAACGTGCAGGCCTTCACCACGGACGTCTCACTGCAGCTCATCAACCCCAACGCGGATGGCATGACATTTGCAATCCAGAACGCTGGCACCACCGCCCTCGGACCTTCCGGTGGCGGGCTTGGCTATGGCGCGGGTTTGCCGGGCGGAACGCCTGGAATTCCTACCAGCGTCGCGGTGAAATTCGATCTGTTCCAGAACTCGCATGAAGGCGTCAACTCCACGGGCTTGTACACCAACGGTGCGTCTCCCACCAGCCCGGCGGTTACGCTCGGCGGCGGAGTGAACCTGCACAGCGGCGACATCTTCCAGGTGCACGTGACCTACAACGGCACGACGCTCACGATGACAATCACGGACACTGTGACCAACGCCACATTCACGACTTCTTGGACGATCGATATCCCCGGTACAGTCGGCGGGAACACGGCTCTCGTCGGCTTTACCGGAGGCACCGGCGGGCAGACCGCGACACAACAGATCATCTCGTGGACGTACTCCTCCAGCGGCTCGACGCAGCAACCCGCCGCTACTCCCGTAATCGCACCCGCGACAGGAACATTCACGTCGCCGCAAACTGTAACACTCACCGACGCGACCTCAGGCTCGACCATCTACTACACGCTTGATGGCAGCCAGCCGACCACCTCTTCGACTCAATACACCGGTTCCTTCACGGTGAGCTCTACGACGACCGTAAACGCTATCGCCACCGCGCCGAATTTCACGCAAAGCGCAACGGCTACTTCGGTCATCACCATTAATCAGGCTCCCGCGGCCACCCCGGTCATTTCCCCGGCCACCGGATCATTCTCATCACCGCAGTCGGCGACGATTACGGACTCAACGTCAGGCTCAACCATTTTTTACACCGTGGACGGTACGCAGCCAACTACCTCCTCGGCGAAATACGCGGCACCATTCACGGTCAGCACTACCACAACGGTGAAAGCCATCGCCAATGCTCCCAACTTCATTCAGAGCGCCACCGCAACTTCTGTCATCACAATTACGAATCCGGTGAACTTCAGCGGCGGCTTCACTTCCACTGGCCTGAGTTTTAACGGTCGCGCTAAGCTGAATGGAACTCGTTTGCGGCTCACGGATGGCGGGCAGTTGGAAGCAAGCAGTGCCTGGTTCACGACGCCCGTGAATGTGCAGAGCTTCACGACAGACTTCAGTTTCCAGCTAACGAATCCCAACGCCGACGGCATGACCTTCGCGATTCAGAACGCAGGGACGGCCGCCCTCGGTCCTTCTGGCGGTGGACTTGGCTATGGCGCGGGTTTGCCGGGCGGAACGCCTGGAATTCCCACCAGCGTCGCGGTGAAATTCGATCTGTTCCAGAACTCGCATGAAGGCGTCAACTCCACGGGCTTGTACACCAACGGTGCGTCTCCCACCAGCCCGTCGGTTACGCTCGCCGGCGGAGTGAACCTGCACAGCGGCGACATCTTCCGGGTGCACGTGACCTACAATGGCACGACGCTCACGATGACTATCACGGACACTGTGACCAGCGCCACATTCACGACCTCTTGGACGATCGATATCCCCGGTACAGTCGGCGGGAACACGGCTCTCGTCGGCTTTACCGGAGGCACCGGCGGGCAGACCGCCACGCAGGAAATCATCAACTGGACCTACGGCTCCTGACGAAGCCCAGGCAGAACAGGCCGTATTTTTATGAGCGGTTTGCGCGGTCACTTCAGTTGCCCCGCGCGGCGCCAGTTTGACCTCGCATCGCTCATCCGCTATAGTCATGAAGCGGGGTGGAGCAGCCTGGTAGCTCGTCGGGCTCATAACCCGAAGGTCGTCAGTTCAAATCTGACCCCCGCAACCATTTGTTAGTTGATAAGAAACGGCTTAGAGGATGCTCCCTCTGGGCCGTTTCGCTTTTTACGTCCAATTGCGTCCAAAACTCCCCAAACTGCGTTGCCAAGTTGCGCCGCAATCCGCTTCCCATCCTCGCTAATCACGTGCGTGTAGATTGTCTCCGTAATTGGCGATCCATCAGCGTGGCCCAGTCTCTGCTGACGCAACTTCTGCGATGCTCCGAAACTGCTCATCAGAGTTGCGTTCGCATGCCGGAAAGAATGGAAGCCATTACCGCGTGGCACCTGGCGATGGCCCGATGCAAAGGTCGGTACTTTCGTTTGAGCAACAAGTTCTGATCCCACGGAGTTCCGCTGCGAGTCGCGAAGAGTAACCGACATTGGTTTGGATGCCAAGACTCCAAGAACTTGCTCAAGTGCCCGCAAGCCTGACGCGATAACTCGACGACCCGAATTGACTCATCTGTCTTCGGATCGCCTAGTTTCCCCCGCCATGCGCTCTGCCGCACTTGAAGCATTCCGCGTTCCAGGTCTATGTCATCGACTGTCAGTCCACACAACTCGCCGGCTCGCAGGCCTGTTTCCGCCGCAAGTCCATACCATGTGCGGTATGGCTCCTGAGCCTTGGCAAGAATGAGTTGAATTTCTCTCTGAGAAAGGAAGAATCGCTGCACTCGCTTTACGTCCGGGAGTACGACGCCTTCCATGAGGTTGTGAGCGACATAGCCCCACGCTTTTGCCGTGGTCCACATGCTCTGGAGTGTGATGCAAATGTTTCGGGTAGTTTTCGCGCCCACCGCAGAGCCAGAAACAAACTGCTGAACCATTTCGGGATTGAGGTCCTTCATCGGGTACTCACCAAAAAACGGAACAAGGTGCTTCCAAATGTGAGTCCGATAATTGATCGCCGTTGAATCCCCGTACTGGCTTAGCACTTTTTGCTCCCAATTCAGAGCGAAGTCCGCGAATTTGGCCGTTGGCATTGGCCTATAGCTGACTTTGTTGACGTGAGCGATCCGGTCATCCAACGCACGCTGAGCAAGCCGTTTCGTTGGATAGTCTTTGAACGACCCAATCGCCTCTTGGCGTCGGATACGCTTCCGAACCCCGCCCACGAGAACATCTTCACGCCACCGGCCATACCAGGTCCTTTCATCAAGCCACAACTGTCCCTTCTGATACCTGCGTCTCGCCATCGAGTCTCTTTCTCTCGATGACTCAATCGCCCTATGGGGCAAAAGTTTAGCAGAGTCGTGGTGCATAGGGTGGGGTCCACTAGGCTCGAGAGGGAAAAGTGGGCGAGAATCCCCTCACTTATACAGAGGCTTTGAGAAAGGAAAAAGTACGAAAGAATCTTTGGCAGGATCCGTGTTGCCCCCTCGCGTTCCATTGACACCGAAAACAACCGAATGGCAGGCTCTTATATCCCATTCCCTTTGCTGGGCCATATCACGAGGAAACGATGGAGAAACCTGACCCGTACGGCGAATGGGTACTCCAGAAAGTTCAGCAAGAAACGGGCCGAAACAAAGCTCCGATACCGGAAGAGGTTTTGGCGGCTGCGCGAGCGACTTGGCCCCGCATCGTGATTCATGCCACTCGCGAATTCGAACGGCAAGGTTCAACTCGCGAAGCAGTAGTTCTCGCAGCGGATATTTGGGAAGCAGTATTGCGGTCCGTTGTCAGAGCGTTTCAGAGGAAGGCCGAATACGCGTCCTCAATAGGTGACTTGGAATCCTACCTCCTCACTGCGTTCCGCCACAGGTTTCATAGATTCCTGAAAACAGAACGGGAGCACCACGAAATCTTTCAGTCGGTTTCGGGACCGATTAATCTGGACCTCCTTGAAACGACCCAAAATGCTGAGTGGGTTTCACAACTCGAACGCAAGATCGCCGTCAGACAGGTCACAGATCGGATGGATGGTTGGACCAAAAGGGTCTGGCAGGCCCGACAATACGGCTATTCATGGAAAGAGATTTCGACTTGGCTGGGGGTCACGGAACACCAAGCGAAGATGAAGTTCCAGTACGGAGTGGAGAAGACACGCGCAAGCTTACTTCGATCGCTGAAAGCAGCGCGGGTCAAAAAGTCCGGTTGAGGTCTATTGGATGTATATTCGCTCAGTAGTGGATGAAGAGAGGCGAACCTGAACGCGAGAGGATATTCGGCTGCGGATGAAAAGCGCATCTTGGATGCGCTGGGCCGGGGGCTGCTCAAGGAGTTTCCCAATTCTGAGCGTACCGGCTGCCCCGGCTCGGACGTCCTCAAGAAAATTGCTTCTAAGAGGGTGCCTCTAGCGGAGGCAGAAAAATGGCTCAATCATCTCGGTTCTTGTAGTCCATGCTACAAGGATTTCTCTGAGTTGCGAAAAGGCCGCGAAGTTCAACGAAATCGGACTCTGCTTGCTATAGCCGCTAGCATCCTGGTTGCAGTAGGCATTGCCAGTTGGGTCTTGTTTCAAAGGCACAATGAAACTCTGGTCGCTCAAACTGCTGTCTTAGACCTGAGAAGTCATTCGGTGTCACGCAGCCCGGAGCCGAATCCGGGAGAGCAACCTCTGGAACTTCGTCGCGGCTTCTCGCAACTTAATATCTATCTGCCGCTGGGGAGTCCTGAAGGCGCCTATGAAGTCCGCATTGTGACTGCCTCCGGGGATTCACTATTGAACACGGGCGGCCCGGCACGGTTGAACGATGGAGTCACCTCACTGCGGGTGAGAGGAGACGTAATCTTTGCGCGACCAGGTCCATACAGTCTGCAGATTCGGAAACCACCTTCCGAGTGGAGCTCTTACCCGCTAGTCTTGCGGTGAGCGACTCAAGACGCTGCCTTTTCTGTCTGCTCGTAGGAATGCCATCAGTCACCGTGGGCGTGTTGCGATTCCAGTTTTTGTTTTATTGTCACGAGGACCCGCTCGAGTGAAGAACGGGTCTTGTCTACGGCCACCTTGCGAACGATGCTCCCTTTCAATCCGGTAAGCCCGGCCTGTTTTGAACCTTTGACGGTAATGATGTAAAAGCCGGAGCGTTGCGGATCTTTGATGCAGACGGATAGATCGAGCGCCGTCTGGAAGTAGTGGCTTGCGTAAATCTGTTTCTCAGCCACTGCGTAGGCAGGCTCTTTTCCAATTGCTCCCCGGTAGACGATCTTTTGCACGATCCGGAAAGTCGGCTTCAATCCGAAATTGACCTTCTCCCAATAAAAACCGGCCTGCACGTTCTCCGATTTCGCCTTCGGATAGTCAAGCAGATACTCGTTCAGTTCTGGTAGGTAGACGGGAAGAGCTTCGAACCGGCCTGTCAGCGAAGCAAAGGTATCCGCGATCGCCGCGGGATGCTTCTTGTCACGATAAGCCCCCAGGGCGGTATTGCCCCCTTTCATATACTCGGTGAGCGCCTGCAGTGCCAGTCGTTGGGCCAGGCGATTCACCCTGTCGGCAACGTCAGGTGCCGACCAGTCGATCGACTGCTGAAACTCTTCTATCGCCTCGGTTGGCAGTTGGAGCTGACAATGTTCTGCCTTGCAGTTCTTCAGCTCCGCAATGTCCCGCTGTTCCAAGGTGAAGCCCTCAAGGTCAGAAAGCTGAGGCGGATCGCTGAAACTTTGGATTGCGAGATAGCTGGGGAGCTTGCGCAACGTGTCGATGTCCGAAGCAAGCTTGATGTAGCTCTCTGGAGTCGCCTCTACGTACGCCGATCCGAAGACGTACACTTCATCAGGGGTAGGCGACTCGATGACCTTGGCAATCGGCTTCCCTGAGCGGATCGCAACTATCTGCTCTTCATTCAATCCTGCGAACTCGCGGAAAAACTTATAGGGCTCATCTGCAGATTCAGCCTTGACCACACTCGGCAACAGCAGCAATACAATCTGAAGCGTGAACGAACAGATCCGTCTCATGGGCCTTCACCTCGATTCTGCTTTGCCCCACTCGTCTGCATTGCCCCAGTCAGCGCCCTTCATCACGATCATGCACAGGGCCCCTACTCCTGCCCAGAAGACGGCGCCTGCACGCCGGCATAATGCCAGCGTCAATCCAGCAGTGGCCGTCACACCGAACAGGTTTGCAACAAGCATATTCCCGCCTTCATAGGTTCCAAAGTTACCTGGATTCACGGCGCCCACGAGGTTGATCACCTTTGTCAGGCCTTCGAGCGCAAACGCGCCAACCAAGGCGGCTCTTGCTCCCATGAACCGCAAGATGACATAGACCTCCAAGACTGCAAACGCATGCCATAGGAGACTGAAGATCAGGCTCGCCCAGAATGCGGCGGGCGCTACGCGACGAAACGTGAGGAGGTTGTGTTCAGCAGAATCTATGGTCGGCTGTTTGCCGATTACCCAGTTGTGAAGCCGAGGGAGTCGCCCAATCGCTCTGGCCACGCCCCCCATCAACTGCCACCCGCTTCCGACGGCCACCAACGCTATGACCACCACTGCGATGAGCACGGCCGACAACACCGATGCGTACACTCGCCATTGACCAGATAGAGGGAAATGCAGCAAAGTGATACTGATTCCCAATACAGCAACGATTGCCGCCGTCAACAGATGCAGTCCTCCATCAATCGCGCAGGACGATATTCCACGATCCACCGGCACTACAGGACTCAACAGAGATACGCGGAGCCCCTCCCCGAACAGCTTTCCAGCAAAACCAAGTTGCCCACACGCATTCGACGCCAGTTGCGCGCCAATGCTGCGTGACCAGCGAAGCCCTCGGATATCGTATGTAATCGTCTGTCGCCAGGCACATGTCCTAATCAGCTGCGAGAGCCCTCCCAGAATGACAATTAGAGCGAAGCCCCAGCCGACCACCTGCACTTGCTCCCAGACGAAGACCGGGCCGGCGCGAAAGACCAAGTAAGCCAGTAGGCCAGGGCCAAGGAGAGCTGCAAAGACTCGAAGAGAGATGCGACTTAGAGACTGGACCTTAATCATGGGATGCTCCCGTTAAACCTAATTGGTTCGCGGGGAATGACTCGCCACATTAGCGCTCCTATTTCCGTCGGGGTGGAAAGCGTTTCAGCAGTTTTTGCCGGGCGAGAGACCCATGCGGCAAAAGCCGCAATTCGGTTTTGCGTTACCAAAAGGTTTTTCGCTTTAACTCCGGATCGTTCTTGCCTCTGAAAATCTTCTCGCATAGCCTGCCTTTCGATTTCAACGGACCCTGGTGCATTGAACGACGGCGGAACGGTGACCTTCTGAAGGAGCTTCATAAAGACGGGGCGTTGATTCGCCCCGAGGTCAACACCGGCGTAAGCCACGTGAATAAGTGGAGCGTTCGTGTGTGTCGGGTCCACCATAAATGGAAAAGGACTTGGGGCCCCGATGGCCCAAAAGAAATCTACCTGCGCTCCTTGTAAGTCCTCAGGCAAATTGAACTGCCGTGTGGTCTCCAAGGTGAGTTGTTCCAGACCTTGCGCCTCGTAAACGAAAAATGTCAGGCCGTTCGTTTCGACCTGCTCCACCGTTGGCAAATAAAATTTCCCCCAAGTGGAATCCACA
>JAOAPR010000257.1 GCA_025463005.1 Bryobacterales bacterium | reverse complement strand
TACTTGCGCGGGTCGAAGAACATGCCGCGGAAAAGGTTCGTGGCTGTCTCCAGCGTCGGTGGATCGCCGGGGCGCAGCTTGCGGTAGATTTCGATGAGCGCTTCCTTCGAAGAGCGGATCGAGTCCTTGTCCAGGGTGCGCGAGAGCACCAGGCCGATGTCGTCGCGCTCGGGAAAGAACACGTCGACTTCGGTGATGCCGCCTTCGGCAAACGCCTGCCAGAGATCGGCGGTCAGCGGCTTATTGGCCTCGAGCAAGACTTCGCCGGTCTGGCGGTTGACGACGTCGGCGACGCTGTAGGCGCCCTCGAGGTCGGCCAGCGCGGCGCGAACCTGGGAAATCTTCGCCTTGATCAGTTCCTTGAAGAGATTTTCGGTAATGCGCTTGTGCGCGCCGACGATCACTTCATCCGACTTCGGATTGCGGATTTCGTGCGCCAGCTTGCGGTCCACGATTCCGGGCGAAACGTTCCACAAGAGGTCCTTGTCGCGCAGCGAGATGCGCTCGACCTGATAGAACGTGCGCAGGATGTCTTCGTTGGACTTCATGCCTAGCGCGCGCAGGAAGATTGAACCGAGGAACTTGCGCTTGCGGTCGATTCGCACGTACAAAATGTTTTTCGTGTCGTATTCGAATTCGACCCACGATCCGCGGTACGGGATGATTTTTCCAAGGAAGTAGCTGCGGTTATTGGCGCTCTCGAAGAAAACGCCCGGCGAGCGGTGCAACTGCGAAACGATGACGCGCTCGGTGCCGTTGATGATGAACGTGCCGTTCTCCGTCATCAGCGGAATGTCGCCGTAGAAAACTTCCTGCTCCTTGATGTCGCGGATGGTCTTGTTGCCGGTCTCCGGGTCCTTGTCGAACACCGTGAGGCGGATGGTGACCTTGAGAGGAGCGGCGTAAGTCATGCCGCGCTCCTCGCACTCGGCCACGTCGTACTTTAGCTGCAGACCCACCGGGTCGCCGCAGCGGTTGCAGAAGGTGACGATGTTCTTGTTGAACGTGCCGCAGCGCTGGCATAGCACTTCACCCGAATGAAAAGGATCCGTCTGGATGGTGGCGCCGCACGCGGGGTTGCGGCAGGTGGAACGCAGGTGGTGCAGCCCCTTCAGGTTTCCGCACTTGCACTCCCAGTTGCCGATCGCGTAATCGACGAACTCCAACTGGCTCAGGCCGCGGAAATCCGAGATCGGGAAAACGCTTTTAAACACACTCTCGAGCCCGGTGTCGTCGCGTTCGCTCGGCAGCAGTTCCATCTGCAGGAAGCGCTCATACGACTTCTTCTGGACTTCGATCAGGTTCGGGATCGGAATGGTGGTCTTAATTTTCGAAAAATCGACTCGCTCGCGAGCAACGCCATTTTCGGGGGTAAGCATGCTAAAATCCTCTATTCAAGAGCGGCGTCGGCGGAACACCTGTCCGCCGGATCAAAAGGCAAAAGCCCGATGGTGTGGACACACCTCGGGCTGACTATTTATGCGCAGGGCAAAGCCTAGCGGTAGTTCAGACGAACTGCCGAGCAGATCGCGGGATACCAATTTCACTGTGACCAGGTCCGGGCGCTCTTTCCGGTTGTCTTAATCTTAGCAAACGCCGTGCCACTCGTCAAACCGGCTTTGCTTAAGACAGCCTGTCAACCGGCAGGCGACAACGATCGCCTGCCCCACCGATCACTACCTTACTTCACTTCTACAGTAGCACCTGCGTCAGTGAATTTCTTCCGGATGGTCTCGGCCTCTTCCTTGTTGACGCCTTCTTTGACGGTCTTGGGAGCCCCATCGACCAGGTCCTTAGCTTCTTTCAGGCCCAGGCTGGTGACTTCGCGTACGGCCTTGATCACATTGATCTTATTGGCGCCCGCAGCCGTCAAAACGACGCTGAATTCGGTCTTTTCCTCAGCCGGAGCCGCAGCCGCCGCGCCCCCGCCGCCCGCCGGTGCCGCCGCGACGGCAGCCGCCGCCGAAACGCCCAACTTTTCCTCCAGCAGCTTGACCAGCTGCGATGCTTCGAGGAGCGTTAGCCCTTGAATCTGTTCCGCAATCCCATTAATGTCAGCCATTGATCTTCTTTCGCCTTTCAACCGCCCTAGGCGGAGAACTTGTTTTCTTTCACGCCCTGATCCACTACTACGGCCAGGTTCCGGCCCACCGCATTCATCACCGTCACCAGCTGCTGAGCCGGCGCGTTGATGACATACAGCAACTTCGAGAAAATCTCTTCTTTCGACGGCAGCGTCGCCAGGGCAGTGATCCCGGAGACGTCGATCACCCGTCCCTCTACCATTCCCGCCCGGAAGGTGAAGGTCGGGTTTGCCTTGGCGTACACGGTCAAGGCCTTAGCCAGAGCTACCGGATCGCCTGAAGTGTAGGCGATCGAGCACATGCCTTTCAGTTCTTTCAACAGCTCCGCGGATCGGGTGCCCTCGGCAGCCTTCTCGGCGACGTTGTTTTTGATGACCTTGTAACGGGCGCCTGCGCCACGAACGGTCTTCCGCAGCTCGAAATCCTGCTGTACGGTCAGCTTCTCGTAGCCGGTCAGGAAAACGTTCTGGGCCTTCTCGAGCTCGGCCCGCAACGCGTCCATGTCTTTTTTCTTTTCCGGTTTCTTTTTCATTGGAGCTAGACCGCCTTCAAGTTGTAAGGCGTTACATCGAGGTGAACGCCGGGTCCCATGGTGGAACAAATAGTCGCGCTACGAACGTACTTCCCCTTGGCCGCAGACGGTTTGGCCTTGACCACCGCCTGGAGCAGCACGTTGGTGTTTTCCACCAGCGCGTTGGATTCGAAGCTGACCTTGCCGACCGGGCAATGGATGCAGTTGGTCTTATCCAGCCGGAACTCCACCTTTCCGGCCTTCACTTCCTTCACGGCCTGCGCGATGTCGTTGGTTACCGTGCCGGTTTTCGGATTCGGCATCAGGCCACGCGGGCCGAGGACCTTTCCGAGCCGTCCGACGCCCCGCATCATATCCGGGGTGGCGATCACGGCGTCGAAATCGGTCCAGTTCTCGTTCTGGATCTTTGCGACCATGTCGTCGCCGCCCACGTAATCGGCGCCGGCTTCGGTGGCTTCGCGCTGCTTGTCGCCCGAGGCGATGACCAGCACTTTCTTCGATTTTCCGAGTCCGTTGGGAAGAACGATGGTCCCGCGGACCATCTGGTCGGCGTGCTTGCCGTCTACTCCCAGGCGAAGATGCAGCTCTACGGTCTCGTCAAACTTGGCGAATTTGACCTTCTTAACGAGCGGAACAGCTTCTTCAACCGAATACGGTTTGGGTTCGACTTGCTGGGCAGCGGCAGCGTACTTTTTGCCTGTTTTGCGGCTCATAATGTGATTGGTCCAAACGGCCAAGACGGCGCTAAGCCACTCAGCCTCCCAAAGGGAAAATACGAACTCCAATAATAACAAACCGGGACTGCTTGCGCAACCCCGGTCGAGTGAATCGAATTGTAGAGAAGAACGCCTACCGGCTCGCCCGGCGGCGCATCAAAAATAGCGAAATCAGACCAACGCCAACGAGTCCCGACGTAATTGGCTCAGGAACGGTGCTGCCCGGACCGATAGCAGCAACATTGCCGGTATTATTGTTGCCGAAGATATCCGACGCGAAGAAAAAGCCGCCAGTGTTCGCAATGAAGCTAGAAATGGTAACACCAGTCGCCGATGTCACCGTAAACGACAGAGGCCCGGTTGGACCCGTGCCACCTTGGCACGAGGTGCAGGTCACTGAGTGAAGAAATGTACCAAACGTGGAAGCTGTATCGGGGGCCGGACCCACACCAAACCCCGATGTGATACTGCCAATCGTTACGGGACCAACGACATTGAACTCCAAAGCGTCTCCGGCGCCGGTACCCGCAAAATTCTCGCCCGACTTGAGGGTCAGCGTGACCGTCACAAGCGTGGGAGTCGTCTGGTCCAAGCTGATATTACCGAAAGGAGCGGTCCCGCACCCACCGCTACCGGTGCAGCCGTCCTGGGTAAGTTGAAATACAGTCGCGGCAGTGGCCGCAGGCGCGAGCGCCAACGCACCCACCATTGCAGCCAAACCAAGAATTTTAACCTTCATGTTTTCATCTCCATTTACGGCCGACATCCGCCGTCCGCGGTAAACCTTACTCCTCCGAGAGATGATTCACCTAGGTTCATGCTAGCGAGAACAGCGCGGTTCCGCAAGAGAAAATACAGCACGTTTGCCTTGTTTTGGTACTAGTACGAAGGTGGCGGCTACGTCCTGCTCGTTTGACGGGTCAACCGCCCCGTCCCAGGCTAATGAATGCAAAAAACCGGGGTTGCTTGCACAACCCCGGGTCAAGTGAATTCCGAACAGTTAGAAGAGGATTACCGGCGCGCCCGGCGACGGATGAAGAAGAGCGAAATCAACCCGGTACCGACCAGCGCGGACGAAATCGGCTCAGGGATTGCCTGAACGGCGGCCGCCCCGCTGATGCGTGTCTGGCGAATGTCGTTAATCGCTACGTTGCTTGAGATCGTGACACCCGTCATTAATTCACCACCCGCTGTGGTGATCGTCAAGAAGTTCGAGCCCGCACCAACAGGAAGCGCGAACGTGGCGCCAGGGCCACCCACCTCAGTGACCGTGATAGTCGCGGTCCCGGGGGTTGAATTGACGGTGTTGAGATTGAAGATGATATCGGTGAAGGTGGCGGTCGTTCCCAGATTGATTCCCAACTGGGTAAAAGCTCCGTCTGAGGCTTCAACTCGGGCTTGCCCTGCCGAGGGCGTAATCAGATTTTCCGTGCCCGTAAAATTAACGAGAAAACCAGATTGCTGCGTCTGGCCCGTAACGGTCAACGCGGGCCCGCCAATCAGACCGGATAGGTTGAAAAGGACATTTTCCTCATTCGACTGCGGATTGTTGCCGGGCGTGAAGATAATCGATGCGTTCAGTGCACCGCAGCCCAGAAGGAAAATGCCAGCCAAAAACCATGGCTTCATGCTTAGGTCCTCCATTTTAGGCTCGCGCTTTCAAACGGCGCCATGCCCGTCGCCTCAGGCTTGTACCTGAGTTCCTAAGCAAGTATACCCTCTGATGGGCTTAGTACGAACGCCGTTAATGCAGCAAAAATACCCTGATAGTACTAGTACTCGAGAGATCATCGCGCGTCGCTCGAGGCAATCTAATGTCAACAAACTAGCCTAGTTTCCGCTCGCCGGCCGCTGTGGGCGGGAGAATTGTTGAACTTCGTAGATGCTTACCGGCTCGCCCGACGGCGCATGAAGAAGAGCGCGATCAGACCGCTACCCACCAGCGCCGAAGAGATCGGCTCAGGAACCACATTGTTGGGTGGGCCCGTAACGCCAACCACGCCGGTGTTACCCGCCGCGTTTGCGATGTCAGCCGCGAAATAAGCCGCAATGCCAGTTCCGGTCGAGAACTCCACTAGCTGATTGACATCAGTAAATCCGCCGGGCCTGGCAACCGTAAACGTAAGCACGTTGACTCCGCACCCTCCCCCATTCGTACAAGTCGATTTGACGGCGGCGTCGAAGTCCGAAAACGGGGAATTAGGGAAAGGACCAGACCCCGTATTCTGCGAGTAAAGGGAGCTACTAAAATTGCTCAGCGTAACCCCGCCCGCCAGCGTGGTGTTGAACGTGAACGCTTGGTGGGTGCCGGTATTAATCAGGTTGAATCCGCTCGCTAAGTCAATCGTGATGTTGATAAACGTGTTATTGAGCGCCAGGTTGACGGTCCCATAGGGACCGGCGCCGAATTGGGGAACCGCTGTGCTGTTGAAGTTGAAAGTGCAGTTCGTGATGCTCGCACAAACCGCTGCATTCGTTGTCGGAGCAATCACCCCTGCCGTGATTATCGCCAGCAAGACAAAGCTCCGCCTGGTAAATTGAAATTTCTGCACTGAAGGGCCTTCTCCGTAGGCTCTTACGAAGTATACTTCAGACAGGTCGAGCCACGATCCCCCTTTTTAGGTCATAACTTTCAAAATCGTACTAGTACATTGCTCCTTTACTACCCGGCTTCAGGGCACGATCAATGGGCGGACCCGCCATGCTAGGCTGAAGATTCCCCGTGCCTCCCACTGAGCCCAAGCTGTCAGCGCCGGCCGGCTTCGCGCGGCTGGTCGAGATCATGGCTCGCCTGCGTGCCCCGGACGGCTGCCCTTGGGATCGCGAGCAGACGTTTCAAACCATCAAACCCTACCTGCTCGAAGAAACCTATGAAGTTATGGACGCGATTGATGCGGGGGACTGGGATGGGTTGGCAGACGAGCTCGGCGACCTGCTGCTGCAAGTCGTGTTCTTTTCCCAAATGGCCAAAGAGGCCGGACACTTCGACGTCGCTGATGCGCTGGAGGCGATCAACAGCAAACTTGTCCGTCGTCATCCGCACGTTTTTGGCGAAGGCGACGCAAAAACCGCGGCCGACGTGGTGCGCAAATGGGATGAGATCAAGGCAACGGAGAAACCGAGGCCCAAGGGCTTGCTGGCCGGTGTTCCGCGCACCCTCCCTGCCCTGATGGAAGCTCGCCAGATCGCCGGGCGTGCGGCGGGCGCCGGATTCGATTGGAGCAATGTCGACCAGGTTCTCGAAAAACTCAGCGAGGAGCTTGCCGAACTGGATGCGGCACGGCAGACCGGATCGCAGGAAGCCCTTCAAGATGAAATCGGCGATCTCCTCTTCGTAATCGTGAACATCGCCCGCTTTCTGAAAGTGGACCCGGAGCAGGCGCTGCGCGGTACCAATGCGAAGTTTCGCCGCCGCTTCGAACACGTGGAGAAAGGTCTGGAAGCGCAGGGCAAGATTCCCGGCCAAGCCACTATCGAGGAAATGGAAGCTCTTTGGCAGGACGCCAAGCGTAATGGCGTATGAACGTCCGGGCGCTCTCCGGTCACGAAGAATTCGCCGAGGCGGTCCGCCTCCAAAAGATCATCTGGGGCTTCGATGATCTGGAACTGTTGCCCGTGCGTTTCTTCGTCGTAGCGTCGCGTATCGGAGGCCAGACTTTCGGGGCGTTTGACGGCAGCCGCATGGCCGGATTCCTGCTTGCGATTCCAGGGACTAAGAAAGATAGCGGCATGCCGTATCTCCACAGCCACATGTTGGGAGTGTTGAGCGATTACCGCAATGCGGGCGTCGGCCGCATGCTCAAGCTCGCCCAGCGCGAGGATGCCCTGGCCCGCGGGATTTCACTGATCGAGTGGAGCTTCGATCCGTTCGACGCCAAGAATGCCTATTTCAACCTCGATCGTCTGGGCGCGATCGTGCGGAACTACGTTCCTAACATGTACGGCGCCAGGACGAGCATGCTGGACGGCGATCTACCCACCGACCGGTGTATCGCCGAGTGGTGGATCGCGGAAGATGTTCACGCTAAGACTCCGATCGCCGCCCGTGTTCCCCTGCCCTCGCCGAAAACCCTCGAATCGCAAGAAGCCTTGGGTCGTGAGCTGCAGCAACACTTTGATGCGGGACTCGCGGTTACCGGATTCGAGCGGTCCGGTGAGACCGGCACTTATTTGTTATCGCCATGGCTATCCAAATAGAGCGAATCATCCTGCGGGAAATCGCCATGCCGCTGGTGCATTTCTTCGAAACCAGCTTCGGCCGAACAGTCCAGCGCAGGATCATCCTGGTAGAAGTCATCAGCCAGGGCGTTTCGGGCTGGGGCGAGGTCACCTGTGGCGAGAATCCGTTCTACAACGAAGAGTGGACCGACGCGGCTCGGATGATCGTGCGCGATTACGTGGCTCCGCGTGTGCTGCGCGTTCCGTTCGAAAGCGCCGCCGAAGTGGCCGATCGGAGCGCGCACATCCGGGGACACTTAATGGCTCGCGGTGGCGTCGAAGCCGCCGTCTGGGATCTGGAAGCCCGGCTCAACGACGTGCCCCTGTGGAAACAAATCGGAGGCGGCTGGTTTAAGGAGATCGCCTGCGGTGTTTCGATCGGGATTCAAGACACTGTGGCGCAGTTGCTCAAGACCATCGAGAAGGAAGTGGCCGCGGGCTACCAGCGCATCAAGATCAAGATCAAGCCGGGCTGGGATGTAGACGTGGTCCGCGAGGTGCGCAAGACTTTTCCTTTAATCCGCCTGATGGCGGATGCCAATTCGGCGTACACGCTGGCGGACGCCGACCATCTGAAGCGCCTGGATGAGTTCCATCTGATGATGATCGAGCAGCCTCTGGCTCACGACGAAATCATCGATCATGCGTCGCTGCAAGCGCAGCTCGACACCCCGATCTGCCTGGACGAATGCATCCGAACGGTGCATCATGCCGAACAGGCGATTCGCCTGCAGGCCTGCGGCATTCTCAATATCAAGCTGGGACGCGTCGGGGGATTTCGCGAAGCTCTGCGCATCCATGACCTGGCCCAGGCGCACAGCATTCCGGTCTGGTGCGGAGGCATGCTCGAATCGGGCATCGGCCGGGCGCATAACATCGCTCTTTCAACGCTGCCGAACTTCGTGCTGCCCGGCGACGTTTCCGCGAGCAAACGATACTGGGCGCGCGATGTCACGTCACCACCGGTAGAAGTATCCGAGACGGGGACGATTACTGTTCCCGAAGGAACGGGCTTCGGTTACGAAGTAGATCGTGATTATATTCGCCTCCTGACGGTACGGGAGGAAGTCCTCGCTTGACTGGCTTCACGGAGCTGCTCCGCTCCAATCGGAATTATCGCTACACATGGATCGGGCAGGTGGTCAGCGAGGTCGGCGATCACTATAACAACATCGCCGTATTCAGCCTCGCGCTGGCCAACACCGGATCCGGCCTGGTTGTGGCCGGAATCCTGCTGGCCCGAGGACTCGCGGTAATGCTGGGCGGGCCGATCGCGGGCGTGCTGCTCGATCGCATGGACCGCAAGCGCCTGATGATCGCAAGCGACCTGGTCCGCGCAGTGATTGCGTTGCTGTTCATGCTGGGCATTCCCGCTGGACGGACCTGGCTGCTGTACGTACTCAGCGGCTGCCTGATGTTCGCTTCGCCGTTCTTTACCAGCGGCCGCGCTGCCATTCTGCCGACCATCGCCAATAAGAAAGAGTTGTTCACTGCAAATTCGTTGACGCAACTGACGCAATGGACCACGGTAATGATCGGGTCGTTTCTGGGAGGGACCTCAGTCGCGGGCTTCGGCTACAAGATCGCTTTCGCGTTCAACGCGTTTTCATTTTTGTTTTCGGCGCTGTGTATCTCGCGGCTGCAGGGCCCGCGGGGATTCCGATCGGACCGCAGCGCGCTCACGGAGAGCCGCGTGGTCCGGCCGTGGCACGAGTACACGGAGGGCTGGCGATACATGCGCGCGACGCCGCTGATTCTGGGCGTCGGACTGGTGGGAGTCGGATGGGCCACTGGCGGCGGGGCTGCTCAGATCCTGTTCAGTCTGTTTGGCGAACAGGTGTTCCAGCGCGGCCCGGCCGGCATCGGCGTGATCTGGGGATGCGCGGGCATCGGGCTGGTGTGCGGGGCTCTTTTCGCCAATTACATTGGCAAACGTATCCAGTTCGAAACCTACAAGCGCGTGATCTCGCTGTGCTACGTGCTTCATGGCGCATCCTACGTGTTGTTCAGCCAGGCCCCGACATTCGGACGCGCGCTGTTTTTCATCGCACTATCGCGGGCGGCGGTGGCGATCAGCTCGGTCCTGAACACGGGGCAGCTTCTGCGGCACGTCTCGAACGACTTCCGGGGGCGAGTCTTTTCGACCATCGAAACCTGGACGTGGGCCACTATGATGGTGTCCATGGCGATCGCCGGTCTGCTCTCTGATCACGTGAGTCCGCGAACGATTGGCGTGTGGGCAGGCGTGCTCAGCTCGACCACGGCGATCTTCTGGGGCTGGGGCAATCTCAGCGGCCGGTTGCCGGAGCCTGCTTTGGCGGGAATCGAGCCGCAAGAGGTGGAAGTCCACGGAGATCCGACGGTATGATGCAGTCACTAAAAGGGCGCGTGGTTCTGGTGACCGGCGCGGCGAAGCGCATCGGTCGGGGGATCGCGCTGCGCCTAACGCGAGAAGGCGCGCGGGTGGCGATTCACTATTCGACCTCGGAGGCGGAAGCGCGCGCGACGGCGGCGGAATGCGGAGGCGCTCCGCTATTTCGCGCGAACCTTGAAAATGTCGCCGAGATCGAGCGGCTATTTTCAGAAGTGGAACAGCATTTCGGGCGCCTGGATGGATTAGTTAACAACGCCGCGCGATTTACGCGCAAAGATCCGCTCGAAATCACGGAATCGGACTGGGACTTCGTCCATTCGGTGAATCTCAAAGGGACGTTCTTCTGCTGCCAGCGGGCCGCCAAGGGGATGCTCGCCCGAGACGGTGGGCATATCGTGAATATCAGCTCGCTGGGCGGGCTGCGCGCCTGGCCGGAGCACACGCACTACTGCGCGTCGAAAGCCGGCGTCATTATGATGACGCGCGCGCTGGCTCAAGCCTGGGCGCCGAAGATCACGGTGAACTCGGTGGCGCCGGGAGTGATCCCGTTCGGCGAACCCGACGACCGCGTGAAGCGGCTGATCGCGAAAACGCCCGCGGGACGTGCGGGAACCGCGGATGAGATCGCCGATGCGGTGGTGTTTTTCCTGACGGCGTCGGATTTCATCACCGGACAAACATTGGCGGTCGACGGCGGCCTCAGCCAAAAATAGCGGCCAAAAGTAGTCATTTGTACATCTCCGGATAAGCCCGGCGCTGCTCTTCGGCGATCTCCATCGCCGTCCCGATCTGAATCAACGGACCCTTACCGATACCAGGGCAATACTGCGACGTTCGCTTCCATTCGCGCTTGCTCTCGACCAGCTCGGGCCAGAACGGGAACGTGCGGCACTGGGTCGGCTTGCCGGGATGAATCGAGCAGCCATGGTCCACCAGGAACGGGCACTGCTTTTCAGGCGGCTTGCGGAAGCGCATCTGATGGCGGGTCCGGTAGACATATTTCGCCTCGAACGCCCGAGCGGACATGCCGACGAATTTGGCGGCGCGCTTGAGGTCGGCCTCAGTAAGGTAGACAAAGCCCTCCATGTTGCAGCAGTTGATGCATCCACGCTGGCAGGTAAAGCGGAGGGAGTCCATATTCAAAAGAAGGAAGCGGACGCTGGCGACCTCAATCCAACGTTATAGCGCACTCCGTGCCGCGATTTGGAGCTCTCGACCTGAAAAAACTGCAACGGACCCACCCAGTACTCGTCCGCGTCGGATTCCATAAATTCAAGCGAAGAAGAGTTCAGGTCTCGACCGAAAGCGACTCTCAGGCGATAAATATTGGGCTGGAGACCCTGGATCAAGGCCTCCTGGCCGGCGCGCATGTACACGATGCGAAGCGGTGCGGCGGGTGAATCTCTTGTGACCACTCGGAGGATGCAATCCAGATCGGACTCATTCCGCACGTTCAATTCGCCTAGGCCTCCGCCTCCACGAGGCGGCGCTAGATCGGCGCCATTCAACGGACGAGGGTCGGCGCGCTGCTTGCGTCGAGAGATTACGGACGTCCGCGATCCGGCACGCACGACGTCCAAGCTTCCGGGATCGTCAGAACCGATGGCCGGTTCAGGGCCGAAGAGACGCGCCATACGGAGTGCTTCCTGCTTCATGAAAGCCCGGTCATGAATCGGCATGAGCAGCGTGTTAAGACCCGATCCAGCTATGAAGAACAGTCCTAGAAAGAGCCCGCCAAAGCCGAACGTTTTGATCCAGAGCGCGGAATCCCAGGTTTGCCCAGAAGGCACCGGCAAATCAGCCGATCCCGGCGGAGCGGTCACCGCGTTGCGCGCGGGACTGGCACCGGAGAGCACTTGATACGCTTCGGAAATCTCTTTGAGCTTGTCTTCGGCGATGCGCTGCAGGCGAGAATCGGATGCAAACCTGTCAGGGTGCCACACGCGGACCAGATCGAGGAATGCCTGTCGAATCTCATCCGCCGAAGCAGATGTCGGAACCTGAAGAGTGTCATAGTACGACTGTTTCGAGGGCAACGTGTCGATGATACCCGATATCGCGGCACCAACGGCGTGGGATTTTTTGGAATTGCGAGGTGCGATTAGCACCAATACCGTCCACGTTTAGCAAGAAATGTGCTCCTAAATCTGGGTACCTAGTACTGCCGTTCATGGGCTAGGTGGACAGGGTTCTGGTACGAACTCCCATGGACCCTAATACTTACACGACAAAAGCTGGGCTATGATAGTACAACCTGTAAGTAGCACCTAGGCAGTCGGAGGGAATATGCACTTTACAAAGCGCGTAGTATTCGCGCTTTTGGCGACGTTTTCTATCGGTGGAGCGGCTTACGCCGCGACCTTTGGAACCAACATCCCGATCCGCGGAGCTGTGTCGGATCTTGCGTTCGACGGGCGACGCGGGAAGCTCTATATCGCCAATTTCAGCGCCGGGCGCGTCGAGGTGATGAACACTTCCAGCCGCGCTCTCGAGAGCCCGATGAACGTCCCGCTTCCCCCAAGCGCCATTGCGCTTTCACCGGACAATCGTTATCTCGTGGTCGGGCAATACGACAATTTCGGAACTTCCTCAGCCAAGGGAGGTTTCACGGTATTCGACCTCGATGCGGGACAAAAACGCGATGTGGTGCTCGGCAATCCCGTCCTAGCCGTTGCGTTCGGCGCGGGCACCCAGGCGCTGGTGGTTACCACTGGGGATTTTCTGCTGGTCGATCCGCTCAGCGGCACTGCCACCACTCTCCCACCTCCTACGCCTCTGGATGGAAAGCCGCTGCCCGTTGGGTTCGGTACTTTTCCTCCGAGTATAGTTCAGGCATCCGCCGGTGTATCCGGGGATGGGAAGACAATCATAGTTGTCGCCCAAATTAGCATCGCGGATCCCAGGGTGGTGGCCGTTCTGGTGTACCGAGTGGGTACAGTTAGCGTTGGCCTCATCACGATCACTTCAACTCCGGCCGAAGGCCCGCGCGTCGTGAGCGTTAACCAGGACGGTTCTGGCTTTCTCGTCGGTTGGTCGCTCCTTGATTTGCATCCTACAATTGTTGCTGAGTTTCCTTACCCGCTTGGCGATCTTCGCCGTGGTGGGCACGCCTGGGACACGGTCCGCGATGTGGTTTATGCAGATGCTCCCGTAACTACGACAGAATCGCCTGTAATGCATTTAATGGATACGGATAATCTGACCGTCCGGGAGCGGATTCAACTCCCGCAAATGATGGCGGGCCGTTCAGTCTTTTCAGACGACAGAAACACCCTCTACGCCATGTCGGACAGCGGCGTGATGATCATGCCCGTCGATACCTTGGAGACGACTGCGCCTGTAGTTGCGGCGTGCAAACCGGGCGTGGGGGCGGCGGAGTGCCGGCGGAATTTTCTTTCTCGCCAGGAGGATGTGGTTTTCTTAGCTGACGCCTGCAACCGCCAGGTGATCTCGCAGTTTTTCGACATCCTCAATCTTGGCGGGGCCAACATCGATTTCAAGCTGTCTTTGCCTGCGGACACCACAGGCATCCGCCTTAGCCAGACCAGCGGCACTACCCCGGCCCGCATACGCATCGACGTAGACCCCACGGTGTTTCAGAACACCCGTGGCAGCACCACAATTCCGTTAACGATCACATCGAATGCTGGTATCAATATTCCCTTTCCCGTGCGCGTTGTGATCAACACCCGGGACTTGGATCAGACCGGCAAGATGGTGAACATCCCCGGCAAGATTGTGGACCTCCTGGCCGACCCGTCTCCCGCGCGAAATCACCTGTATGTGCTTCGCCAGGATCGGAATGTAGTGTTGGTATATGACAAGCCGACTCCAGAAAGTATAAACCGAGGCCCTATCGCTCGGCTGCGCACGGGCAACACTCCAACTACAGGAATGGCGATTACCGAAGACCAGCGCTACCTGATGGTCGGCAACGACCATTCGCAGCTCGCCAACGTCTTTGATTTGGAGACACTCCAGCCGGTCGATCGCGTTTTGACTCCAAACGCCTATCCGCATTGGTTCGGTGTTGGGCATGGCGGGATTTGGTTGACTGCACGATTTGTGGGTTTGAAGGATCCGCCCACCTGCGTCGATCCCCTGTACCGAGTCGACTTTGCCAGCAGGATTGCGAGCATCCCATCAACCTTGGGAATCTACTGCAACGTGGTGCCGCCGGATGCTGCATTGGCTGGATCGCCATCGCTCAACTACATTCTTCTGACGATTCCAAGCGGCCCAGTAGCCACCTGGGAATCGTCATCCGATCTGTGGGTCATCTCCAGGAACGATTCTTCCAGTCCCGGAGGCGCAATGGGTGCATTCAACGACAACCGCTTTCTGTTCGACAGCCGCTTGCTCGACCAGAGCCTGTACCCGATGACAACCTTTCAGTCAGTTACTGGAAGCTCCTCCGGCATGGGTGTCCTGGGACAATTCGGGCTCCGGACGACGACGGCGTCAGCCGCCGGTCCCGGAACCATCGAACTGGTGGATCTGAACACGTTGAATACTTTCCATGGCAGATCCACTGCTGAAGCTCCGCACCTCGCTAGTACACTGACAACCCCGCCTATCGGGCAGATCGGGCAGACCATCCTGCCGTTCACACGCACGATGGCCGTGACCGCCGACCAACAGTCGATCCTGCTGCTCACGCAGTCGGGGCTCACCGTAATCGCCGCGAATTTCGACGCGCCGACGCCCATCCCCACGGTCTCCGGGATCGTGAATGGCGCCGACGGAGGCGCGGGTATCGCTCCCGGAGGAATGGCTCTGGTCCGAGGCAGCGGCCTTGCTCCGCGCTCCGAATCCGCGACCGGTTTGCCGCTTCCTTCAACTCTCGGGGACGCCTGCGTGACGGTGGGAAACATCGCGCTGCCCCTCTTCCGCGTTTCCCCGACCGAAGTCCTGGCTCAGCTACCCTTCGGACTGACCGGCGATCTGCCTCTAGTGGTGCGCTCGCCCGGCGGCGTCAGTAACCCGTTCACCGCGCACATCCAAAGTTTCGCGCCGGCCATCTTCCGAACCGGACAGGCGGGCGACCAGACGGGACTGGCGACTGTCATCCGCCAGAAGAACGGCGAGTTGGTGGACTTCACTAATCCCATTCATCCGGATGACGTGCTTTCTATTTATCTCACCGGTCTCAGCCAGACCACGCCAGCAGCTCCGTTCGGCGACGGCGCTCCTTCCGATCCGCTGGCGGTCACGGCGACTACGCCCGCGGTCACGGTGGGAAATACCGGCCTGCCTGTGCTGTTCTCAGGCCTAGTCCCCGGCGAGGTGGCCGTCTACGTCATCAACGTTCTTGTACCGCGTTCGGTCGCCAGCGCCTCGCAGACTTCTCTCACCGTCAAGCAAGGCGATTTCTCCACGACGCTCCAGGTTCGAGTCGTCAACCCGTAATAACGAGAAGAGGACAAAGGAACACATGCTGAAGAAACTTGCTCTGACCTGCTTACTGGCGGCGGGCATCGCCTCCGCGCAGGAGTGGGAAATCGGCGTACTCGGGGGCTATGGTTACGCGCCGCATCTTACGGTGAACCGGGGTAACGCGAGCGCCAATACCGGGATCCGGCACGGCGCCGTGGTCGGCGTTTTCGCGGGCGAGGACATGTACAACTACTGGAGCGGCGAGATCCGCTACCAGTATCGCTTCAGCAACCTGAAGCTGTCTTCGGGAAACATTGAGGCGCCCAGTTTCGATGCGCACACGCACATCATCACGGCCGACTTCCTGGGTCACTTTCGTCCACGCGGGTCGCGCGTCCGCCCGTTTATCGGGTTCGGCGGCGGCGCCAAGATAATGGTCGGGACGGGGATCGAATCGGCGGCCCAGCCATTGGGCAATTTCGCGGCGCTGACGGCTACACATGAGGTTTTGCCGGTGGCCGATATCGGCGCCGGAATCAAAATGGATATCCGGAAGTATCTACGCTTCCGCGTGGAGATGCGCGATTACATCAGTCCTGCGCCGAGCAAGGTGATCGCACCCGCGCCGGGGGCGAGCCTGGGCGGCGTGCTAAATGACATCCAGGGCATGGTGGGATTCAGCCTGACCTGGTAGGATCCGGCATCCGCCAATTTACTCGACGCGAATCGCGTAATCCGTCCAGCAGTAGGTGTCGTCGCGATCGCTGGCCGGCGAAACAATTAACGGCAGCGGAGTCGGATTGGCCTGCTGATATTTGGGATCCAGAATCTTGGCGATTTGATCGCGCACGTCTTCCAGGTGCAGCCGCGTGTCCCGATCCGTGGTGCGCGCTAAGGCCGCGCCGGCATCCGCAGCGATGGTCTTCAGCTCCCCGCGGAACATCGGACGCTGGTCGTCATTGACGCGCTGCGCGCCATTGAGGCGGGTCGAGATCAGGTCAAGATAAGCGCGTTGCAGATTCCGGCGGTAGGCGTCAATCTTCACCGAGGTTCCGTACATCTCGCCGAAAATCCCTTTGCGCAGGTCGGCCAGAAATTCTGAAGGACGATACGCGGCGGCGCCGTCAATCGCTTCCTGCTCCACCAGGCGGTCGAAACGCGGCGTCGTCAGCAGTGAATTCAGGACCTGCAGCTGCGCGGTGCGGATACGAGTAAGCGCGCCGGACGGCTCGATACGCCGCAGTACCTCCGGCCGCAGCAGCATGGTGGGAGTCGCAAATGCGTTTTCGTTCAGGAATTTCACCGCGGCGACCTGGCGCGCCTTGGGAACGAGCGTGAAGCGCACTCCTTCTTGTCCGCCGTGTTTCTCGAAGGAATCGAACGCTCCGACGATCTGGGTTACGTGACCCAGTTCATTGGCCCACTGGCCAACCACGCGGCCGTAGACCGTCCGAAGGTCGTCCCAGTCCTGCCCGTCGTGAGTGGTTGCAACCAGCAGATTCTCCATCACGCGCTGGATGTTTTTCAAGCCGAGGGCGGTCGAGTACACCGCGTCGGCGTCGCCCACGGCCTCAGTATTCTCGCCCGAGTCGGCCCCTTGCGAGCGATCGGTGGTAAATCGCAGCCACGGCGTTTTCTCCTGCTCCCGGGCCCAGGTGTCTAACGTTTTGTTCTCGTCGTCTGAGATATTGGCGTCGTTGATAGGCGCGTAGGCCCAGTGGATGGCCCACTTGTCGTAAGGCCCGACCCCGGGGATCAGCAGCTTGGGATCGATCTTGTCCTCCGGCTGCACCACGTAGTTGAAGCGCGAATAATCCATGATGGACGGCGTGTGGCTCATGGTCTTGAGCCATTCCGGATCGCGTAATTTTTCCACCGGGTACATCGAGCTGGCCTTCATGTTGTGCTGCAGGCCCAGAGTGTGGCCGACTTCATGCGCCACGACGAACCCGAGCAGATCGCCCATTAAATCGTCGGGCAAAGGAAGTTTAGTCGCGCGCGGATCGAGCGGCCCGACCTGCACGAAATACCAATCTTCCACCAGCTGCTGAACGTTGTGATAGAACTGGATGTCCGCATTCAGGATCTCGCCGGTGCGCGGGTCGGAGATATGCGGCCCGCTGGCGTTTTCCGTGGTCGAAGGGAGCCATCGGACCACTGAATTGCGCACATCTTCCGGGCTCCAGGTGGGATCCTCTTCCGGTGTGGGCGCTTCTTTGGCGATGATGGCGTGCTTGAATCCCGCGGATTCAAAGGCCGGCTGCCAGCTTTCAATGCCCTTCTTGAGATATGGAATCCACTTCTTCGGCGTAGCCGGATCCAGGTAATAAACGATGGGCTTCACCGGCTCGGACACGGCAGCGTTGGGATCTTTTTTCTCCAGACGCCAGCGAGCCACGAATTCGCGGCGCTCGGCGCGATGCTCGGGACGGCTGAAATCCATGGTCGACGTGGTGAAGTAACCCACCCGCGCGTCAGCCAGCCTGGGCATCATCGGCTTTTCGGGAAGTTTCACCATGCTGAAATGCACCAGCACGGTGCCGGAACTGGACCTCATCCCGCCGCGTCCGGCGCCGTCGGGTCCGGGTCCTCCGCGCCCGCCGACTTGCTGATCGGGCGGAGCTGACGTGTAAGTGTGGGTGGCCTCGGCTTCGATGTTTTGCGGAAACGCCGAGACGTGCTCGACAAAGCTGCGGCTGGAATCCATGCCGCGGGCGCGCAATCGGGCGCGCACGCTCATCTCCGGCACATCGCTCAGGAACAGGCGTGTCACTTCGATCACAGCGGCATCGCCCGGACCAAATGCCTCGATATTAAAGGCCATGACGATCGATGGATTATTGGCCGCTTGCACCGCCTTCGCGATCGGCTCGCCCGGATTCGCGACCAGGTCGTAGCTCATCTCGCGCAGCAGGATCCGATTCTCGCGCCGCTCCCAGCGTCCCACCATCTCGCCGACAGTCTGGCCGCCGTAACCCGCTCCCAGCGTGTTCTTGGCGATCTGGGTGACGAACAGGAAATCCTTTCCCATTTCGGACGGAGGAATCTCGTAGTAGTAGCGGTCGGTACCGCGGTCATGCACCAGGTGTACTTTAAACACGCCGGAGGAAGATTTGGCGTCCTTGGTGATCACGCGGTCGTAGGGACGGGGCTCATTGGCAGCTCCCCCGCGGCTTGCGGCGGGCCCTCCCCGCCCTCCGGGAGCAGTGGCAGGAGTTTCCTCCTGAGGCGCCGGCGTTGGGGCCGGGGCTGGCTCATCCTGGGCTTTGACCAAGGTGGCGAAACACAAACCACTAATAATGATCAGTCGCTTCATTGTGAACCCTCCAAGCCAGGCTACAAACAACGGCTTCCGTCGGGGATATTCTAGCAAGTTGTTACAGTAGATACTTATGAGGACGCGCCTGCTCCTGGCCCTGGTTACCGCAATGTTTCTGGGGGGGCAGCCCAGGACCGTCACCGATGCCGAGGTGATGCGGGTACACCGGTCGGCGCTGCTTATCGATACCCACAACGACGTGCCGAGCCGCACCGTGGAAGGGTTCGACATCGGCTCGCGTAATGGTGCCGGACACACGGACATCGCGCGGCTCAAGGAAGGCGGCGTGGGGGCGCAGTTCTTCTCGGTTTATGTGGCGGCTTCGTATGTGAACGGCAACCGGTCGGCCAATCGGACGCTGCAGATGATCGATGCCGTCCGGCATGACATCATCGAGCGTTATCCCAATGATTTCATGTTCGCGAAAAGTGCCAAAGACATCGAGGAGGCGCACCGGCAGGGAAAGATCGCAGCGTTGATGGGAATCGAGGGCGGGCACGCCATCGAAGACAGTCTGAGGCTGCTGCGCGATTACTATGACCTGGGCGTGCGCTACATGACCCTCACGCATTCCAATACCAACAATTGGGCGGATTCCTCGGGCGACGTCACCGACCCGAAGATCAAGCACCACAACGGCTTGACGGATTTCGGCAAAGAGGTGGTCCGCGAAATGAATCGCCTGGGCATGATGGTCGACATCTCGCACGTGGCCGACAAGACCTTCTGGGACGCGCTGGAAGTGAGTAAGGCGCCGATATTCGCGTCGCATTCATCGTGCCGGGCTCTCACCCAGCACGCGCGCAACATGACCGATGACATGATCGTGGCCCTGGCCAAGAAAGGCGGCGTGGTGCAGGTGAATTTCTACTGCGGCTTCATCTCGCAGAAATTCCGCGATAACGACGCAGCCGATACACGCGTCCTGGATGCCCGGATGGCGCAGGAAACCGCCGGGAAGAACCTGAGCGAGCCGGATCGCCAGATCCTGTCGGAAAAAGTGCGCAAGGAATTGGGGCTTTCGCGGGCGACGCTGGCAGACGTGGTGGAGCACATCAATCACATCCGTAAAATTGCCGGGATTGACGCGATCGGCCTGGGCGGGGATTTCGACGGTGTGAGTTGCACGCCCGTTGGGCTGGAAGATGTTTCGAAATACCCGAACCTCACGCGCGCGCTGCTCGAGAAGGGATATTCGGCCGAAGATATTCGCAAGATATACGGCGGAAATCTGCTGCGGGTGATGCGAGCGGTGGAGTCCGCGGCAGGCAAATGAAAACCGGCTTTCTGCTCATCTTGACCCTGGCAATATCCTCTTGTGTGAAGACCCCGCCCGGTCCGAAAATCGATCCAGCGCTGGCTGCGCTCATTCCGCCCGACACCATCCTGCTCGCGGGGGCGCGCTTGGACCAGCTCCAAAAAACGCCTATCTACCAAAAATACCTGGCCAACCGCCCGGTTCCGGTAATCGACGATTTTCCGAAACAAATCGGCTTACAGGTTCGCCGCGAGGACTTGTGGGAACTGCTGCTCATTTCCGACGGCAAACAGAGCGTGGTGCTGGGACGCGGCAAGTTCGCCAACGAAGCAGAACCGCGCATCGAACGCCCCGGCGCGACGCGATTCGGATATAAAGGCTACACTCTGGTGGGCGACGAGCGCGAAGCGGTTCTGCTAGTGAGCCCTACGGTCATCGGCGTGGGTCCCACAGCGGCGCTGCGGTCGCTGATCGATAACAAAGGTAAAGGCAATGGTCCGCCCCTTGCGCTCGCCGAACAGATAAAGGTCATGCCCGCGGAAGCGGTGTTCTGGGCGGTGTATGGCGGGGGCTTAAGATCGCTTCCCTTCGATCTGCCCGGAGACATGGCCAACATCAACAAGATCATCGCGTCGATTCAGTCAGGCTCGGCGTACCTGGACCTGCGCATGGGCGTGAACGGCTTGGCCACGGGAACCTGCAGCAGCGAACAGGACGCCAAGAGTCTCTATGATGCGTTACGAGCGCTGATGGGTCTGGGACGGCTGGCGGTTCCCAAGGGTCAACCTGGAAAAGATCAGCCGGAAATAGGCCGGATCCTGGACGGATTGCGCATCACTCAGGAATCGCACAAGGTCAATATCCACATCGAGGAGCCGGAAGAGCTGGTCGGTACGCTGCTCGATCTGTGGTTGGGGCCGACGCGATAACGCCGGCCCCTAGTGGTTGGTTTACAGCTGTACCGCGGGGAGCGATTTGGGGTCGCCGTCCGAATCCGTACAATGAGGCTGCCCGTAACCTCCGGCGCTTTTGCCTGTGCCGTTGTTGAGATCAAAGATAATGTTGTCCGGACGATCGGAGTCGCCGGATACGCCGGCCACTCCCTTGAGATGATCCAGACCCAAATTGTGGCGCAAGAGCCATGCGATCCGGTGGTCGGCGCATGAGGTGTCACCGCTTACGCCAAGCCCGCCGAGGATCACTCTGCCGGGTCCGTACAACGCGAGTCCGCCGCCGAAGACGTTGATGCCGCCGATCTTGCCGCCCAACATCGGGTCTATGCCGGTCCCGTAATTGACGCCGGCCGTGGAGTTGCCGGCGTAGGCGACGCTCTGGTTCAACGGATTGCTCTCCTGAAGGCCAAAGAGGCTGCCACCCGGCTGCACGGCCGAATATAAGTTCGCGGTCGAAAGCGCTAAGCCATTCTTCCCTGCGCCGCTGGCGGCCGAACTGTCAAGACTGAAGGCATTCGCGGTGTTCGCCTTCTGCGCTGAAATCAGACGGCTGCCGGGCCACTGGGCGCCACGATCGGTGCCGGAGAATGCTACTGCGCAAACGATTCCATCACGATCAACGATAGTGGCCCACATATTCAAATCCAAACCCGAAGTTTCTGTTGTTACGGCCGCAGCAAGTTGAGTTTTGAGGGTGGCCAGGTTAGGAAGGCTGGAGCAATCCGCCCACGCTGTCGCACTTCCTGCTAATCCACATAGCAAAACCATCGCTGTCTTTACGGTCGTCTTCATAATTTGTTCTCCTCCTATACAAATCGCGGCCTGGACGCATCTGGCGGCGGCCGCTCCAGAAGGATTGTCTCCGGCCCGAAATCGTTTCGACATTTGAGTGGCGATCTGGCTCCTTTTGCAGGAGAATGAACCTATGCGCATGGTCGTGCGGCGCACCGCGCTTTTGTTGGGCACCGCTTGCTCGCTTTTCGGTATCGATTTGCGCTACTGGATAGAACCCTGCACGCGGCCGGATACAGGTTGTCAGAAGGCCGATGTCCAACTGGCGGAATGGGCGCTGCAAGCCTGGCAAGCATCCTCGGATGGAAAGTTGCACCTGGAAAAAACCGACCAGATGACACGAGCCAACATCCGCCTGCACTGGGCTGATTCCGAGCAGGGCCAGTATGGCGAGGCACGCCCGTTCGTCAGCGACGGTATGCGTGGAGCCGAAGTGTACGTCCGGCCGGACCTGCGCGCGATGGGGCCGGACATCTTCGCAGCGTCGTCTCAGGACTCCCTGCTGCGCGACACGATTGTGTATCTCACCTGTCTGCACGAGACCGGCCACGCGCTAGGGCTGTCGCATACCGCGGACTTCCCCGACATCATGTACTTTTTTGGATACGGGGGCGACATCCCGGAGTATTTCGGCCGGTACCGGCGCAAGCTGCGCGATCGGGCTGATATCGCGAAGAACTCGGGCATCTCGCCGCAGGACCACGGCCGGCTGTTGCGCGCGCTTCCCTAGTGGCTATTTTTGGCCGCCGGGATCGCGTCGCCCAGATTCATGGATCCGCCGCCTTCACTCACGTAGTTGCGGTTCCAGGCCGGCATATCCACGGTCACGTCTCCCTTGACCACGGCCTGGCAGCCCAGTCGCGAGTTGAGCTGGAGATCGGCGGCCATATCGAGACGGTCCAATTCATCGTCATCCGCCGGCGTCAAGTTCTGCTGGCCGGATTTGACGTGGACATGGCAAGTGGTACACGCACACACGCCACCGCAGGCGTGTTCGAGCTGAATACCGAAGTTCAGCGCCACGTCTAAGATCGACTCGGGCTTGCCGTGCTCCTGGTAGGGCAGCTTTCCCGACTCGAACTCGACGGTCTTGCCGATATTGACGAACGTCACCTTGGGCACTACCTCCATTCTAGTGGTATGCGGCGGGGACAGTCTGAGTGTTTCCGGTTTTCGCAGGATTCGTAACGCGTCCACCAGCTCGCCACGCGAAAGCCGGGAAACACGTGGACTGTCCCCCTTGTCATACTGGTTTTTCATGTTTCATTTCCTGGAAAAACGGATCGCGGAGGCGTTTGCCGCGCGGATTCAGGCACTCTACGGCGTGAATGGCGCTTTGCAAGGTCCCGTCCAGACCGAACAGCCCAAACAGGCATCTTTCGGAGAAATCGCCTTGCCGGCGGCGTTCCAGCTAGCGCGGCAACTGAAGAAAGCTCCCAAAGCCATCGCGGCGGAGTTGTCGAATGCAGTTGGAACGATCGAGGGCGTCGCCGGGATCGAAATCGCCGGCAACGGGTACATGAACGTGCGGCTCGACCGCGGCTACTACGGCTACGCTCTGCTTTCGGAACGCGAGGCGCCCGGTACGCGCGCCGAGGCGGAAAAGGTAATTATCGAGCATACCAACATTAATCCGAACAAGGCCGCGCACATCGGGCACCTGCGCAACGCCATCCTGGGCGATACCTTCGTCCGCATGCTGCGCGCTATCGGCCGCAACGTCGAAGTCCAGAACTACATCGACAACACCGGCGTGCAAGTGGCCGACGTGGTGGTTGCGTTCGAGCATCTGGAACAGAAATCGCCCGCCGAGGTCCGGGCTCTCATTCAAACCACGCGGTTCGATTATCTGTGCTGGGATCTCTACGCGCGGATGTCGAATTACTATCAGGACCATCCCGAGGCGCTGGAGTGGCGCAAGGCCACGCTGCATGCGATCGAGGCAGGAGAAGGAGCAACGGCCGAACTGGCCCACCTGGTTTCCGATGCTATCGTGCGGACGCATTTGGCCACCATGTATCGACTCAATATCGAGTACGACGTTCTTCCACGCGAGAGCGAGATCCTCCATCTGCAGTTCTGGGCCAGAGCGTTCGAGCTGCTGAAAGAGCGCAAAGCGATCTATTTCGAAACCGAGGGAAAGAACAAGGGCTGCTGGGTGATGCCGGCGTCTGCCTTCCGCGAAGGCTCGGAAGACGAAGACGACAGCAAGGTCATCGTGCGATCCAACGGTACGGTTACTTACGTCGGTAAAGACATTGCGTATCAGCTTTGGAAATTCGGGCTGCTCGGCAAGGATTTCTACTATCGCCAGTGGCATACCTATCCGGACAAGCACGAGGTGTGGGCATCGACGTCGGACCCGCAGACCGGATCGCCGCCCTTTGGCCGTGCGGCGCGCGTGTACAACGTGATCGATTCGCGCCAGTCCTATTTACAGGACGTAGTGGTGGCCGGATTGCGAGCGCTCGATTACACGGCCCAAGCCGATGCCAGCGTGCACTTTTCGTACGAAATGGTCGCGCTCTCGCCGCGCACGTGCGTCGAGATGGGAATCGAGTTGTCCGATGAGGACAAGAAGCGCCCCTATGTCGAGGTTTCCGGGCGCAAAGGACTGGGGGTCAAGGCCGACGATCTCATCGATAAGCTGATCGAAAAGGCGCTCGAGGAAGTTACGTCGCGTCATCCCGACGACCCGGAAGACCAGCGCAGGCGCGTTGCGACCCAGATCGCCGTCGGCGCGCTGCGCTATTTCATGCTGAAATACACGCGCAATTCGGTGATCGCTTTCGATTTCGCGGAAGCCCTGAGCTTCACTGGCGAGACGGGGGTCTACGTGCAGTACGCGGCCATCCGGGCCCGCAAGATCCTGGAAAAACTGAAGGAGCGGGGAGAGACTCTACCTGATTTTCGGGCCGAGCTGACGCGGGAATCTATGGCTCGGCAGCTCGCCGACGAAAGACTCTGGCAGGCAGTCCTGATGGCGTCGAAAGCGGACGCGGCGATCGAGCAGGCGGTGACCAGCGGCGAGCCGGCCCATGTGGCGCGTTACGCCTTCCAGCTCGCGCAGACGTTCAGCACGTTTTACCAGGATTTTCCCGTGGTCACTGAAACCAATCCGGAGAAGAAAACGTTTCTGCTGTGGATGACGGACTACTTCCGCGCGCAACTGGAACACACGCTGGGGGTGCTGGGAATCGACGTGCCGGAATACATGTAGAGAGCCGGGATAAAATAGAGACATCCATGACAAGTCAGAATTCCTTTGGAGCCGCCGGTAAGCTGCAAGTCGGCGGCCGGGAGTATGAAATATTTCGCCTCGCGGCGCTCGAGAAAGCCGGAATCGCGAAGCTCTCCCGCATCCCGTACTCGATCAAGATTCTTATCGAGAACCTGTTGCGCTTTGAAGACGGGACCACCGTCAAGCGCTCCGATATCGAATACGTTGCGAAGTGGGATCCCAAGGCTCCGGCTACCGAGATCAACTTCCGTCCGGCGCGCGTGCTGCTCCAGGATTTCACCGGAGTGCCCTGCGTGGTCGACCTCGCCGCGATGCGCGACGCTCTCACCAAGATGGGCGCCGACCCCAAACGCGCCAATCCCCTGATCCCCGTGGATCTGGTGATCGACCATTCCGTGCAGGTCGACGAGTTCGGCAACAGCGGCGCGTTTGCAGCGAATGCGCTGCTCGAATACCAGCGCAACCACGAGCGTTATGCGTTTCTGCGCTGGGGACAATCCGCCTTTCACAATTTCCGCGCGGTACCGCCCGATACGGGCATTGTTCACCAGGTGAATCTCGAATATCTGGCTCCGGTGGTCGTCGACAACAACGGCAGCGCCTATCCCGATACGGTGGTCGGCACGGATTCGCACACCACGATGATCAACGGATTGGGCGTGGTCGGCTGGGGCGTCGGCGGGATTGAAGCCGAAGCCTGCATGCTCGGTCAGCCTGCCACCATGCTGCTGCCCGCTGTAGTCGGATTCAAGCTGCACGGACGATTGCGGGAGGGCGCCACCGCCACCGATCTCGTTCTCACGGTCACGCAGATGCTGCGCAAAAAAGGCGTGGTCGGAAAGTTCGTCGAATTTTACGGCGATGGTGTGGGCGCACTCAGCCTGGCGGATCGGGCCACCATCTCCAACATGGCGCCCGAATACGGCGCGACCATCGGCGTCTTTCCCATCGACGAGGCTTCGCTTGAGTACCTTCGGATGACGAATCGTCCTCAGGAGCAGATCGAACTTGTGGAGGCGTACGCGCGCGAGCAGGGACTCTTTCGCGTGGACGGTGCGCCGGATCCGGTGTACTCCGACACGCTGTCGCTCGATCTTTCCACGGTGGTGCCGTCGCTGGCCGGCCCGAAGCGGCCGCAGGATCGCATCAATCTCCCCGACGTCAAGAAGAACTTCCTGGACTCTCTCGGGGCAGCGCCGAAAACAAACGGGATCGTTCAGGATGGCAGCGTCGTGATCGCCGCGATCACCAGTTGCACCAACACTTCGAACCCCTCCGTGCTGGTTGCGGCAGGCCTTCTGGCAAAGAAAGCCGTGGAGCACGGCTTGACCTCTAAGCCATGGGTTAAGACCAGTTTAGCGCCGGGATCTAAAGTTGTAATTGACTACCTCGCGGACGCTGGACTGCTGACTTACCTTGAACAGTTGAAGTTCCATCTGGTGGGCTATGGATGCACCACCTGCATCGGAAACAGCGGGCCGCTGCCGGATGACGTTGCAGCGGCTGTGAGCAAGGAAAAGTTGACCGTCGCCGCGGTGCTTTCCGGCAATCGAAACTTCGAAGGCCGCGTGAATCCGCTGGTGCGCGCCAACTATCTCGCGTCGCCGCCGCTGGTCGTTGCGTACGCGCTCGCGGGCCGCGTCGACATGGATCTGGCCAACGACGCGCTGGGTGAAGACAGCTCCGGGAAAGAGGTTTACCTTCGCGATATTTGGCCGACAGATCAGGAAGTGCAGGCCGTGGTTAAGAAATCGGTTAAACGCGAGATGTTCGCCACGCAATATTCGCACGTCTTCGAAGGCGACGCGCAGTGGAAGGCGATCAAAGTTCCCGCAGGCGATCGCTACCAGTGGGACGAATCGTCCACCTATATCAAGCGAGCTCCGTACTTTGACGATCTGGTCAATCCCGCGACCCACGTAAAGGATTTTCACGGCGTGCGGGCGCTCGCGGTGCTGGGCGATTCCATCACTACCGACCATATTTCGCCCGCGGGCAACATCGCCAAAGACAGTCCCGCCGGCCAGTACCTGATTTCGCTGGGCGTGAAGCCCGGCGATTTCAACTCCTACGGCGCGCGTCGCGGCAATCATGAGGTGATGGTCCGCGGAACCCTGGCCAACATCCGCTTGCGGAATCAGATGGCTCCGGGAACTGAAGGCGGCTGGACCACGCACGTGCCTTCCAAGGAGCGGATGTACATCTACGATGCTTCCGTGAAATACCAGAAAGAGGGCGTTCCGCTGTTGATCATCGCGGGCAAGGAATATGGCTCGGGTTCCTCTCGCGATTGGGCGGCCAAGGGTGTGCTGCTGCTGGGCGTGAAAGCCGTGATCGCCGAGAGCTTCGAGCGCATCCATCGTTCCAACCTGGTGGGCATGGGTGTACTTCCGCTCGAGTTCCTGGAAGGGCAGAACCAGGAATCGCTGTGCCTGACGGGATTCGAGCTGTTCTCGATCGAAGGAGTTCCCGCCGCGGTCGATTCATGCGGGAAATCGCGCGTGCGGGTGACCGCTGTGCAGGACGGAAAAACGAGAACGTTTGAAGCAATCGCGCGCGTTGACACGCCGGTCGAGGCGGAATATTATCGCAACGGCGGGATTCTCCCGTATGTGCTGAAGCAGCTCGCGGGACGGTAGAGCTGATGATCGACCGGCGAACGGCCGAGCACTATTCGTGGGGCAGTGGTTGCGACGGATGGCACCTGGTGCAGACCGCGACATTGAGCGTGATCGAAGAACGGATGCCGCCCGGCACCGCGGAGGTCCGGCATTATCACCGCAGGGCCAACCAGTTCTTCTATGTGCTGGAGGGGACTCTGTCGATTGAAGTCGGCGAAAACGAATTTGTGCTGAGCCCCGGTCAGGGTATCCATATCAATGCGGGCGAGCCTCATCAGGTCCGTAATCAGGCTGCAGTCGATGCCGAGTTCCTGGTGGTTTCAAATCCTCCCAGCCACGGCGACCGGGTGTCCTAATCCTGCGGTACGCGAACCGCGATTTCCCGCAAAATCTCGGCGAGCTTTCTATCCTCAACCGGGCGCGATAGCAGAAACCCGCCGCGCGGCCCCAAGCTTCCCGCCAGCTCATGATCGTAACTGTCACCGATCAGCACGAAGGCTG
>JAOAPR010000196.1 GCA_025463005.1 Bryobacterales bacterium | reverse complement strand
AGCGCGTGGTCGTGGTGGTGCTACTGACGGGCGGAAGCGCTGTCAGCGGACCTACCGCCGCGGGCGTCGCGGGCCAGGTTTACAGGAACCTGGACGCAGGAAACTACTTCGCGAAGCGTCAGAACGTCATCGCCTCCGCCGGGCAATAGTCGACACAGCAGCCGGCACCCCAGCCCAGCGCCTTGCGGGATAATCCAGGCATGACTCATGACCTGGTGACCACTGCCTTTACCCTGGACGGTTACCGCATCGTTCGAACTCTGGGACTGGTGCGCGGCATTGTCGTGCGTTCCCGCTCGATTTTCGGCACCATCGGCGCCGGCTTGCAGACCATCGTGGGCGGCAACATCACGCTGCTCACCGAGCTGTGCGAAAAAACGCGTTCCCACGCGTTCGAGCTGATGATCCAGCACGCCATGGACTTGGGCGCGAACGCCGTGATCGGCGCCCGCTATGATGCAACCGAGGTCATGAGCGGCGTGACCGAAGTGCTGTGCTACGGGACCGCGGTGATCGTCGAGAAAGCCTAAAACGACCAGCCAATTTGCGCCTGATACGTTCGCGGCCCGATCCAGTGGGTTCCGCTGAAGGGCGACAGGAAGTTATAAAGAGCGGCCTGGTTCAACAAGTTCAGCACAGTGAAGCGCACGACAGTTCGGACGCCGTCTGCTCGAAACAGGTTGTCCGAGCCGACGCCCAGATCCAACACGTGCCGTGACTTGGTCCGCGGAGGATTACGGTCAGGGTTCTCGGCTCCGGGAGCGAGAATATGAATCCGTTCGGCGCCGTAGTCCGGCGAAGGGCACGTCGCGATTCGATGCGTGAGCGCCGCCCGATCCGATCCGCAATCGAATCCTATCGCCGACTGCTGGTCGGCCGTCAGCGCCAATGCATCGTTCAGGTTGTTCACCGCTCCCACCACCAGGCCGCTATCGTATCGCCATGTTAAATCCGTCCACCAGGCGGTCTTGGATCGCTGGTAGTGCAGGTTTACGTTCTGTTGATAGACCTGATCGTGATCCTGGCGGTAAGCGCCCACCGTAAGGTTCGAATTGAAAATGATTCCGCCGGTTTCGGGGCCGAAGAATCTGGCGTTGGCGTGCCCCATGGTCGCGTAGATGCGCAGGCCGCGCAGATCGACGGTGCTGATGCGCGCCGACACCCCGTCCAGTTTGGACTGCCTCCACCCGATCGGAAACGTGACGGGCGTGCTGAAGAGGGCATCGAAATCGAACGCGTTGCGGGTGTACTTGCGGAAGTAACTGACGTCGATGAGCACCCACCTGCCCAGGCTCTGCTGGATGCCCGCATCGTACTGATTACGCCGGCCGAGAGGGATGGGTTCCTGCTGGGCCGTGCCCTTGAACAAATTGCTCGCCAAGCCGCCCGCACCTGTGGAACTGGACGCCACCAGGTTCTCATTCGTGGGTGTTTCCATCGTGCGGCTATAACCGCCGCGAATCACCGTGTTGGTCGCCTTGAGCAGATATGAGAACGCGCCGCGAGGCTGGAAGGCACTGCCGCTTGTCAGGCCGTCGTAACGGTCGAAACGCAGTCCGATGTTCAGCGTCAGATCGCCGAGAGTGACGGAATCCTGCGCGAACGCCGCGGCCTGGTTGATACTTGCGCCGCCCTGGAAGCGAAACGGCTGTCCGCCCCGGCTCAGATCGTAGGGAACCAGCGTGCTCAGGAACGTGGGATTGGCGGGCGCGTTGTACGACGGATCCGTAATGCCGAGGCTGAACTCTTCCTCCAGCCGGGTGTGTGTCACGTTCAGTCCAGCCTTCCTGTTATGCCGCCCTTGGACTCGAGACAGATCCGCGTGCAGTCCAAAATTCGCAAGAGACCGGTCTTGCGCCAGCGTTGCGGGCGAGTCATCGAGCACATCGCGGCTGGGATAGTAGTTAACTTGGTCGCGACGGGCAAAGGCATTGACGCTCAACAGCGTCCTGCTATCGAGGGTGCGCTGATACCCGGGCGCAATATTGAACGACACCACCTTTTGGCGCTGATCCTGGCGCGGCTGGTCGTAAGTGTTCGGAACCTGGAACCAGTTCCGCGAGGCCATCAGGTTCAGATGGAACGCATCGTGCCCGCTTGGCTGATAGTCGGCGCGATCGAAGACGGTGCCAGTGTTCCCGGCATCGTGCATCGGCCAGAATTCCGGTGTATCGAGAAACCGTCCGCTGCGTTCGGCGTTCACTGCGGTGAAATTGCCCCAGCGCGAGGACCCGGCCGAGAGCGTGGTTTCCTCCCCGATGGTGCCGAAGGAGCCGTACTTTGCCAGGAAGTCACCCGTAAGCTTCTGGCCAAGTCCGGAGCGCGTGGCCGCGTTGATCACCAGGCTGGTCTTGTCTCCGTATTCAGCCGCGGGCGATCCGGAGATCACTTCCATGGACTGAATCGCGTTGGACGGAATCGACGTTGAGAAAACTTTGTTTCGCTGGTCGGTCACCGGCTGACCGTCGAGGATGTAGCTGACCTGGGCGTGGTCGCCCAGAGGATGAAAAAAACCGTTGGAATCGGCGGCGACGCCCGGAGTGGTTAAGATAATCGCATCGTTCAATCCGGAATCGGGCGAAAGAGCAGGCAGAGCCGCCAGAAGCTGCCGATCAATGGTGTCGGCGGGACGGCCGTCCGGATCAGTACGCTCGCATTGAACGGCTGGAAGCCGCTGAGCGAGACGCGCAGCCGGTAACGATTCGGAGGGATGTTGTTGATCGCGAACGCTCCGTTCGGTTGGGCTTGCGTTTCCTGCGAGAAGCCTGTGACCGGGTTAGATAGCTCGACCTGAGCGGAAGGTATGGATGCGCCGGCAGGGTCGCTGACGATTCCTCGCAAAGTGCCGGCTCCCCCGAGCGATTGGGCCGCGGCGGGCAGGGAGGTGAACAGGAAGGCAAACTCGACGGCCCAACTCCGGCGCGGGCGCATGGAGTTAATTATAGCTAATATACTCCAAGTAGTCTTAGCTAACCTGCGGGGTAGTCGGATAAATTCTGGTTGATCCTTGGTGGTGGACGGGCTAGTAGAAGCGGCCAAGTACTGGCTCCAGCGCCAAAATGAGGAAGGTAACCGCGAGTATCATGAGAAGAATCGTCCAGGCATGCGCCCAGCGATATTCCGTCGGGTCGCACCGGGCGGCATAGTATGCGCCGACCAGGAACCCGACGCCTGTAATCACCAGAAAACCTGTTGATATCACGGAGTAGGATTCTAACACTCACGCGGCCTCCAGTAGTTCGCGCACGCTCCAGATGTGATCGCTGATTCCAGCGGCCATCGCCGGAGTCACGCGGAGAGATTTGTGGACACGGCAAAAATTGTAGAAGGTGTACCAGAGCGAAACCGCTGCCCAGTGGTTCTCCCACTTCTTACTGAAGCCGTTCGTCAGCCGAGTAAACCGGCGAAGGCCCATCCGTAGGCTCAAGTTGCTGCGCTCGATTATCGAAGTACAGATGCGGTCGGGGTCGGGTTGCCCCATAACTGGGACTACTTCCATGGAAGCTACTTCAGCGGGGCTGTAGCGCGCTTCGCCCTCGCTGGCGGCCCTGTAAACCTTGATGAGCATGGCGAAGTCGCAACGGCCATGCAACGTGTTGCTAATGGCGGAGCGGTACGGCGCGAAGCCATCCGTCGTGATCTGGAAGCGCTTGCGGGAAGTGGCCTGCCGAATGCCTTCGACAAACACGTTCGTCGTGTTCTGATCGCGCTTGCCCATCGTGATATTGAGCACCAGCTTGCTGTGCCTTTCGATTCCCACGAACACGTAGCAGTCGCCACGGTTCTGGTCATCTTCAGGGCGAACGCGTTTTTGTTTGCAGCCGATCCAAGACCACACTTCGTCGAGTTCAACATCGCGTACTTCGACGTTGCGAACTTTGTCCGCCATGATCCGCTCACATTTTTCACCGGCGAGTACGAGCAGCTTAAGGATCGTTGCCTTGTGAATGCCGGTGACGCGCTCAACGCTGGAGACAGAATTTCCTTCGAGCATCAGCGCGAGAATCGTCTCAGCTTTCTCTACGGGCAGGTACATGCCGTCCAGGGTGTTATCGCGGGCGTCCGTGAATACCTTGCGGCATTGCGAACATTGGTAGCGCTGACGATTTTGGCGTTTACCGAACTTCCGGCATTCGGTCCGGCAGTTGTGACAAGTCACTTTGGGCCTTGCTTTCTTCGAGCAATTGCGTCCAAAATGACAGTGGATCTAGACAATCCTGCCTTTGGAGCAATCCCGAGGCTAGGCCCCATGAGCAGTTCGCGCTGCAAGTGGGGCTGTTTAATCTGGCGGCGGGTGTAGGATTTGAACCCACGGGCCGTGTTCTGAGCACGGTCACCCGATTTGGAGTCGGGAGCATTAGGCCACTCTGCCAACCCGCCAAAAGAACAAAAGCAAGGGCCAGCAGTTCAGTTTCGCGACTGTTCCGCTGGCCTTTTGCTTTGTTTGTAAGCACATGTATAATATAATAAAAAAGTGATACGATGGTCAAGAGGTTTCGCTGGATAGTATAACTTTTTTGTGATACCATGAATCTGCTATGGGATTTCCGGCAATTCCGTTCAGCATCCGGGAGGGAAGCCATAAGCGATTGGCGTAAAGACCTATCGCCCGCACGTCGAGCAGTTCTGGACACGTTTTTTAACCGAATTGCAAAAATGCGGAAATGGCCTACTGGCATCTGCGACCCACTCAGGGGCTATTCGGGTTATTGGGAGCTACGGTGGACGGCAGAGAAAGTAGAGCATCGGATCTTCGGTTATTACGAAGGCGAGGCGTGCTTTGCGATGCTTATCGGATGCACCCACAAGGGGAAGGTATACGATCCTCCCAGTGCATTTGGAACGATGGAAAACCGACGCAAGAAACTTAAGGACGCAGAGGGGACACTAGCCAAATATGAACCCGTCAGAATCGGCTGAAATGAAAAACAAGGAGTACCGTCACGGTCTAGTCAATGCCCAGATCGAAATTGACTTACCGTTGCAGATTCGAGCCTTGCGAAAGAAGCTCGTAGGAACACAGCCGGACTTAGCGCAACTAACGGGCATGAAACAGTCGCGTATTTCTGCGATGGAAAAGCCGGGTGGCGTACACTTCACCCTGGAAACTCTAAAGAGGCTCGCTGAAGCCTTTGATGTCGCCCTGGTGGTTCGGTTCGCTCCGTTTAGCGAATTGATTCACTGGTCGGATAGTTTCGATCCAGATTCTTTTCAAGTGGCCTCTTACGAGCAGGAGATCGAGCAGAGCAAATCCGTGCTGGATCGCTATTCGATTAGAAACTATCGAGTCCCCGCTGGCACACTTCGGGTAATCAGCGCTATCCCTCCCCAAAGCAAGGAATCCATCTATTCGCCCGTCGGGTCTGGCGGATCAACGCAAGACATCCAGAGAAAGCCCCCCTCGAAGATCGAGCTTGAATCCTTCGATGATATGGCTCTCAATGCGGAAGCGATCCTTGCTCATCCAATTGCCAAACAACAATCAGTCTAGAGAGGTTTTGAAATATGGCCGAAAATGAAACTGATCCGCTCGCTCCCACGGAAGTGACTGTTGATGATCTTCCCGTTCGTAGATCGCCGGTCTATCGCTCTTTCTTTGCTAACGCCATAAATCTGGTTACGTCGCATATGGATGTTCGCATGGTATTCGGCGAAGTTGGCCCTGACGAGAAGGGCGAAATTGCCCATGAACAGGTCGCCAGTGTTGTGATGTCATGGGAGCATGCCAAAGCGCTGGCCGCTATTCTGCTTAAGAACGTCAGAGACCACGAGCAAAGATTCGGCCCGCTATATCTGATGCCCAAAGCGCCGCAAGCTGAGGGTTCCACTCCTCCGGCTCCTAAAGCGCCGGATGCACCCAAGGCCGCATCGTAACCACAACCATGCCCTGGTACAGAATAGCGTTTTCAGATGAAGAGACCGCAGTTGGTAGACATACGGCGATGCTGGATGCTTTCACTCCGATCTTTATCGCCTCAGGCGCACCGCTGGATGCTGGGGTGTTCAGTCCGATCAACCTAGGACAGCCACCGGTCTGTTACTTTTCCCCGGGCGCAGCCAGGATTGGGATGAATGTTGTTACCGCCTTTGGCGGCGTCGAGTGTGACGCGCCAAGCAGAGCCAATATGGCCATTCTCATCTCAAATCACGGCTTCGACGGTAAACCTTTCGCGGACTAAAGTCATCAACCAACATTTATCCGACTACCACCTGCGGAGCAGGGCAGGCGATCAGGTCGCCTGCCCTGCTGCCTAAGCGTTGCTCGCTTCGCCCTTTTTGAGTTTGTCGCGCTCCTCTTTGAGGATCGCCCTGCGGCTGAGCTTGATCTTGTTGCCTTCGAGCGCCAGAACCTTCACCAGGATCTGATCGCCTTCGTTCAGCTCATCGCGCACCTGCTTGATGCGGCTCTCCGAAATCTCGGAGATGTGCAGCAGGCCGTCGGTGCCGGGGAAGATTTCGACGAATGCGCCGAAATCGACGATGCGAACCACCTTGCCCAGGTAGGTCTTGCCCACTTCGGCGACTGCACAGATGTCGGTTACCATCTGGATGCAGCGGTCGGCCGCGGTTCCGTCGGAGGAGAAGATCTTGACGCTGCCGTCGTCCTCGACGTCGATCTTGCAGCCGGTGGCTTCGACGATCCCGCGGATCACCTTGCCTCCGGGGCCGATCAGCTCGCGGATCTTATCCGTCGGGATCTGCAACGTGAAGATGCGCGGAGCATACGGCGACATCGTCTCGCGCGGCTTATTGATCACCGCGTTCATCTTTTCCAGGATCTCGAGCCGGGCCTTGCGAGCCTGCTCCAGCGCCTCTTTCATGATGGCGTGGGTGACGTTCGGCACCTTGATGTCCATCTGCAGCGCCGTAATGCCGTCTTTCGTGCCGGCAACCTTGAAGTCCATGTCGCCGTAGTGATCCTCGGCGCCGGCGATATCGGTCAACACCGCGTAATCCTTGCCTTCGAGCACCAGGCCCATGGCGATACCCGCCACCGGAGCAGCGATCGGCACGCCCGCATCCATCAGCGAAAGCGTCGCGCCGCAAACCGAAGCCATGGAGCTCGATCCATTCGACTCCATGATGTCGCTGACCACGCGCATGGTGTACGGGAAGGCCTTGTCATCGGGAATCACGGCAGCCAGTGCGCGCTCTGCCAATGCACCGTGGCCGATTTCGCGCCGCCCGGCGCCGCGCATAAAACCAACCTCGCCGACACTGAACGGCGGGAAGTTGTAATGCAGCATGAAGCGCTTGGAGGTCTCCGAAGAATCCAGCAGCTCGATGCGCTGCTCGTCGTCCTTGGTGCCGAGCGTGGCGGTCACCAGCGCCTGCGTCTCGCCGCGGGTAAACAGCGACGAACCGTGGGTGCGCGGGAGAACTCCGACTTCGACGTCGATCTTGCGGATCTCGTCAAACTTGCGGCGATCCGGACGGCGGCGCTCCTTGAGCATCTCGTCGCGGAAGATCCGTTCCTTGAGGCGGTCGAAAAGATCGCCCGCTTCGTCGCGCTGCTCTTCGTCGATCGCTTCCAGCGCCTTGGCTTTGCTCTCGTCCACACGGCGATAGCTGTCGAGCTTTTCGTACTTCTGGGTGTTCATTGCGTCCTGCAGTTCGCTGCGGACGGCCTTGTCGAGCTTGTCGTAGAGTTCCTGATTGATGGGCGGCGGCACGAATGGCACTTTGGTCTTGCCCGCCTTCTTCATCAGCTCGTGGATGCCCTTCGCGATTTTCTTGCAGCAGTCGTGGCCGAATTCGATGGCGGCCAGCACTTCCGCTTCGGTGGCTTGCTGGGCGCCGGATTCCACCATCACGATGCCGGTCTCGGTCCCCGCCACTACGATGTTGATCTTGGAGGCTTTGGTTTCCTCATAAGTAGGATTCGCGACCAGCTTTCCGTCGACCATGCCCACGCGAACTGCGGCCAGCACGTGCTCGAACGGGATGTCGGAGATCGCGAGCGAAGCGCCCGCGCCCATAATGGCCAAGGTGGAAGGATCGCGCGTCGGATCGGCGGAAAGCACCATGCCGATCACCTGGGTTTCGTGGGAATATCCCTCCGGGAACAGCGGCCGGACGGGCCGGTCGATCAGACGGCTGGTGAGAACTTCTTTTTCGGTCGGCCGGCCTTCGCGCTTGATGAACCCGCCGGGGAAACGTCCGGCAGAATAGGTGTACTCGCGGTAGTCAACAGTGAGGGGGAAAAAGCTCGCGTTCGGCTTGGGATGCGGGGCGGTGCAGGCGGTCACCAGGACCACCGATTCGCCGGACCGCACGATGACCGAGCCGTTGGCCTGCTTGGCCATCTTCCCGGTTTCGAGGGTGACAATACGGCCGCCGCCCAAATCTACTTCAACGGAATGCAACATGTGTGAAATCGTCCTTTAATCTTTGTCGATTAAGAGGAGACTTTGGAGGGTTTCCCGCGGGGACGCTCCGGCCGCCAGGGCCAGGGCTCGAGATCGATCACCGAATTAGCGGCGGATGCCCAGGCTCTGAATCAGAACCTTGTAGCGTTCGGGACTGCGGCTGCGGAGGTAATCCAGCAACCGGCGGCGCCGCGCGACCATCTGCAGCAAACCCCTGCGGGAATGATGATCTTTCGCATGCGTCGAGAAATGCTCCTGAAGCTCCAAAATTCGCCGGCTCAGGACAGCCACCTGCACCTCTGGCGAGCCCGTATCCGACTTATGGATCCGGAACTGCGTGATAACCTTGCTTTTTGCTTCTCCCGCCAGTGCCATTCGAGAATCGATACTCCTCGTCAGTTCTTAATCTTTACGTATCGTTTTCAAGGATAACACAGGACACAGCCAAGGGTTTTGGCGGGCAACCGCTCGATGACTCTCGCGGCTCGGAATCGGAACGCGATGATATCGTTCACGTGAACAAGTGTCGAGAGGAGTCTCGACACGGCACGCAAAGTGCGTGCGCCACCTGCTCAGATCGGGATACCGACTCTCCACAGGCCATACGCCACGGCCTGCCGCACATACACCCACTCCTGGCGCCAGCTCACCGGCTCCAGCGGGACTCGATCCTCCGGCCGCGGCGAACCGTAGACCATCAGTCCCTGATTCTCCAGCATCTTCTTTACGCGATAGATATGATATCCGTCGCTGACCACGATGCAGGACCGCAGGTTCATGCGCCGCATAATCTCGGCGGCCGCCGCGATGCTGTGCACCGTGCTCTCGCCTTCCGATTCCACCAGGATCGCTTCCGAGGGAACTCCGTGCCGGCTCAGATACGCCTGTGCCACGCCGCCCTCGGTGAAGGTAGGATCGCCGCCAGCGCCGCCCGTGGTCAGAATCCGCGGAGCCAGGTTTCGGAGATACAGAAACAGGGCATGATTCAGGCGCGCTTCCAGAACCGGGGATGGACGGCCGCGGTATTCGGCCGCGCCCAGGACGACGATGACGTCGGCGGGCCGCGCCTCATCCACCCGCGATTGTTCGCGAATTTCGCGCGCCACGGTGGTCAAGCCGATCCCTGTTGCGACGGTCGCCACCGCGGCCGCGCTCAGTCCGACTATGAGCAGGGCCCGGTTCATGCGATATGCTCAGTCTAATTGTAGGACGTGGTTGAAACGCTCATCAGCGATAAGAATCCCTTGCTCAAAGAGGTGCGGCGCCTGGCTGCCGGCGGCGCTCCGGGCGAAGACCGGCTCGCTTTGGCTGAGGGTCCCAGGCTCTTGGACGAAGCGCTGCGCAGCGGGATCGAGATTCGCGCCCTGATTCTGGCGGAATCGGCGCGGGAGGTTCCCACCGTCGGCTCAACCCGTGTGGTCCGGGTGCTGGACGGCCTGTTCAACAAATTGGCATCCACTGAATCGCCCCAGGGAGTCCTGGCCCTGATTCGTCCGCCCGAGTGGACTCAGGAAGATTTATTGCGGGGGACGCCGCTGGTGGTGATCCTCGATGGCGTGCAGGATCCCGGAAACGCGGGATCCATTCTTCGCGCGGCGGAAGCCTTCGGAGCCACGGGCGCGGTGTTCCTTAAGGGCACCGTGAACCCTTATAATCCGAAGGCGCTCCGTGCTTCCGCAGGCTCGGCATTTCGTCTGCCCATCGTTCTGGAGATCCCTACCGGCCTCAAGCTCTATGCGGCCGATCCGCGGGCGGCGCTTCCCGTCTCACAAGGCAACTTAAGTGTTCCGTGCGCGATCGTCATTGGCGCCGAGGGAAGCGGCATCCGGCCGGAGCTCGCCGCGCGCGCTACCGGGCTGAAGATCCCGACTACCGGCGTCGAATCGCTGAACGCGGCGGTCGCGGCTGGCATCTTACTGTACGAAGCACGCCGCCAAAGAAACGCATGAGCCTGTTCGACAGCGCACCGATCCCTTCCGCAGCGGACGAAAAACGTCCCCTGGCCGAGCGCATGCGCCCCGAGCGTCTGGAAGACTTCGTCGGCCAGCAGCACATCCTAGGGCCGGGCAAGCCGCTGCGGATCCAGATCGAGCGCGATCAGCTTCAATCTTTGATCCTTTGGGGACCTCCGGGGACCGGAAAAACCACGCTGGCGCGGCTGGTTGCCCGCATGACCCGGGGTGAATTCATACCCTTCAGCGCCGTTCTCAGCGGCATAAAGGAAATCAAGGCCGTAATGGCCGACGCCGAACGTCTACGCCGCGCCGGCCGCAAGACCGTGGTCTTCGTGGACGAAATTCACCGCTTCAACAAAGCCCAGCAGGACGCCTTCCTGCCTTACGTCGAGCGCGGCGACATCATTCTCATCGGCGCGACGACCGAGAACCCGTCGTTCGAAGTGGTCTCGGCGCTGCTCTCGCGGTCGAAGGTGTACGCCCTGCGCGCGCTCTCGATGGACGAAATCGTAACGCTATTGGAACGCGGCCTGAATGTTTTGGAACTGACCGCCCCGCGCGACCTGCTGGAGCAAATCGCGATCTATGCCAACGGCGATGCACGCACCGCGTACAACATCCTGGAGTCGGCGGCGGGAGTGGCCCGCGAAGGCGTCCTCGACCGCGAGGCGGTAGAAGCGGTGATCGAGCGCAAGGTGCTGCTCTACGATAAATCCGGCGAAGAACATTTCAATCTCATTTCAGCGCTGCATAAGAGCATTCGTTCATCCGATGCCGACGCCGCCCTGTACTGGCTGGCACGCATGCTGCAGGGCGGGGAAGACCGGATGTACCTGGCTCGCCGGCTGGTTCGTATGGCGATCGAAGACATAGGCCTGGCGGACCCGCGCGCCTTGGAGCAGGCCATGGCTGTGCAGCAGGCCGTCCATTTCCTGGGTATACCGGAGGGCGATCAAGCCTTAGCCCAGGTCGCCCTGTACCTCGCTATCGCGCCCAAGTCGGACGCGGCTTATCGGGCCCTGAACCGGGCCATGGAAACGGTCGAAAACACCACCGCTGACCCGGTTCCGATGCAGCTCCGCAACGCTCCCACCCGGGCAATGAAGGAGTGGGGGTACAGCCAAGGCTACCAGCACGCCCACCAGTTCGAGGATGCTCTTAATACTATGAACTGTTTGCCCGACAGTTTACGCGGAACCATATTCTATGAGCCCACTGACCGCGGCCTCGAACAAAAAATCGCCCAGCGGCTGGCCGAGATTCGGGCCCGGCGCAATGCTGCGACCGACTCCGATCTCGAAAAGTGAGCTCCAACAAATCCATGGGCTTGTGCCGATTTCCGCCCAAGCGGTTCTAGTCATTAGGTGTGGGGCTGTTGGTACCCCTGTACCACCCGGGAATGGCCCTAGTCCTCTATTGCTGCAACACTTCCGCTGCGGCAAACTTCTTTCTGTAGAGACGAGGTGAAACGTGGGGCTACAGCAAACTCGAGAAGCTGACCGGCGGCGTTCGGACCGGTTCGACATTGAGCGTGATCTCCGCTTCCGCGCCTTAAACAAGCGGGGCGGCGAAGAGGCGGGCGAAGGCAAGACGGTGAATATGTCGAGTTCGGGGGTGCTGTTTACGTCTGGGCAGATATTGCGTCCCGGCCGCCGCGTCGAGCTAGCCATTAGTTGGCCAGCTCAGCTCAACAATAAGTGCGCCCTCAGGTTGGTGGCGCGCGGCCGAATCGTCCGCTTTGAAAACGGGCTGGCCGCCATGGAAATTCAGCAATACGAGTTTCGTACCCAGTCCGCGCCTGGACTCGCCTCGGCCGTGGCGGGAATGGCTAAGCTCGCTGTTATGTAGTAGTTGTGTAGTTTTCGTTCGAATCGTTGCTTTTTCTCTCCTTGTTCCTAAAGCGCCGGGGCAGTGATCCCCCGGCGCTATTTTCTTTCTTCCGGCCTTTTCTTTATTCCGAGACGCCGGCCTGCTAAGTTGATAGTTGACCCGCATGCGACGCCTCTACGCCCGCTGGATGTACGACTGGGACGACCGCTTGAATTCCCGCTCCACCAACCGCGTCGTCCGTCCCTTCGAATGGGGTCTGGAATGGACCCGCCAGTGGCCGACGGCAGCCCGCTTTCCCCAGAACGGGCACGATCCGCACGCATACTTAAAGCTCCTGAACGAGGCCGGACTGGCCGACAGCGACGATTTTTTCAATTACGTTACGCCTTCCGATTTTGTGCTGGACGGCAACCGCCTGCGTTTCACGAGTCCGGTGAAGACCCCCTATCCAGAGAACAACACGGTTCACGGGCAATGGTTCCCGGCTGCTGGTAAGTCAAATGCTAAGCCGGGAAGGCGCAAGGTCGCGGCGATCGTGCTGCCGCACTGGAATGCATCCGCCACCCAACATAACGCCCTGAGTGCGGGGATCGCCAAGCTGGGGATCCACGCCCTGCGCCTTAGCCTGCCGTACCACGATTTCCGAATGCCGCCCGAGCTCGAACGGGCCGACTACGCCGTTTCTTCGAATATCGGCCGAACCCTGGATGCTACGCGCCAAGCAGTTATCGATACGCGCTGCTGCGTCGATTGGCTGGAGCGCGAAGGCTTCGAAAGTATCGGCATTGTGGGCACCAGCCTGGGCTCCTGTTACGCATATCTGGCCAGCGTCCACGATCCGCGCCTCAAGGTGAACGTCTTCGCTCACTGCTCTACCTATTTCGCCGACGTGGTTTGGGAAGGGCTTTCGAGCCAGCACATCCGTCAGGGGCTGGAGCCGGCAGTCACGCTCGATCAGTTGCGCGAGGCGTGGATGGTGATCAGCCCGCCGTACTACATCGAGCGCTATGCAACGCAGGGGAAGAAGCCTCTGTTCTTGTATGCGCGCTACGACACCACCTTCCCTACCCGGTTTTCCGAGCAGGTGGTCGACAAGGTCCGCGAGTTAGGCTTCGATCACCGCGTGGTCGCGATGCCTTGCGGGCACTACAGCCTGGGCGAGACGCCGTTCAAGTTCATCGCCGGTTACCACATCGTCAACCATCTGAAGCGAAATCTTTAGCATCGCCCGGCACTTCTGAAAACCGCCTTTTCCGCCGATAAACGAGTGGTATGACGCGGATTTTCTCCTTGGACGAACCACACGCAGAACCGGAGGATGATCCAGAGGAGGAGTTTGAGCTGGTGGTGGGCCGTCGCCAGATCGCCGCCATTGCCTTCCTGGTGCTGGTAGTGGTGGCGGTCTGCTCGGGAGGCTCCTACCTGGCCGGCAAGGTGATATCAGCCCGCGAAGAGCCCGCTGCGCCGGTCATCAAGCTGGAGCAAGCCCCAATGACTTTGCCACCTCCAATGATCGAGGCCACGATTGTCCCTTCGCCGGTAACGCCCATACAGACGCCAACGCCGGTACCAGCGGCCGAACGCCCGCTGTTCGCGAACCCGGTTCCACAAGCGATCTATATTCAGGTTGGGGCGGTAGAGAAAGGCGTGGCGACCGTCATCGCCGAGGGATTGCGGAAACATGCGCTGGACGCCTTCGTCGCAGCCGGCCCGAGTGAGAAAACGTTCCGCGTGCTGATCGGCCCGTTCCCGGATGCAGAAGCCTACCAAAAAGCTCAAAACATTGTCGATCAGATTGGTCTAGCGAGCTTCGCCCGACGCTATCAGCAGCAGTAGTCTTGCGCCGCTACTTCGACTTTGCGGGGGCAAGCTGCTGCCGCCACTCTTTGGCGGCGTCGCGGGCCGCAGCAAGCGCGCCGTTCACGTCGTCTTCAGACAACATGATGCGCACCTCTTCGATGGCGAACAGCGTTTGCTGTGCTCGTCCGATCAGAAAACTTCCAGGCTCATCGCCAGAGACGATGATTTCCTGAAGGCGTTCCGCGGCCTCGGCAGCAATCGTTTTTGCTTCCGCCGCATTGCCTCGATGAAGATGTACGGTGAGATCCCGGAGATTCGCAACCACATTCGAAAAATCCACCGGCTTGGGTTTGCCTTCGGCCGCGCTGCCTGGCTGCAAACTCAAGCGGCGGCTCCCATCCGCGCACTCACGATGGAACCCGCGGGGAGAGTGAAAATGAAGCCGGCGACTCCGGCTCTCAGCTTGTAAGAAACGTCACGCATGAAGGGCCTGTTCTACCTTGAAGAAGAGGAACGCCCTGGACCTGCGATTACGACGAGGCTCTTGGATCGAGGTGCTTTCAGTATCGCAGGTATGTTGCCCGCACGCAATCCTCGAAGTGTTCCTGTTATGGGATGTGTTCCCGTTATGGCTTCAGTTCGCATGAAGCAGCGGTCTGACCGAGCAACGGGCGATCTGTGCGTCCAGTATGGCTGCCCGGCGCTGGCATTCGAGAGCGTCTTCCCGCGCGATCTTGCGGCTGGCCAGATAGTCTTCCTGGCTGATTTCGTTCGCCAGCCGGCTGTTCACCAGCGCGTTGCCTCGATCACGCAGCTGCTTGCTCCACGCTCGATTTTCAGTCTGGTACTGCATTACCTCTTCCAGACTTGAAGTCGAGAAGTCATCACGCCAAATTAACATACCTCTCTAGATCGTCAGGAATAGGTGGCGAGTATAGGTGGGTGCCGCTCCATAACGGTAGCGGTTCGGTAAGCTATTGCAAACACGTGCCGCAGATTCCGAACCGCCAGGGTTAACGAGTGGTATTTGGGGCGCCGTTAGGGCGTCACTGGCTGAATCGGAACGATAGCCAGCTTTTTCCGGAGCTCCCGGATTCTAAGGCGACGGGCAATACTTTGCTTCCGAATTCTGTGGAAACGGGCTTTATCGCCGTGTGACTTGGACATCTAGGCCAAGTTGACTTGCTCGGCCTGCAAGCCCTTTGGGCCGGTTTTCACAACGAAGGTGACTTTGGCGCCTTCGTCGAGCGAGCGGTAGCCGGAAGCCTCAATTCCCGAAAAATGCACGAAGACATCCTCGCCATTTTCACGCGCCAAAAATCCAAAACCCTTGGCGGCATTGAACCACTTTACAGTTCCTGTTTCTTTCATAATGTTCTCTTTTCTAGCGTTGGAAGTCCTGGACGGCGATTGAGGTGGCCTACGATCTGCGGGATCTATTTGGAGGGTTCAAGCGAGTACTGGATTTCAAAAGCTACTCGATCCTAGCACATAAAGCCGCCATAAGCAAGGAAAAACGGCATCGCCAGCCGACGACAATTGCGGCCGTATTACGGCCGCTTTATGGTGTTGAACTTAATGAATTCGTTAAGGGAGTGGTCGTACTCTTCGGCTGCGAGCGTGATCCTGGCGCGTATGTTTTGAATCGTGTCGCGTTCCGTAACCGATGCGGCCAAAGCCTCGCTATATTCCTTGCGCGCCTGGTCAAGGCGAGCGATAACTTTCAGTAATAACGTAAGATCCACGGAGCACCACCGTTCTCCGCAAACCGGGCGGCGATGAATACTACGCTCGCCGTGGGCGCAATGTTACTACTCCAAAGGTATAGGTGGTACGTGTAACCCACTACACGGTTTTACGCGTCCGGTTTTTCGAAACCGGCTAAGCACCGGGGAATTTCTTGCGCAGCGATGTGATGTGCGCGACGTGATGCCGCCCGTGCCAGGCGTACTGCGCCAGCCACTGATCCAGCCGCAGCGTGCCGGATTCCGGATGCACGAACGTCCGCTGATAATCGCTATCGCTCATCGAGTCCAGCAGCCGCACCCAGCGCACGTGCAAGGCCTCCAGCAGGTCGAGCGACGGTTCGACAGGCAAGCCCGTGTCTGCCAGCGTAGCCCAGCGCGACTCGTCGTACGGCTTGACGACGGGCTGGTCTTCGGTGAGCGCGAGCTTGAACCGGACGAACGCGTTCATGTGGCTGTCCGGCACATGATGCACTACCTGGCGAACGGTCCAGCCGCCGGGCCGGTAGGGTGTATCCAATTGCTCCGCCGAAAGACCGGCGACGGCTGCGCGCATTTCGTGCGGCGCGCGCGCAATCTCGCGGGTCCACGCCCGCCGTTCCTCTGGAGTGGTCGACTCGGGAAAAGAAAACCGACCGATCGGATATTGGAGATCCGCCATGGATTCATAGTATCTTGGCGGCGTTGTTTCGGTAACCGGGTGGGTGTAGACTTACTTCGCGAGAGGAAACACTATGGCGTCCTATCTATTGCAAGTCGGTTATACACCGGAAACGTGGGCGACGATGATCCACAATCCGCAGGACCGTTCCGCGGCCATCAAGGCTCCGGTTGAAAAACTCGGCGGGCGCGTCGAGCGCTTCTGGCTGTCGTTCGGCGACTACGATGTCGTCGGCGTGGTCGAAATGCCGGACAGCGTCAGCGCCGCGGCGTTCTCCATGGCCGTGGCCGCGGGGGGCGCGTGCCGCACGGTACGAACCACGCCGCTGCTCTCTTCATCGGAAGGCATGGAAGCCATGAAGAAGGCCGCTACCTGTGGTTATGAGCCCGTTACAAAGGCTGCCAAAGCCACCCGCTAAAAGGCTGGTTGCCGTCGCCTTGTTTAAAGTGGCTGTTACAGTAACAAGGTGGATGGAGCCGTTGTAGTCGACAAGCCTTCCGGCTGGACCTCGCATGACGTCGTCAACAAGGTCCGCCGCCTGGCTGGAACAAAAAAAGTCGGTCACCTGGGGACCCTCGATCCCAGCGCGACGGGTGTTCTGCCGCTGGTGATCGGGCGCGCCACGCGCCTGGCGCAGTTCTATACCCGCAACGATAAAGTCTACGAAGGCGTCATTCACTTCGGCTACTCAACCGACAGCTACGACGCTGACGGGCAGCCCACCTCGCCGGCACGGGATGTGGTGCTCGATCGCGAACAACTGGACGCCGCTCTCCAGAAATTTCGCGGCACATTTGCCCAGGTTCCGCCGCCGATCTCGGCCAAGAAGATCGCCGGAAGGCCGGCGTATGAACTGGCCCGCAAGCATGAACCAGTTGAGTTGAAGCCCGTGGATGTGGAAGTCTACTCGCTCGACATCGTCCGCATGGAAAACTGCGAAGCCGAGGTTCGCGTGCATTGCTCGGCCGGAACCTATCTGCGCAGCATTGCGCACGAAGCCGGTCAAGCCCTAGGCTGCGGAGCGATCCTCAAATCGTTACGCCGCACCGCTTCCGGCGATTTCAAAATCGAGGCTGGCCTTACCTTGGTACAGCTCGTGACGCTGGCCGAGGCCGGCCGTTTCCACGAGGCCGTGATCCCCGCAGCCCAGCTTCTGCCGGAATTCCCCGCGGAAATGGTGGATGCGCTCACCGCAGGGCAGATCCGCAACGGGCGCGATTTTCGCATCTCCCCATTTCACGTCCGCCCCGCCGTCCGCTTCGTGAAAGCCGTGACCCCGGAAGGCCAGCTCGTCGCCATTGGGGAAGCGCGCTTGCCGCATCTGTATCATCCCGTTCTGGTGCTGTGAAGCGTTTCCCAAGTGAAAGTTTTTTCATTCGCGGGCCTGCGGATATTGATTATGCTGAAGTGTGCGGATGAAGCTGCTATTCATTGTCCTAGCCCTCGCATTTTTTGGCACGAGGGGCGTCGCTGCACAAGAAGACCAGGACAACTATTTCACGGGAACGCTGGTTGAAAATGCGGCGGATCATCTGAAGGTGTCGCGTGTCCTGCAAGGCAAGACCGAAGAGCGCGTCTTCCACGTGAATCCCCAGACTAAGATCGAAGGCGGACGCCTTCGCCTGCGAGAGCGCGTCACCGTCCGCTATATCTCTGGCGATGACAGCGATACTGCGATTTTAGTGATCGTCCGCTCGGCGACAACTCCTGCGCCAAAGAACAAGACGAAATAGCTTCGCGTTCATTTGCCGTCTTTGGCTCCGTCTTTAGAGATGACTGGCGCGGCCTCTTTCTTGCGGCCCTTCTTGACCCACCCCGGTTTGACGACCTGTCGCGCCCGTCCCAGCGCCAGCGCTTCCGGCGGAACATTATCCGTGATCACGCTGCCCGCGCCCACGTAGCTGTTCGCGCCGATCTCCACCGGCGCCACCAGAGTCGAATTGCTTCCGATAAACGCGTGCTCGCCGATGCGCGTCTGGTGCTTGTGCTCGCCGTCGTAGTTGCAGGTGATAGTTCCCGCGCCGATGTTCGAGCCCGCGCCGATCTCCGAGTCCCCCAAATACGCCAGGTGCTGGCTCTTCGCGCCTTTTCCGAGCTTGGTCTTCTTCAGCTCGACGAAATTGCCCACGCGTGCGTCGGCCCCCACCTGCGCATCCATGCGCAGGCGCGCGAACGGACCCACCTGCGCGCCCGATTCGATCCGGGAGTTCGCCACCAGCGTATAGGGCGCCACCACCACGCGATCCGCCACCATCGACGATTCCAGGATCGCCCCCGCGCCGATGCGGCACTCTTCGCCGATCTCGGTCGAGCCTAGCAGCCGCGTAAACGGTTCCACGATTGTATCGACGCCGACCTGCACATGCATATCGATCGTGACCGTCTCCGGCCGCTCGACTGTGACCCCCGCCAGCATCAGCTCGCGGCATTTCCGCTCGCGCAATACGCGGTCCGCGTCGGCCAGTTCCACACGCGTGTTGATTCCCAGCAGCTCGTCCGGATCCTCGATGTGCAGCGCGCCCACACGATGGCCGTGCCGCGTCAGGATCTCGGCCATGTCGGTGAGATACAGCTCGCCCGAAGCCGCGTTGGGGCGGAGTTCCACAACGTGCCGCCACAAGAGCGGCGCCTGAAAACAATAGATTCCTGAGTTGATCAGCCGGATCGATTTCTGCTGGGGCGTCGCCGCCTTCTCCTCCACGATGGCAGTGACGTCGCCTTTGTCGTTGAGAATCACCCGCCCGTATCCTGACGGATCCTCGAGCGTCGTGGTGATGAGCGTCGCCGCGGTCCCCGACGTACTCTGCAGATCGCGCAGCCGCTCGAGCGTCCTGGGAGAAAGCAGCGGCGTGTCGCCGTACAACACCATCAGCAGCCCGTCCAAATTTTTCAGTCGTTCGCGGCAAGCCGCCAGGGCGTGCCCCGTGCCTTTTTGTCCGAGCTGCCGAACGAACCCGATGCCGTACGGTTGGAGGATCGCTTCCACTTCCTCAGCCTGGTGACCGGTCACCGCGATGATGCGCTCGCGCGGCGCCACCGCAGCGGCAGCGGCTGCGACGTGTTCCACCAGCGTGAGCCCCCCCGCGCGATGCAACACCTTGGCCCGTTTGGATCGCATGCGCGTGCCCAGGCCCGCCGCCAGAATTACAACCGTAGTGTTCATGAAATTTGTGTTCATGAGATCCGAGCTCATGAAGCCAGCCGCTCCTTCGCCCGGCGACCTTGCTGCGCCAGTTCAACGGCGATCGCGCTGATCGCTCCCGGATCGTGCCGGATTTTATCCTGCATCCGCCGTCCCGCGATGCGCACCAGATCGGCCTCCAGGACCTTCACGCCCATCGCTTCGAGATTACTCACATCGTTCTCCACCGGGCGGGCTTCGCGCGTGCGATATTGCTCCAGCGCCTTTCGCAAAATCGAACCGGTGTTGACGACGCACACGTCCATCAGGCGCGAGCCGCGCCGCCGCGCGTGTCGCACTAGAGCCGCCATGTGATCGGAGGCGCGCATACCGATGGTTTCGCCGGGCTGCGTCATGAGATTCGTAAAATACACCTTCACTGCCGGCGAGGCCGCCAGGGCCTGCGGAATCCCTTCCACCAGAAGATTCGGGATCACGCTGGTGTAGAGCGAGCCCGGTCCCAGCGTGATCAGATCCGCTTGCGCGATCGCTTCCAGGGTCTCCTTAAGCGGGCGTGCCCGGCGCGGGCGCAGTTCCACCCGCTCGATGGCCCGCGTGCTGCGGCTGATGCGCGTCTCCCCGCTCACTTTCGTTCCCCCCGCCAGCGTCGCCTCCAGTCTTACGTTGGCCGCGGTCGAAGGGTAGATCCGTCCTCGCACCGCCAGCACTTCCGAGGACAGTTTTACGGCGTGAGCGAAGTCGCCGGTCAGGTGGGTCATGGCGGTGAGAAACAAGTTTCCGAAGCTGTGTCCCTTGAGCCCGCGCCCGCCCGTAAAACGATAGTTGAACAGCCGCGAAAGAAGCGCCTCATCCTGGCACATCGCCACCATGCAGCTGCGGATATCGCCGGGAGGAAGGACATCGAAGTCGCGCCGCAGCCGCCCGGAGCTGCCGCCGTCGTCCGTTACGGTAACCACGGCCGTGATCTCGAGCGCGCCCTCGGCCGCCTGGGCGTAACGTTTCAATCCCCTTAATAATGTTGCCAGTCCGGTGCCGCCTCCCATCGAGACAATACGCAGCGGTTCTGAACGCACACCTTCACTCATCGTAGAGGTACTTTGAGGATCTCACAGCGCAATGGAGATTACGAGATTACGACGCCTTTTTCTGGCGAGGCTCTTCCTCGGAATCGTCGTACAAGGAAACCTGTTCGAGATCGTCGGATTCGAAAACTTGACCGCAGTCTATGCAGTGCACGTAGTCGACCCCATCCCGCCGCATCAGGAATTCCGAGCGCTTATGCTCACAGCCGGGCATAGCAAACTAGATTACCCCTATTCTAGTCACCCGCGTAACCGTGTCAAGCCCCCTCCCTGGGCTATCCGCCAGCCCCGTTCACCTGACCGGTTCAGGAAATCGCCTTAGGAGATGTTCAGCAAACGGGCTCTAGCCCCGCCAATCCGGTACGCCTCCAGCAGCGCCCCCTCCGCCGCATTGTGCTGGGGAGCCGATACCCGCGTTCCTTCCTCCAGCTCCACCAGCATTCGAAACCGGGCCAGCAGCGGATCGCTTCCGAATACTCCGCCGCTGTAACGTACGTCGACCGGTTCGCCCGATCCGAATAATTGCCGGCGCACCGCGGCGGTCATTGTCGCCAGCGCCTGAGCTGCCGATCCCAGGATGTCGCCCGCTACCGTATCTCCCGCGCGCGCCGCCTCGTCAATTAAATTCGCCCAGCCCGCCACCCGATCGCGGGGGTATTCGTCGGTATAAAAACGATGCAGTAGCTGATTCCCATCGCGCGCCCCCGTCGCTTCGAGCATTGCGTCGCGCAGGGCCGTCCGGGGACCCCATCCTTCCTCATTCCGCAGGATCGCCCGCAGCGCCTGCCTCACCAGGTCGAACGCGCCGCCCTCGTCGCCGAAAACGTACCCCCAGCCGCCGGCGCGCGCGGTCACACCCGCAGCATTCCTTCCGAAGGCGATCGACCCCGTGCCCGCGATCACGATGATCCCCGGTTCGCCGCCCGTCGCGCCCGCCAGCGCGATATGCGCGTCGTGCGTAACCAGATAGCGCTCCGCGCGGATCATCTCTTTGGCCAGCGCTTCTTTGTCGTCGGGACCGCCGCTCAATCCCAGGCACGCCGCCTCGAACACCTCTGGTCCGGTAAGGCCTGCCGATTCCGCAGCCTGGCTCAGGCTGTCCGCCATCGACGTGACGAACTTCCGCCGCCCCTCGCTTGCCGCCGCATGGTTGCAGGGTCCCGCCAGCCCTGATCCCAGCACGCGACCAGCCTCGTCGCCGATCAAGGCCGTAGTGCTGGATTGGCCCCCATCGATGCCCACGTACAGCCGCATCACCAGATAGTCTGGTACAGCCGCGCCTGGTAGTCGCGGCCGATCAGCTTCAGTCCCCACGCCTCCGGATCTTCGGCAAAATCGTCGGCGCCGTAATTTACGTCGTAGATCATCAGATAATGAACCCCGCGCGCGTGCATCTCATACGTCGCCATCCGCCGGATTCCTTGCGGTACTGCCAGAGACACCAGCCGGGGATTTTCGGCGACCTTTTCCCATTCGCCCGCCGGGCTCATGGATTCGACCCGCAGCCGGATCCGTTCAAAATCGGAGGATGTGATCAGCCGCACTTCGTCCACGGACTCGTCCCGTCCGAAATCAGCATCCAGGTACATCCCCGGGCTTGCAACCTCCTGTGATCTCCAGCGGGTCGCCAGGGAGTTGTCGAAGGCCATCTGCACCTCCCACGGATTGGGCCAAGCCCGCAGCCGCCACTCCAGCCGGCGCGGCAGTTCCTGGCCGTGATAATAGAACCGCAGCTCGTGAACGTTCCACTGCTCGGGATACGCGGCCTGAGCTGTCTGCACCACGCGCATTCGCCGCGCTTTGCGTTCCGGAAATTGAAACACTCGCGCCACGGTCGGCTGGAACGCTGCGGCCCAGCCCATGTTGACGGTATCGGTCAGAGCCTGGTTGCCGGCGGATTGGAAGCTCACCAGAATCTCGTGCGTGGTGTACGAGTCCGGAACACCGGTCATCGTGAGAACGGGTTCTCCGGCCGGCACCTTGGCTTCGATCATGCGAGCGACGCCATATCCGGAGTTGTTCTCGCGCAGGAATTCGTCCTGCGGGGTGATTCGCAGCGCTGCGTAGTAGGGAAACCGCACCAGCCTCCAACAGCCCGGATTGACGTAGCGGTTCAGGACCGGAGGCCACGAAGCCGCCGCTTGGAACAGTATCAGGACTGCCAGGAACGGAGCCGCTTCACCCAAGGCCATTCCCAGAGCCAGAGAGAAGAAGGGCAGGCAGGGAATTAAGAAGCGCGCTCCGATGTTGGTGAAGTAAGTTGAAAACACCAGCGCGCCCGCCAGCAGCAGCCGCCTGCCAGCCCGATACCGCAGCGCGACCAGCGCCACGGGCAAGAGCAGAAATGCCGGTCCGATGATTCCGCCAATGTATCCTCCGCGAATGGTCGTCTCCAGCGCCAGCGGCCGCAGGCTCGGCATCCCATAGTTTCGCAGCCATGCCGCGTAGTCTTGTTCGAAAATCACGTGCAAGTACGGATTCCGGAACAGCCAGTTCCCGAAAGGCGCCAGCGGATTCTGGTACCAGATCCAGTTGCGAGCAATCCACGGACCCGCCATGATCAGGGCGCAGCCAGCCACTATCAGGACTGGCCGCAGCCGCTTGCTGCGCCACGCCACGAACCCCAGCGCGTAGATCGCAATGGGAAATGCCGTGTACTTGGCCGCGTACGCGTAGCCCGCCAGCAGTCCCACGGGGATGAGTAAACGCAGCCCGTGCTGTTCATCCCATATCTCGGTCCAGTAGAACACCGCGAACACGATCGCCGCCGTCGCTACATCCACGTAGGCAGAGGATCCTGAAGCGCCGACAATCGGGCTTACGAAGGTAAGCAGCGCGCCGGCCGCTCCCGCCCACGGTTTCCCGACCCGGCGTCCATACGCCAGCATCATCAGAGCCAGCGCTATCGTGAACGCGAAGTGAACCAGCGCCGCTGCGGAATGCCGCCCGATCGCGAACGCCGGTACAAACAGCATCTCGACGCCGGCGCCCAGCATCGCGTACAGGTTATTCGTAATCGGCTCGAATCCGTGGGCTCTTAGCTCGCGCGCCACCAGCGCCAGATGATAGCCCGCACCGTCCGGGCTCGTCTCGGGAGCCCATGCGTTCACAAAATAAACGATAGCGAAAACGCCCGCGCACGAAGCAAACATCACCTGCAGCGTCTTGCTTAATGGCGCCACCGGCTTGCCGGTTTCCGTGCGGATGCCGCGCCACGCCCCGGTCCCGAGCGCAGCCGCGATGGTGACGGCCAGCACTGCCGCGAGCACCGGCCAATATGCGACGCGCAGCGCCAGAATGGCGAATATCAGCAGGTGCAAACACGCAGCTCCCAGCACAAAGGCCAGAGGAATTCGCTCATCCCGCCGCAGCACGGCCCGCAACTGGTCGATCAGAAGCGCTCCGGCAGCGTAGCAGGCTGCTACCGTGAATCCCGCGCCGAATAAAGCCGCTGCTGCCTGTCGCATTATTGTGTGAGCCCGATCCGCACGAGTATCATCCCCAGTTTCGGGCCGTCGTCTGGAGAGACCCACAGCTTATCGACCTCCGCGCCTACCGTGACGTCCTCTCCCGCGATCACCCATCCGGCAGGAATCGGCTTCTCGAAATGCTGATTGCCGGCGCGCCTGTAGCGAGCATGATCGAGCACACGGTCGTTCACCAGGAACGTAACCGTCACCGGGCCGGTCGCAAGCAAAGTCGCTTCCGCGATTGCGAAATCTATGGTGTAACGGATGTTTTCTGCGGAGCGCATGCGCACCCGCACCGTCGGCCGCTTCCCTGTCCATCGCCACGTGGCGGCCTCAAGTGAGGTGATGTCCTGGACAAAGTGCGTCCTGGCGTCTTCATCCGACATGTTTACGATCGAAGACATGCGGTACGGACGGAAATTCTGAAGCGGCTGGCGCTGCACAGGAGGCGCGAACGGTCCGGGCATGTTCCGGCAGGCGCTGCTGGTTAACATGGTGGCCAGCACTGCCGCGCAGACCATTGCCAACCTTCGCTTCATGCCGCTACTATACCGTTCAGACCCCCCGAACCGCGACCGGCACTGAGCGGCCAAACCGTTCCGATCGACCCCCGTCTAATTTCATCATCGTGGTAATTTGGGAGAAACCATGCATTTGAAACGATACCTGCTTACTGCATCCCTTTCCGTTTCGCTCTGGGCCCAGGCCCCCTTAGCCGATCCGGCTAAGAAAGTGGTCGCTACCGTAGCCGGAAAAGACATTACCGCCGCCGACATTCAGAAGATGCTGGTCGGCTTCGATCCCCAGACCATGCAGGCGTTTCTACAGAACCCCCAGTACATCGTCAGCCAGTATTTCCTGTTCGTTCATCTGGCGGAAGAAGGGGAGAAGGCCAAGCTGCTCGAAAAGAGTCCTTATAAGGAGCAGTTTGAAGGTCTCAAGATGCAAATTCTCCGCAACGCGCGGCTTAACGAGGAGAATAATACGTTCCCGGTGACTCCGGAGATGATTGAGGCCTATTACAAAGAACACGGCGCCCAATACGAGCAGGCCAAGATCAAAGTGATCTATATTGCTTACGCCGGTCAGGTTGCCGCTACCGGTACGGACGCCGCCGCACTCGAGGCCGCTGCGAAAGGGGCCCTGGCAGCCGCTCAATCCAAGCGCTCCGAAGCTGATGCTCGAACGCTGGCCGAAGACATCGTCAAACAGCTTCGCGGCGGAGCTGATTTCGTCAAGCTGGTGGATAAGTATTCGGAAGACGCAACTTCCAAGGCCGCCCACGGTGATTTCGCCGTCATTAAGGCTAGCAGCGAATATCCCGCTGAGCTCAAGAGCGCCGTCTTCGCGCTGAAGCCCGGCGAAATCAGCGAGCCGATTCGCCAACCGACCGCGTATTACATCATTCGTCTGGAGGAGAAGGGACCCCAGCCCGTGGACGAAGTCCGTGAGCCGATCGTCCAGGTCCTCCGCAACGAGCACATGAATTTGTGGATGAAAAACATGAACGCCGGCTACCAGGCGATCATCAAGGATTCCGATTTCTTCAAGACCTTCAGCGCGGGCGCTTTGCCTGGTGCGCTGCCCGCCGCGCCGCCGAAACAATAGCGCGGGTACCCCTTAAGAGGCAAGGATTGCTGCCGCCCCTCTCCGGCCGTCCCATTCGCGTCGAGCTGCGGCGTTCTCTCGGCCCCCATCTCGCCGCCACCCACATTCCGCGCCGCCGCATTCTTCTCGATGCCGAACTCCTGGTCCAGCCCGGCGAATTCGAGCGCATCCTGGTCCACGAGATTTTTCACTTCGCGTGGGTCCGGCTCTCGAACCAGACCCGCCGGAGCTGGGAAAGCGTTCTTTCGGCCGAACTGGCTGCGCGCGCTCGCGGTGAACTCGGCTGGAGCTCGGAATGGCGCAAGGATAAGCTGACCCGTGCCGATGTCCGCCGTCGCAGTCCCGCCTGGCGTCGCTACGTCTGCGAAAGCTTCTGCGACACTTCCGCCTGGCTTTGCGCCGGATTGCGCAGGCATGGCGAATATACGCTATCAGCCGCGCCCCGCCGCACCCGCCGGAGCTGGTTTGCCGAGCACCTGCTTGACTCACCGCCCATCCCGGTATAATTGAGGCATGGAAGCGCGAAAATTGCCGCTCCGCTCGATTCGCCGCTGGACGCTGTTTGCGGCGGCCGTGGTCATCCTGGCCTCCTGTACGTATTCGGTTCCCGAAGGCTCCCGCCTGAAATCCGAGAACGAACGCAAGAAGACGCCCGACTTCGCGCTCAAAGACTCCACCGGCGCCCTCGTGAAACTCTCCGATTACAAGGGCAAAGTCGTCCTGCTGAACTTCTGGGCCACCTGGTGCGGACCCTGTAAGATCGAAATCCCCTGGTTCATGGACTTCCAGAAGACCTACAAGGACCGCGACTTCGCCGTCATCGGAGTTTCGCTGGACGAAGACGGATGGGAATCGGTGAAGCCCTATGTCGAACAGAAAAAGATGAATTACCGGGTGGTGATCGGGAACGATCAGGTCTCGCAACTGTTTGGCAGCATCGAGTCGCTGCCGACCACTCTCATCATTGATCGCGAGGGCCGCATCGCCTCCATGCACATCGGTTTGGTCGCCAAGAACACCTATCAGAAAGAAATCGAAAAACTGTTAGAGGCACCCAAAGATGCTCCCAAAACCGGTGTTGTGCGCGTTCCTGGCGGCGAGTTCGCTTTCGTTCGCACAAAGTAACGTCCTGATGGTGCCCAAGCCTGAGCCCGTGGTGGCTAAGGCAGGCGCACCAGTCGAGGTCAAGCTGCCGCTGCAGCTCCGCGAGGGCTACCACGTCAACAGCAACATGCCGCCCGATCCTTACCTGATCCCCTTACGCCTTACCTGGGGTTCCGGACAGATCAATGCTGCGGAGGTCGTCTATCCTAAACCGTCCTTGCACAAGGTCGAATTTTTTCCGTCGCCCCTGCCGGTGTTCTCTGGACGCTTCGAGCTGCTCACGCGATTTAAGGTGGCGGCATCCGTGCAGCCTGGGCTGGTCAACGTCCCCGGCAAGCTTCGTTACCAGGCGTGCAATGACCGCATGTGCCTCCCGCCCAAAACCATCGACCTCACGTTGCCCGTAAGTGTCACGCGATAGCCCGCGCCGGCTTCTCATCCGCCCCGGCGCCATCGGCGACGTTATACTCTCTCTTCCCGCTCTCGAAGCCGCCCGGTCCACCTATACCGAAGTCTGGGCCCCGCGTCCGATGCTCCCCCTGATCCGTTTCGCCGACCGCACCCGCGCGATTGCCGACACCGGACTCGATCTGCTGGGCGTCGTCGAAGGCGCTCGCGTCGCCGAGCTGGAAACGTTCGATTCCATCTATTCCTGGTACGGATCGAACCGCCCCGAATTTCGCGACGCCGTGCGCCATCTTCCGTTCACGTTTTTCCCCGCGCTCCCCCCGCCAGCCGAAGGGATCCCGCGAATCGACGTGCCGCGGGGATCCACTCAAGACTTCGCGATCGTTCATCCCTTCGCCAGCAGCGCCAATAAGCGCTGGCCCCTCGAAAACTTCAGGGAAGTGGCCACTCGGTTGGGCATCCCGGTCGAGTGGTGCGCAGGACCGGACGAACCTCTGGAGGGCGCAACGCGGATCGACGACTTATACGAGCTGGCCTGCTGGATCTCGACGGCGCGCATCTACATCGGCAACGACTCCGGCATCGCTCATCTCGCCGCGGCCGTGGGCACGCCTGTCGTCGCCATCTTCCTTTCCACCGACCCGCGCATCTGGGCTCCCCGCGGAGCGCACGTCACCGTTCTGGAGCGACCCGGTGTCGCTGAAGTTGTTGCTGCAAGTCGCCTGGTCCTGCGTCAGGACGCGGGTGGCCTCTTCCAGCGCTCCGACTCCCAGGCCCTGTAAATCCATCCCGCATACCTTCCGCAGATTCAGTTGGATCGTTTTGCCGAACCGGTTCGCCGCCTCGACGCTTCGCTCTGTCCCCAGGTCGATGGCCGCATTGATCACGGCCGATTCCGCCATCAGCAGATCCACATACGCTTTCGGTTTTTTCTTCACCGCCACCAGCACGTCCTGGTGCCAAACCGGCGCATAGCGATGCGCGAGTTCGTCCATGCCCGCCTCAATCAGCCGACGTTCGATGCGTCCCAGCACCGCCTGAATCGCGCGCCCGGTCAGCTTCCACGAGGTCGCTAGCGTCGTGCGGCATTCTGGGTAATCACGCAGGTCGTAGGTGAACTCAGTGCGTGGACGCCCATGGCATAGGCGGCTGGCCTGATACACGATCACCGGATACGCGGCCGGGCGATTCTCGAAACGCGCCAGGTCTTCGAAATATCGCTCGGCGACCTGGTCCCGCAGCCACCGCTGCAATGTCAGAGAGACGCGCTGCCACGCCCAGAAATATCCCGGATCGCGCTCGGTCGGCGCATTGCGCCAGTGTGGATCGGTCAACGCCGACATTGCCTTGGACGAACTATATATCTGATCAGTCATGAGCAGACTGATTGTACAGTCCTCGTGCAAGCGTTCGGCCCCGGCACGAAATCGTAACTCCGTGTCAACAAAAGTAGGTCCGGCGTGTACGCGCGACGTTACTGGGTCACGGGGCTGTGCGCTCCAGGCTGGCTCGATCCCATTGCGCCCGCGTAGCTCCTGCCTCATACGCGCTTTGGAAAAAATCGAGGATTGCCTGATCCGGCGACGTTTCGCTGCGCGCGTCGTCGTATTTGAAGATGAACTCGCCGCCGAGTTTGGTGTCCCAGTGCGCGGCGGCGGGACGCACCGGCTCTTTCTCCAATCCCGGCGGGATCGGCGCGCTGTACGCATAAAAGGCCGCGTGGGGAAAACGACGGTCGCCTGGCCAGAATCCGCAGCTCGATACCTCGTGCGAATACGCCTCGCGCATCATCGCATCCGCACCCTCGCGTTCCGGGGCGCGCCGGCCCGAAAATCGCGTTACGGCCAGGTCGAATGAGCCCCAGAAAAAGTGCACCGGACTGGATTTCCCGATGAACCGCGACCGGAACTGTTTGCAGAGGCGATCGGCTTGGATCAGAACGCGCCGGAATCTCTCCACGTACTCGGTGTCGTAAGAGGCATGGTGAAGATCCTCATCAAACGGCGTCGGATCGTCAAACTCCACAGGTTTCTTGTAAATGCGCACCTCAATGCCGAGCGACCGCAGAGCCGCCATGTACTCCGCGTAGAAATCGGCAACGCTGCGCGGGTAGAGCCGGATGCAATGCTGGACGCCCCCGCTGTTGCAAAAAAGCAACTGGTGAGCCACCAGGTCGAACTCCATCGCGAACGTTCCTTTTCCCCAGGGGATGGGCGACGTGCTCAGTCCGCGCGGTGTCACGTACAGTGGCACGTTCCACCAGTGATTTTCGAGCGGGGTCAGCGCCATTCGCGTTTTGCCCACGATCTGCGTCCACATGTGCAGAGTGTCACAGGTGTTCTCCCACTCTGCGAACGGAAGCGCGGGCCAGTCAGACGGATTCATGTCCTCAGTGTAGCCGCCTGGGACGTGGCGCACGCACTCTTGCGTGCCGTGTCGAGACTCCTCTCGACACTTGTTTGGTAGTCAGCGGCTCTTTTTCTTGGCTTCCACGTGACCGTCGATCCAGGTCAGAAGCAAGTCGGCGAGCTGAAGATTATTCCGGTCCTGCATCAGCATGTGGCTGTTGCCTTTGATGCCGAGCTTGGGCAGATGCATCATCTCCGCATCGCCCCCCTTGTCCTTCACCTGCTGCACGAACTTCTGGCAGCCTTCGAAGGAGCTGTTCCAGCTCGCCGGTCCGCCCTGGACATCCCCCAGGTGGTCGCCGAACATTATCAGCGTCGGAATTTTCGCGAGGGTCGCAATCTGCGCGTCCGTTAGAGCCGGACACGGCATCTCGATCGAGATGAGCCCTTTAATGCCGCTCGGATCGATCAGCGCGGCCTGCTCCGGGAAGAAGCCCGATTCGGAATGCCCCATCAGCACGGCTCCATTCAACTTCACCGCCAGCGCCGCCATGTTCTTCCACGTCGGATTCGGATTGGGCAGCGTCGAGTTCAGATCGGGAATCATCTGCTTGTACAGCTCCTCAACCGCCTCGATCGGAAATTGTCCGTCCGGAAATGGCTCGTTGAACTTCGGGCCGAAACGAAAAACCGACCAGGCGGTCTGGTGCGTTGCCGCCAGCACGTTGGGAAGCTGGCTGGGGGGAACCGTGCCCGCCTTAACGGCGTTGATCGTCGACGGATCGAAGCCCGAGCGAGCGCGGGATGACTGATCGGCCAGGTACACCGAGCGGTCCTTGCGCACGAAATACTCGTTCCAGCCCATCCGCCCGTCCGGCGTGGTCTCCCAGGTCTTGCTGCTCAGGCAGCATCCATGCACCATCACCACCGGAACGTGCTGCGCGCCGTTCGGCGGGATCTGATACTGCACGTACATCTGGTTGATGGTGATCTCGCCCGGCGCAGCAGCCGGCCCGCGCCCCGCGGGGGCAATCGTCTTCGACTCACCGCCCACAAAAAAACTTCCCTGGCTCGCCAAGGTGAGAGGTTTCTTGCTGTCGTCACGAGCTTTGGTTTGGGCCAAGGCCACCGACGTAAGAATCAATATCCACGCGAAGGTTTTCATTTGAGCATCCCCTTCCATTCCTCGATCTTGATTCGAGCCACCACGCCACTTGGACCGAATATCAGAGCCTCGCCGTCCGCCAGGTTGGATGTCGACTGAGGAAACGCTCGGGACATATTCGGCATATGAGTCACGATGAGGGTGTCGGTGCCTTTCGGAAATTCGGTCACCTTCTTCTGAAGCCACGCAGCCTGCGCTTCCGTGCCGCCCTGCATGCTCTGCCCGTTGTCGCCCAGCTCCGGAAACGCCTGGGGATTGCTGAACTGCGCATAGCGGATGGTTTCGAGCGCCCGGTAAGTAGGGCTGGTCAGCACTGTGCCGATGGGAATTTTCAGATCGCGCAGCGCTTTGCCCATGGCTGTCGCACTGGCCCGGCCTTCCTGATCCAACTGGCGTTCAGGCTTGACGTTGTCCGGATTGGCCGCGGTCTTATCCGGCACCTCGCGCGGCGAGCTGGCATGGCGCATCACGATGACGTAGCCGCCTTGCCGCAAGGCTTTCACCAGCGCGTCACCCTGTAGTTGTTGCGCGTACGATGGTCCAGCCAGCAGCAGTACTGAGAATGCGCCAATGCAAAACTTCATGCAGCCATTGTAGTGCTGCTGGAGGCTGTAGGAGGCGGGCTGGCCCGCCTCGTTTCGTGTTTAGTGAACGGTCTGCTTCGCCCGCATCGCGAACGGCGCGATTTCGATGTCGAACTGATCCCCGTTGGGGTGGATCATCTGGTAGGTGCCGCGCATCACGCCGGTAGGTGTCGGAAGCGGGCACCACGACGAGTATTTGAACGATTCGCCGGGCGCGAGAACCGGCTGCTCGCCCACCACCCCCGGACCCTTCACTTCTTCGACGTGCTCCAGGGCATCGGTGATGATCCAATGCCGGCTGATCAGTTGCACGGTATCGGAACTCTGATTCGTGATGCGGACGGTGTACTGAAAAACCCATTCGCGGTGCAGCGGCCGCGAGTTCTCGGGCGCGTAGCGGCACAACACCTCGACGCGGATGTCGTTGGTCACGGCTTCGGACATCGGAGCGGGTTCCCACTTCAAATTCGGCATGACAGAATCCTCAGGATAGCAGGCTGTTCGTTTGCGAGCGGCCCGATCAGAGATAATGGAACACAATATGCGTCTGCGTTGGATACTGGCGCTCCTGCTCATGGCTGTAATGGTCGTGGGCCAGCAGGTGGACACCGGCGAAGTCCGCGGCCGCGTCGTCAGCTCACGGGACAAACAACCGCTCAGACTAGTGCAGGTCCAGCTTTCAGGCTCGCTGTTCCGCGCCGTCACTGCCCAGGATGGGACTTTTAGCATCGCCGGAGTCTCGCCCGGTACGTATGTACTGCAGACCGCCGCCGTCGATTATTACCTGGTCCGCCAGGAGTTTACTTTGGCCGCCGGCGAGACCAAGACCTTTGAGATCGTGCTGACTCCTTCGACCGACCAGCGCACGGACACGGTGGTGGTTTCGGCGGGCGCCTTCGGAGTCGCTGCGGAGACTACTGCTGCCGCGATCACTTTGGAAGGCGAAGAACGCAAGAATCTGGCCAGCGTGCTCGCCGACGACCCGTTGCGCGCCGTGCAGAGCCTGCCGGGTGTCACCTCCAATAACGATTTCTCCTCGGAGTTCTCGCTGCGCGGTGCGCCCTTTAATCGGATCGGACTTTATCTCGACGGGGTGCTGTTGCATGCGCCCTTCCACACTACGGATGGGCAAGCCGATAATGGCTCGCTGACCATCTTCAACGGCGATACGACGGACGACATGACCTTGTACGAGGGCGCGTGGCCGGTACGTTATTCCGATCGCACGGCCGGCATTCTGGCCGTTGACACCCGCGAAGGCAACCGCCAGCAGATTCAGGGGCGGCTAAGCGCCAGCGCTTCGAACGCCGGTGCGCTTTTCGAAGGGCCGTTGGGCGATAACGGGCGAGGATCCTGGCTGGTGGCATTCCGCAAAAGTTATCTGCAGTACATCCTCAATCGGATCAATTTCGGCGACCAGGCGCCCATGTCCTTCGGCTTCACCGACGGGCAGGCTCGGCTCACTTATGACCTGACGCCCAAGCATACCGTCAGCCTGAGTGATGTGGAAGGCGACTCCGGCGTCGATCGCACTCCTTTTCGCAGCGATCTGGGCGTGAACTCGGTGATGACCAGTGGCTTCCGTTTTTCGCTGATTAACCTAGGTTCCCGTTACGCTCCCAGCCAACGCGTGCTGATCACCAACCATCTGGCCTGGTCGCGCGAGCGCGGCGAAGTGGCGAATCGCGATAATGCGCTGCTTTCGAACCAGGCTTACGGTGAGTGGACCTGGCACGGCGACGTCAGCGTCTCGTGGTCCTCCAGCAAGCCCGGGAAGAACACGCTCGATTTTGGCGGCGTGTTCCGGCGGCTGCGCCAGGACGGTTCGGCCACCCAGTTCGTCTACACCCCGGTACTGATTCCGTCGCCTGACGTCTTCCGCGGCTCGGGACACCGGGCAGGCGCATATGTGCAGCAATCGTACGGATTCGCCTCCGACCGAATCCATCTGACCGCGGGTGTGCGCCGGGATGAGTTCAGCGTGAGCCCCGTGCAGGTTACATCGCCATACGGCAGCGCGTCGGTTGCGCTCCGGCCGAAAACCCGCCTGCAACTGGACTGGGGCCAATACGCCCAGTTCCCGGAATTAAACCAGCTCTTCTCGACCTTCACCCATGTGCCCTTGCTGCCGGAGAGGGCGACGCATTACGAAGCCATCGTCGAGCAAGGTTTGGATGAGCGCACGCGTGTGCGGCTGGAGTTTTACGACCGGCAGGATCGCGATCTTCTAGCCCGTTCCGCGCTGGATCCTCGCCTGTTGTTCAACGGCACCATCCTCAACGCGGTGCCGAACGCGCCTTGGCGCAATTCGCAACGCGGCTATTCGCGCGGCGCCCAGGTCTTTCTGCAGCGGCGCACGGCCAACGGATTTACCGGATGGATCTCCTATGCCTACGGCCGCGCGATCATCAACGATGGCGATTTAGGCCTGCGCTTCCCGTCCGACTACGATCAGCACCACACCTTCAACGCGTACGTCAGTCGCCGCCTGCGTCCCACCGTCAATGTGAGCGCGCGGTTTACTTATGGCAGCGGTATGCCTTTGCCCGGCTTCTATAGTCTGGACGGGTCCGCGTATTTTCTGGCCTCGAACCGCAATGCCTTGCGGGCTCCCGCCTACGAGCGCACGGATCTGCGGCTGAATAAAGCCTACGTGCACAAGAAGTCCAAGGCGACGCTGTTTGCCGAGGTCGTGAATCTGACCAATCACTCTAACCGCGACTTCGATTCGCCGGGTCCTTACGACAGCGTCACGCGCAGGACCTACCCGAATTTCTTCAGCATGTTTCCGATTCTGCCGTCGGCTGGGATGGTATTCGAGTTCTGAGGTAACGGTCCGAGCTGAAAATACGCTAGTTAGCGTCGCCCGCGAGCGAGAGCATTTGCGGAACAGAACGTGCTCAGCAAAAGCTGTCGAGGGGTGTTCCATGCTGAAAACCGCGCTTAACCCAATGCTTCGCACGTGTATCTGTGCGCTGGTAGTCGTCGTGGCGTGCAACGTTCCGGCCCGCGGCGAGAAGCCCGGTGCCACTCTAACAGCCCACGCATGGGAAGTATTACGGAATGGCGCGGCGGATCGCGATCCGGATACGCGCCGCCAAGTCGCGCTTGCGCTGAGCCTGGGCCGCGCGTCCGACCCGGTCATTGCCCTCATGGAGGGGCTCGTCAAAGATGGGGATCACCTCGTGCGCCTGGCCGCACTCGACACGATCGGCGAGCTGGGCGACCGGAGGCTGGCGCGCGTTGCGGGAATGGCGCTGAACGATGACGTCCCCGAAGTTATGTTTGCCGCAGCGAGGGCGCTGCACCGCTTGCACGTTCCCGAGGGAAACTCGATGCTGCTGGCGATTGTCGAAAAAGAACAAAAGGCGAAATCGAATCCGCTTCGCGCCAAATTCCGCGATACGGTTCGTCGCATAAAGACGCCTCGCTCCGCATTGTTCTTCGCGGTGGAGCAAGGCGTCGGTTTTGTTCCCGTGCCCGGCGTCGGGGAGGGAGTCTCGGCGATGAGCGCTTTGCTGAACGATGAAAGCTTTTCCCCTCGGGCGACGGCCCTGCTGTTGCTCGCGACAGAACCCTTGCCTGAAGTGCGCACAGCAATCGAGCAGGCGTTTATGGACGATGACTGGTCAGTGCGGGCGACCGCCGTGCAATTGGTGACACGCCCCGGAAACGCACACTTACAAACTCGATTGATACCGCTGCTGGACGACTCCAGCAAGAAAGTTCGATTTCGGGCGGCTGCCGCTTATCTACGAGTCAACCGCCTGCCGAAAGCCGCCCCCAAGGTCTGAGCGAGGAAGTTCGGTTTGCCCCCGAACTGGATCAGTCCGCGTCCCACCAGCCGCAAAAGGGGCAAGTTGATGTATACTCGCTGAATCAATCTAGATAACCCACGGAGGACCTCATGAGAATACTGTCCACAAAAGCGATCGGCACTGCCGCCGCCTTCACCACTGTTATCGCCTTCGGTTTAATCGTCGGCTCGCAGCGCGGGCGTGCGGATTCCGACAATAGCGAGGAATCTAAGATTCAAACCGGTTTTGCGATTGCCCCGGTTCCTCTGAACCTGAAGGGCAAGAACCGGTCGCTGGTCGGATTGGGGAGTTACATCGTCAACGCTCAGGGCGATTGTAACGGTTGTCACTCGCAGGGTCCTCCTTCCGAATTTGTCTTCGGTGGAATCCCGTACTTCGGCCAGCACCCTACCAAGGTCAATCCGGCGGTCTACCTGGGTGGCGGAGATGATTTCGGGACGTTAGACCCTGGGGGCCTCAGTGCGCACATCATCACTCGCAATCTGACTCCGGACAAAGACGGGGTGCCGGAAGGCGGTGTCTCATTTGAGAAGTTCCTCCAGGTCATGCGGCATGGCACGGACTTTGATGGCTGGCACCCCACCTGCACCGGCGCGCTCGGTCCATATTGCGTTCCGCCGCCGTTCGACGGTTCGCTTCTCCAGATTATGCCGTGGCCGATTTATGCCAACATGACCGACCACGACCTGCGGGCGATCTACGAATACTTGAGCGCCATACCTTGCCTAGAGGGTGATCCGGGTAACCCGGCTGGCACCGATACTCATGGCCACCGCTGCAAGTGACTTAACGAGTCAGGAAACGCTTGCGAAAGAGCCCAAAGACCGCCAATCCGGTACCGAGAAACGCCACAGAGGACGGCTCCGGGACGCCGGAGGGCGGCGGAGCACTTCCGATCGCACATCCAGCGCCGCAACTCAGGCGGAAGATCTCGCTGGTTTGAGTTATCAGCAGGCTTCCGTTAGGATCTGGCGATGTGTAGTCGCCGCGGGTACCGCCACTCGCGATTATGGTCTGCACGTGGGTGACGGGATTGATCATCACCAGTTGGCCGAAGTTGGTATTAACAATAATGTTGCCGTTCAGGGCATTGTTGCTGGTGATCACACCCATGCCGTCCGCGCCACTTACGGACACCGGTCCGAACACCAGCGCTCCAGTCAGGATGTTGTAGCCCGCGATCTGTGAGGTGTAAACGACGGTGCCATCGGGCGATACGGTGACGCCGTCAGAACCTGCATTGTTGATCTGGCGGAAAGTTGGGGTGGCGGTGGACACATCGACATCGACAAGCCCGAAGGCGCCTTCACCGATCAGATGACCATTGACGGGATTGGTCCATAAACCGTACTGGATGTTCAGACCCGTAATGTTAAAAACGGTATTGATCGTACCGTCGTTATTAAACTTGATCAATTTGCCGGCGTTCGTGCCGGATGCCCCGCCGCTGCCCCAGAGTGCCCCATTGGAGGTCGCATAAGCGGGAGGGAAGGCATTGATAACTCCGGTGGTGCTGAGTTTATTCGAGTAAATCTGACCGTCGACGTCGGCAAAAACGCTATTCCTGGACCCGCCGACTTCGCCGATAACGTTGACCACCAAGTTGCCATCCGGGGCGATGGCCAGACCTAACGGTCCATAAGTGTTTGTAGGGATTCCCGTGACCACGCTGGTCAGGGTGAAGCCCGCAGAGGTGCCGGCCGCCGTAAGGACAAGGGCAGCGTGCGCCGGCAGCGCCAAAAATACAGCGGCGGCTAGAATTCCGAAGGTGCAGAGATGTTTCATGGCTATGGAGCCTCCTTAAACGCAATCAAAGTGTGGGCACGACTACCCATAGCGATAATTGCGTCGGGGGACCGTTTTCTAGCGAAAATTGAAACCGGTAGTACTCGGAGCCGCCCACCTCACCTGGATCAGCGGGTATCCGCGGGAACGGCTGAAAACACTGCCGAGCCATGTTAACCTCCTACTAGAGCCATGGCCAGCTCCGGCATCCAGGATTCTTTACGCGAGCGCGGCGTCCGTCTCACGCGCCAGCGGCGGCTGCTGCTCGACCTGATCGACAACTCCGGGCTGCATCTGGACGCCGAACGTCTGTACCAGATGGCCAAGGAAAAAGATCCCAAGCTCAACCGCGTCACCGTCTATCGCACCCTGAAACTGCTCAAGGAGGGCGGCCTGGTGGATGAGCTGGATCTGGCGCACTTCGACGGCGAAAAGCACTATTACGAGACCCGCCTGAAACAGGAGCACGCGCATATCATTTGCCTGCGCTGCGGGCGCGTCGAAGAGTTTTTTGGCGAACAGCTCCAGGCCCTCCGCGGCCAGGTGCAATCGCAATTCGGATTCGAGATCGCCTTCGCGCGCACGGAAATCGGCGGGTATTGCTCGCATTGCCAAGCGCTTCGCGCGAAAGAGGATCTTCGTGCAAAAGACGATTTGCGCACCAAAGAAGAGTTGCATTTACAGGGAGCAAAGCAGGCCGTCTAATGGGGGTTTCGGATGCGACAGCGCAGCCGGACGCCCGCACAGGTTTGCCGCCAGCCGCCCTCGTCGTGCTGCATCCGTCCGGCCAGCGCACCCGCACTGCCATCGAGTCTCTGCCGTTTCTGATCGGCCGCCAGCCCGATAATCACCTGGTTTTGCGCGATAACCGGGCATCTCGCACGCACTTCCGCATCGTCGCCGACAACGGCCACTACGTACTTGAAGATCTCAACAGCCGCCACGGCACCTGGGTCAATGGCGAGCGTGTCGCGCGGCACCTCCTGCGCAACTCGGACCGCATCGATCTGGGCGTGCCGGAATCGTACCAGCTGACCTTTACGCTCGAAGCCGGCGAGATCAACCGCATCCTGGATCAGATATCGTCTTCCAGTTCCCGCTCCGGCGGCATGGGCGATAACAACCTGGCCAAGCTGCGCTCGCTGGTAGAGGTGGCGCGCGCGCTGCAGAATTCGCTGTCCACGCAGGAAGTGCTGACCGCGGTGGTGGACGCCGCTCTCGCAGTCACCGGCTGCGAACGGGGGTTTCTGCTGCTGCGCAAGGGCGACGGCCTGGAAGTGTCGGTGGCGCGCGATCTGGAAAACCGAACACTCGATGCCGGCGACCTGCGCGTGCCGACGGCGGTAATCCAGCGCGCGCTCAACTCGCGCCGCGAGCTGCTGTCGATGTCGTTCGATCCGGGAGCTCAGGACCAGCGTGAAGGGATCGACCGCAGCGCGGCCGCGCTCGAGCTGCGCAGCGCCCTGTGCGTGCCGCTGGTGCTGGTGCAAAGCGGATCCATGGAAGAAACCCGGATGGCGTCGCATGCCCAGCAGACGGTAGGGCTGCTCTATCTGGACTCGCGCATGTCGCCGGCGGATCTATCGGCCGGAAATCGCGAGGTGCTGCAGACGCTGGCGATCGAGGCGTCCACGATTCTGGAAAACGCGAGGCTTCTGGAAGATCAGCGCATCAAGCTGCGCATGGAGAGCGAGCTCAACATCGCGCGCGATATCCAAAAGGGCTTGGCGCCCGTGTCGCTGCCCACCGAAGGATGGTTTCGCGCAGCTGGATCGAGCTGGGCTTCGACCGAAGTGGGCGGCGATTATTTTGACGTTCGGCAAGTGTCCGCGGATGCGTGGGCGGCGGTGGTCGCCGATGTGTCGGGCAAGGGCGTCAGCTCGGCGCTGCTCGCAAGCCTGTTGCAAGGCGCGTTCCTGATGGCCTCGGGCGACTTTGCCGAAATCGAGTCGACCATGGCGCACCTGAACCGGTTTTTGCTGGAGCGCGCGCGTGGTGAAAAATACGCTACGGTGTTCTACTGCATGGTGAGCTCGGCTGGGCTGCTCAGCTACGCCAACGCCGGGCATTGCGCGCCCTTTCTGATGAGCGGCGATGGCCGCCTGCGCAAGCTGCACACTTCCGGCATGCCGGTGGGCATGCTCGAGGAGGCGCAGTTTCAGGTGGTCCAGGTGCAACTGGAGCCCGGAGACAAAATCGTGATTTACAGCGACGGCTTGACCGAGGCGGAAAACGCCGCGGGCGAGTTCTTCGACACGGAACGGCTGCGGGCTTGTTTGCGCGAGAACGCCTCGTTGGGTGCGGCGGAACTTCACAAGAGTTTGCTGAGCACGCTGGACGCATTTCTCGAGGGCGGCGTGGTGCGCGATGACATCACCGCGCTGGTGCTCGAGTACTGTTAGGGTTCACGTAATAGTGTCATGCGTACTCTACACCGCCGCGCACGGCGGATTTTCCGCTGAAGCCGTTCCCTTGGGCGGCGGCGCCGCGGTGTTCGAGCACTTGGTCGAGGAATGGAAGCGCATACAGCCTTTCGAGCTACAAACCATCACACCGTCGATTCTGGGGAGCTCCGCGCCGCGGGGCAAGGTACTGTTCAAGTTCGGCGAGCGGGCTTACGCCCGGTTTTGCTGCGATTTCGAACGCGCTTCGACGGCTGAGATTCTTCGGCATGATCCGGCGCAGACGGTGGTTCTGGCGAACGATATTTCCGAGGGTCCGGA
>JAOAPR010000291.1 GCA_025463005.1 Bryobacterales bacterium | reverse complement strand
CCCGAGCATTCGTCACGATTCCGTCGAATCTCAAGTGGCGGTCTTTCCTCTCGTCGTGAACGATCGAAAAGACGGGTGACCCGCTCAGACCGTCGGGATCTATGCTGAGCCTAGTAGATCGCTCATGCTTTACGAAAATCGACCTGTGCTCCGGGTCCATCGGAGCACTCTCCGAGCTCTGAAGGTCCTGACGTATCCAGCGCAAAGTGAATTCGGAAAGCTTCGTCTCGTCGTGAAGATCGAGCTCGATCCTGACGGACTGGGCAGGATACCCGATCACAAAGGAATAGTCGGAGACGATGCCCGGCGAGTCCGACCAGAAAATATCGGTAAGGTCCAGATGCGAGGATTTGTGACCGTCCGGAACCTTCGAGTAATCGAAAAAGACAAGGTCGCTCAGAGAACGAAAATCCTTCTCGACGCGCGGCAAATGGAGGGACGAAGGCGGCACCGCGAGACGCTTGCCGTCCTTCTCCACGATCACTACGAACGACTCGGCGGCAGGAGCTCCACGCCCCGCATCGACCTGATGGGCCGTCGTAAGAGCGAAATCCCAGCCACGGTAAGTCGCCATTAACGCGGTGCCAAAGACGCGAAGCTCGAACAATTCGTCTCCGGTGGAGAACACGGCGGGTCGAACGAACCGTTGCATCCGATCCGGCGTGCTCGTGAATGGTACATAGGTTTTGTTGACCAGCACACCCATCTTGGTCTGCGCGGTGGTCCAGGTTGGGACTTTCATCGTCTGCGGGTTTCTTTCGAGGGACTGCCGAGCCGCGCACTAACTCGAAAACCGAATAATTGAAAGTCGGTTGCTGGCGCTACCGGCGCCCTTCCGGATCGCCGATGTTCCGGTCTCCAACGGAGATCCGCAGATGCTCGACAACACCCGTTCCGACCTCTTCTCGTCCTTCACTCTCTCCAGCGGCATCGAATTGAGGAACCGCGCGGTCATGGCGCCGATGACGCGAGGACGAGCCCGTAAGGCTGGCCTGGTCCCCAATACTACCGCCAGCGCGCAAGCGCCGGCCTGATCATCTCCGAGGCGACCTGAGTCAGCGCGGACGGCATCGGTTTCCTCAACGTTCCCGGCATCTCAATTCCGCGCAGGTGGAAGGTTGGAAGGCCATCGGGCTCCCGAAGACGATGTGACGCTGACATGCCCGCGCCTGTCCCGAGCCGTCAGGATCGACGGACGCTCTCCGGTCGCATGTTTCCCCCGGCTACGGCATCGATGGGTCTCCTGGGCCCCGGACGGCGTAGGTCTCGCGTCACGCAGCCGAGGGAGATTTTGGCTCAAGCGCTTCCTGTTCCAGATGTCGAACGTCTGGTCCGAACGCCAGCCACTGGGCCAAATGGCCAACACCGCTACCCGACTTTGCTATCGAGCCGAGACTGGCATCCGGCGCGGCTGGTTGGCCGTAGGAATGCGCCAATTCCCTGGTCATCTGGTGAGGCAGCGGTCCCCGGGGCAGATTCTCTTCAAGATATCTGAAGATGCGGAGCCCCCCGGCATCGATGTCGCCCCAGTGAAAGAAGGGCACGTCGGAAGGCAGGGCGCGCAGCACCTTTGACAGAAGTTCGACCACGCCTGCAGATGGGAAGCCACCCGTATAGACAACGAGGTTGCCGTCTTCGATCTCCCGGACTTGCCTGTTGAAGCTCGCATAGTTCTCGATCGTCAAAATCGCCGGCGGGGTCGCCAAGACAGACAGTTGGGTAAGCATGTCGGGATGAACGGATGCGAACGGCTTGACGTTGCCGTCGACCAGAAGGCCGGCCGGACCTTCCACGGCAACGGGACCCCTCAGATGAACGGGGTGACTGAAGCGCTCCAGCCCGACGTGACTCCAGACGACGTCGGGCGCAGCGCCCGGCAATCCGAGCTGGACCCCGAGCACGGCCGCGATCCGGGAAGAATGCCGGTCGAATGCCTTCGTGTCGTTGGTCGCCCTGAACGAGAATGTGCGCGCGTCGAGACCCCGGGCTTCGTGTCGCGACATGGATACCAGCAGCGTGAAGAATTCCTTTGTGGCATCGGTCTGTGTTGCGCTCAGCCGGTAGCTGGCTTCACCCCTCGCCCAACGACCCGTCATTTCATCCAAGATGGCAAGCACCCAAGGCTCTCCCGACGTCGTGATCGGAAGCACCTCGTCCCGGGCGCGTTGCGCCATTACGGCCGCCGTAGGACGGCCCAAGTGCCTGGCGAGAAGTTCTGGATCGCGGACCCGCACGCGCTCGATCAGGTGGCCCCGGTCCCTCCGTCCCCGCTGCACCTCGACGGCGCCGAACCGCTCGGCTGCGGCCATGAGGTCATGGAAGCGGCCTACCTGCTGCGCCGTAGAAAGCTTGTCGTATTCCGGAGCAGCGGTTGCCGGTCGGGATCGATCCGGGCGCCGCTCGCTTCGCTCCAGCAGCCGCTCAAGGAAATCGACACCAACGTCGGCTGTCCGCAGATCAGTCATTCCGCTGCCTGATCCTGCGAAGCCACTGTAGACTGCTCATCCGCAATGAGTTCGGCCTTGAACACGTCGAATCCCTTGCGGTAGGGGTCGGCCGCGACGAGTTCGTCCCGTGCCTTCGTGGTAAGGAATTCGGTGTCGATCATCACCTGATTGCCCAAGCGGTTGACGTTCACCACGGTATCGACGACCTCCATGAAGACGTGGCGCTTTTCGTCGGGCGTAGCCAGGACCACCTGAAGGCCCAAGTCGCGCATGAATTCCGAACACTGACCGATCGCCTTCGTATCCAGGCGGTTGAAGGCTTCATCGAAGATGGCGAGCGACAATCCGCTCTCGCCGGTCCGCCTATTCTGGTAGGTGGCGGCCAGCGATGCGCCGATGGCGATGTAGAACGGGAGCTGTCCCTCGCCTCCGGATCCCGTCCCGGCCCGGCTGGTCAAGGACGAGCGGATCGTGCCGTTCGCATCCTTGATGTAGAGCTCGAAATTGAAGTATTTGCGCGGATCCTCGATCTCATCGGTCTTCGCTTCCGGATTGGACAGGATCTCCTCGATCCGACGGACGGCGCGCATCACCGGTGTGTTGGCATCCTGGCTGCGATCCCCGAAC
>JAOAPR010000243.1 GCA_025463005.1 Bryobacterales bacterium | reverse complement strand
GAAGCTGGTAGCATAGGAAGTTGTCAGGCTCCGGGCTTCGTGCAACGGGCGGCTGCAAACCCCGCCAGGTCCGGAAGGAAGCAACGGTAGCGGCTTAACCCGTGTGCCGCGGATCACCCGGGGTCTGGCATATATTCACGAATTTCCCGCCTGCATGTACCAGGTCATCGCCCGCAAATACCGGCCGCAGACGTTCTCGGAGTTGATCAGCCAGGAGCACGTCCGGACCACGCTCGAAAACGCAATCTCGCAAAATCGCATCGCGCACGGCTATATTTTTTCGGGCCAGCGCGGCACCGGAAAAACCACGGTCGCGCGAATCATGGCTCGTTGCCTCAACTGCGAAAAAGGACCGACTATCACGCCCTGCGGCGTGTGCGCGAGCTGTACCGAAATCGCCGGCGGATCGGGAATTGACGTGATCGAGATCGACGCGGCGTCGAACCGCGGCATCAACGAAATGCGCGAGCTGCGGGAAAATGTCCGCTTCCGCCCGGCGCGCGATCGCTACAAGGTGTTCATCGTCGACGAAGCGCACCAGATCACCAGCGAAGCCTTCAACGCGCTGCTCAAGACGCTGGAGGAGCCGCCCGAGTGGGTGGTGTTCATCCTGTGCACCACCGAGGTGCATAAGATTCCGTCCACCATCGCCTCGCGCTGCCAGCAGTTCAGCTTCCGGTCGGTCGATTTCGCGGAGCTGGTCGCGCGCATGGAATGGATCATCCAGCAAGAAGGTATTAAAGCCGACGCCGAGGTGTTGAGCGTGCTGGCCCAGGCAGGCGAGGGCAGCGTGCGCGATTCCTTATCGGCGCTAGATCAGGCCATCGCGTGCTGTGGGAACAAACTGGAAGCCGCGCAGGTGCGCGAGCTGCTGGGGATCTTTTCGCTGGAATCGATGGGCGTGGTGACACAGGCGCTGGTCGAGGGCGACGCGAAGAAGATGCTCGACGTGGTGGGCGACCTGGAGGCGAATGGGCGCAGCCTGCAGCACTTCGCGCGTGAGCTGGCTCGCTATTTCCGAAATTTGCTGGTAGTGCGGATTGAGGGCGGCACCACGCGGCTGGTGGCGGCATCGCCGCCGGAGCAGGAACGAATGATGAAGGCCGCCGCGCAGTTCAGCGAAGAAGATCTGACACGGGACCTGAAGCTGTCGCTGGATTTATTCCGGGATCTGCAGAGCTCGCTGCAACCGCGGCTGCATCTGGAAATGGGCCTGTTGCGGCTGATTCATGCGGGACGGTTGCAGCCGATCGAGGAAGCGCTGGCGGCGTTGGGCGGGTCAGGAGCTGGGTCGTCCCGGAAAACCGGGGACAGCCAGCCGATTTCCGCGCGACCCATGGTGCAAACACCGAAAGACTCTGGACGGAAATCGGAGGCAGTCCCCAGTTTTCCGCCAGCAGTCCCTAGTCTTCCGCATGAGGGAGATTTTCGGACACGGCTGATAACTGCGCTGCACGAAACCAAGCTGACGCACGTGGCCGACGCCGTGGAGCACTCGGAGATCGCCGAGAGCGCAACCGAGATCATCTTCACGGCTCCCAAAATGTATCAGTTGTTCCTGAAGGGACCGGAATTTGAAGCAGCGGTGCGGCGCGTGGCCGGCCGGGCGATCAAAATCACACTGAAAGTGGGAGAATCCGCAGCCGCACCAGCCGCGGCGAAGGTCGCGGCACCACCGGCGAAAGATGAAGCAGCCGCGCGTGCGCTGGCGCATCCGGAAGTGAAGCGCTTTCAGGAACTGTTCCCGGAGAGCCAGGTACGCGCAGTGCGCAACTTGAAGGAGACCGAACCATGAAGATGCCTGGAAACATGCAGGCCATGATGCAGCAGGCCCAAAAGATGCAGCAGAAGATGCAGGAAGAGGTCGCGCTGATCCGTGTGGAGGCATCGGCGGGCGGCGGCATGGTGACCGTGAACATGGATGGCCACAAGAACGTCACCGGCGTGAAGATCGATCCTGAAGTGGCGGGCGACGTCGAGATGCTGCAGGACCTGTTCATGGCGGCGTGCAATGAAGCCACCAAGAAAGTCGACGAGGAGACGCAGCGCAAAATGAGCGGCATGATGGGCGGACTGGGTTTACCGCCCGGCCTCCTTTAATGAACGCGCAAGACGGAGCGCGCCGCGCACACTTCCAGGCTGCCAAAGGTTCGCTTCGCGCCCTTTGCACGTATACCTCGCATGCCTGACTTTGCCGCGCCGCTGCAGCGCCTGATCGACGAGTTCCGCCGGCTGCCCGGGATCGGGCAAAAATCAGCCCAACGGCTCGCGTTTTATGTGCTGCGCTCGCCGCGCGATCAGGCGGCCGCGTTGGCCGCGGCCCTCACCGACGTAAAAGACAACCTGGGCATCTGCACAGAGTGCAACAACATCAGCGATGCCGAGCTGTGTCCCTACTGCCGGGATTCCAATCGCGACCATTCTCAGATCTGCGTGGTGGAAGAGCCGCATAGCATTCTTCCGGTAGAGACCACGCGGTCGTTCAATGGCTTATATCACGTGCTGCACGGAGCGATTTCACCGCTGCGCGGGATCGGGCCGGAGCAGTTGAAGATCAAGGGCCTGCTGGACCGGATCGGCAAGGGAGAAGTGCAGGAGATTATTTTGGCGAATAATCCCACGGTGGAAGGCGAGGCGACAGCGGTGTATCTATCGCGATTGCTCAAGCCGCTGGGGATCAAGGTGACGCGCATCGCCATGGGGATTCCGGTAGGGAGCGACCTGGAGTTCGCGGACGAAGTCACAATGCTGAAGTCGCTGGAGAATCGGCGGGAGATGTAATCCCGCTCAATTCCAGTGCTTCACCTCGGGCCACAATGTTTGAAGATTCACCTTTAACCCTCGGCAAAGGAAGATGTCGAAATGCTCGTCGAGTCGAGAGTAAGGGTGCTCGACGCGACCCGCGGCTTCGACCGTTGCGAAATGTTCGCGGTCTCCCCGGCCGTCGCTGCCGAGCACGATGACGGTCTCGCCGGTGTAGCCGCGCGGACCCCAGTACCAATAGTTCTGGTGGCCGCTGATCGCTTTCGGTAACCCATATTTGGGACCGAAGAAATCGATAGCGCCCGCCTGTCCGTAGCTGTTCGCAAAGATGGCGGTGTTGGTGCGCTCTGACGTCGGCAGACTGAAATAAACTTTGGCGACTGCGCGCGTCATCTCCTCCCATCCGAACTCGTCGGCGAAATACTGCGGGAGCGGGCCATTTTGCTGGTTTTCCGCCTTGGGAGGTTCCAGGTCGAGGAATTTCTGATATCGAATGTAGGTTTCGACAGGCAAGATCGGCGCGAAGAGCGGTGCGATCATGGCGCTTCCAGCAATTATCAACACGAGGTATACCGGTCGGCTCCACGCAATCCGCTTCGAGGTGATCTGCTCAAACGCGACCGCGCCAGCCGCAAGCAGCATGGGATAAGCGGGCGCCAGATAATAATTCTTGCCCTTTAAAGTGATGAACAACACCAGCATTACCAGGTAGGTCCATCCCAGTACCGCATAGCGTCGTCCTGCGCGGTTGAACAGCACCCACGCGAGACCGCCGATCCAGAGCGGAAACAGCAACGGGTTCATGAGCATGGCTTGATCCAGTACGAAAGCCACAGGTCCGCGCACGATGTCGCGTCCGCTGCGGCGGACGTTGTTCATCAATTCGAGGAAAGGGAAATCGTGGCGGATGAGCCACACTAGATTAGGAAGAAAGATGAGGAACGCCGCGAGCGCGCCGGTCCACATCCAGCGGCTTCGGAAGAAACGCCGTTCCGGCGAAAGCAGAAGTCCTATGACTACACCAACGATGAAAAACGCCACGGAATACTTGTTTTCCATGCCGATGCCGGCGAACGCGCCGAACCCCAGCCAGTAGCGAGGCTCGCTGAGTCGGATGGCTCGCATCACGCACCAGGCGCAACCCATCCAGATGAGCGGCTCGAAGGCGTTCATCGTGATCCAGTGATGAAACACCAGGTAGATGGGACCGCAGGCTACGGACACGGCAGCCAGCGCTTGGGCGAAGCGTCCGCCTCCCATTTCACGCGCCAGGGTACCGGCCAGCCACACTAAAGCTGCGCCGGCGATGGCGGGCAGCAGGCGCAGACCCAGCAGAGAATCGCCGAACACGTGCCGGGCAAACCAGGCGATCCCGGCGATTAAGGGAGGCTGATCGACATAGCCCCAATCGAGGTGGTCGGCGCAAGCCAGATAATAGAGTTCGTCGCGAAAAATTCCGTAGCGACTGGCGGTAAGCAGGTGAAACAAGAGCTTGACGGTAGCGATCAGGAGAACGATGGACGCGCCTGAAATGATGCGGTCGCGCGGTGTGGGCGTGCTCACGTCGTGAGGACTGGCAGCAAGCCGGCTTCGTGCAGGCCTTCAGCGGTCAGGCCGCCGATCGGAATGTCCTCGATGCGGTTCGCTTCACGGGGGCGGGCGAGCGCGACCTTCAGATAATTGTCGCTCAGGGCGATGTGGCCATTTTCGATAGTTACGACGGAAAGCGCGCGGCCGATCATCGAACGGCGGAACTCCAGGTTCTTGCGCTGCGCCAGGTCGCGAAGGATGTGCGTGCGGTGCTTGCGAATCTCCATCGGCACCTGATCCGCGTCGGCGGCAGGTGTTCCGGGTCGCGCCGAATACGTGAACACGTGCAGGTAGGTGAACGGCAGGCTCTCGATGAACGCGCGGGATTCTTCGAATTCCTGTTCGCTCTCGCCGGGAAAACCGGTCATCACATCGGCGCCCACAGCGCATTCCGGCATTAAGTCGCGAGCCTTGAGAATGCGGTCCGCGTAGTGACGTGGGCGGTACTTGCGGTGCATGCGGCGCAGCACTCGATCGGAACCCGATTGCAGCGGAGCATGCACGTGCTTGGCGATTCTCGGCGAGGCGGCGACGAGCTCCAACAGAGAATTCGACCAGTCCATCGGCTCGACCGAGCTGAGGCGCAGGCGCTCGATAGTCGTTTCGTCGAGCAGACGCTGGACCAGGTCCACCAAGCGGCTTTCACCTTCTAGATCGCGGCCCCAGCGGCCCAGGTTGATCCCGCTGAGAACCACTTCACGATATTTGGCCGCAAGACGGCTGACCTGTTCGATGACGGAAGCCGGGTGAGCGCTGCGGCTGCGGCCGCGCACGAACGGGATAATGCAGAACGAGCAGCGATTGTTGCAGCCGTCCTGAATCTTGAGATTCGGCCGAGTGCGGTCGCCCATCGCGTCTTCGACGGGCGCGGAAAGAAAGTCGCGCTGCTCGAAAATGTCGCCGATCCGGATCTCGCCGTGATAGTGCTGGCCATCGGCGACCAGATCGGGGATGGACGTCTTATGTGAGTTGCCGACCACCATCGTCACGCCGGGCAGGGCGGCGATTTCCTCGGGCGCGCGCTGCGCGTAGCAGCCCGTGACCACGATGCGCGTGTCAGGCTGCGCGCGATGGATGCGGCGGACGGTTTGGCGAAGCTCGTCGTCGGCGGTGGCGGTGACCGTGCAGGTGTTCAGAACCACCAGATCGGCGTCGGCCAGTTCTCGGACTGCGGTGAGTCCGCTCGCGGCGAGTCCGGCTTCGAGCGCAGCTCCATCGGCCTGCGAAGCACGGCATCCGAACGTTTTTACGAAGTAACGCTGCAAGCCACTATTCTAACCGGGTGGCCCGGTGATCACTCGAGCTCCGCGGTAGTAGGTCAGATATTGGTAACCCCAGCGCACAAAAACAAGCAATCGGTTCAGCGCATCGGCCAGGTACATCAGGTGAATGAAAAGCCAGACGAACCAGGCGATCCGCCCTTTTACTTTGACGCCGGCGATCACACCCACGCCCGCGTTTCGTCCTATGACCGCGAGGTTGCCTTTGTCGAAGTACCGAAACGGTTTCGAGCTGCGGCCGCGCAGGCGATCCTTGATGACGGTAGCCGCATAGCGCCCTTCCTGCATGGCTACGGGCGCGACGCCGACCAGCGGTGCCCCGTCCTGTTCGAGGTAGGCCATATCACCGACGACAAAGATTTCGGGGTGGCCCGGTATGGTCAGGTCCGGGTTCACCTTAATCCGGCCGCTGCGGTCGCGTGCTGCTCCCGCACGTTCGGCCAGGATGTCACTCCACTCCGACGGCCGCACTCCAGCAGCCCACAGAACCGTTCGACACTCGATCCTTTCCGTACCGCCGTCGGTCGAAAATGTCGCACCTTCCGGATCGACCTCCGTCACGCGAACTTTCAGGCGCAGAGTCACACCAAGCCGGACCAGTTGGCGTTCGGCGGCTTCCGAGAGGCTCTCGGGAAATGTATTCAGCACACGGGGTGAGGAATCGAGCAGTAAGATTCTCGCGTCGTCGCGTCGAATCGAGCGGAAATCGCTGTGCACGGTGTCGCGGACGATCTCGGCCATCGCGCCGGCCAGCTCGACACCGGTGGCGCCCGCACCGACTACGACGAATGTCAACCACTGGCGCCGGCGTTGGGGATCCGGTTCCCGCTCAGCCGCCTCGAATGCGTAAAGGATTTTGTGGCGAATGCGGGTCGCGTCTTCGAGAGACTTGAGGCCGGGTGCGATGGCTTCCCATGAGTCGTTACCAAAGTACGTATTACGCGCGCCTGTACCGACGATCAGAGTGTCATAAGGGATTGCGCCTTCGTCGAGGATCAGGTGGTGTCCGGCGGCATCCAGATCCACGGCATCGGCCATCAGAACCTGCGTATTTTTCTGTTTGCGAAGCACGACGCGCAGAGGCGTAGCGATTTCGGTCGCGGCGAGCGCGCCGGTAGCCACTTGGTACAACAAGGGTTGAAAGAGATGGAAGTTTCGGCGGTCGACCAGGGTTACGGAGAGCGCTTCGTGCCGCAGGGCGCGCGCAGCGTAGAGCCCGCCGAATCCGCCGCCCAGGATAACGACCCGGTGCATCCACCTTTATATTGGCAGAGCGGTGAGTTACTCCTCGTCTTGTTGCGCGGCGAGCCTGGTCACCACGCTCAAGTCCTCAAGCGTAGTGACGTCGCCGCTGACGGAATTATTGGTTACGATTTCGCGTAGCAGGCGCCGCATAATTTTGCCGCTGCGGGTCTTGGGAAGGGCGTCAGTAAAGCGGATCTCCTCGGGTCGCGCGAATGGTCCAATTTCATGCGCCACCCACTGGCGCAGATCCTTGCCGAGCTGCTCATGGCTGTAATCACCTTTCTTGAGGGTGACGAAGCAGCAAACTGCCTGACCGGTGATCTCGTGCGGCCTGCCGACCACTGCGGCTTCGGCCACCGCGGGATGCCGAACCAGCGCGGACTCGACTTCCATAGTGCTGAGGCGATGACCGCTGACATTCATCACATCGTCAACGCGGCCGAGCACCCAATAGTAGCCGTCGGCATCGCGGCGGGCTGCATCGCCGGTGAAATAAGCGCCCGGAACGCGGCTCCAATACTGCTCTTTGTAGCGTTCAGGATCGCCCCAGATGTTGCGGATCATGCCCGGCCACGGCTTTTTCAGAATAAGAAACCCCTCTTTGTCGGAACCGAGTTCGACGCCTTTCAGATCGACGATGGCGGGAATCACGCCGGGCATCGGCAGCGTCCCGGATCCGGGCTTGGCCGGGACTGCGCCGGGCATGGGCGCGATGAGGATCCCACCGGTTTCCGTCTGCCACCACGTATCGACGATGGGACAGCGGCCTTTGCCGATCACGCGGTTGTACCATTCCCAGGCCGCGGGATTGATCGGCTCGCCGACCGAGCCGAGCAGGCGCAGGCTCGAAAGATCGTGAGCGTTGGGCCACTGATCGCCCTGGCGAATCAGCGCGCGGATCGCGGTGGGCGAAGTGTAGAGAATATTGACGCGGTACTTCTCGACGATGCGCCACCAGCGGTCGAACTGCGGAAAATCGAGCGCGCCTTCGTACATTACAGTGGTCGCGCCGGCCGACAGGGGGCCATACACGATGTAGCTGTGACCTGTCACCCAGCCGATGTCGGCCGAGCACCAGTAGGTGTCTTCTTCTTTCAGATCGAAGACCCACTTCATGG
>JAOAPR010000226.1 GCA_025463005.1 Bryobacterales bacterium | reverse complement strand
CTCGCGGCGGGCGCTCCCCGGTAAAGATTTCGAACTGCCGTGCGGCCTGTTCCAGGAACATTTCGATCCCGGGGATCACTTCCGCACCCTGGTCTTTGGCGCGCCGCAGAAGAGTGGTTTCCATGGGCGTGTAGACCATATCGAACACCAGTTGCGACGGGATCCGGCCGTCGAAGAAGCACTTTTCAATATTCGGAGCCATGCCCAGCGGAGTGGCGTGCACCAAAGCGTCGAACGTTCGCGCCGCAGCCTGGTCACGCGAGAGGGCCTCGGCGCCACAGGTGGAAGCGAGCGCGCGCACCCGGTCCAGATTGCGCCCGGTAACCGCGAGTTTGCTGCCCGCCGCTGCCAGAGCGAAAACGGCTCCACGCGCCGCGCCGCCGTTACCGACCACCAGAACCGAAGCTTTGTTGAGCCGGACGTGACGCTCGAGCGGGGACGTTACGCCGGGAGCGTCGGTGTTCGCGCCGCGCCACTTCCCGGCCTTGCGCCACACCGTATTCACCGCCCCGATGCGTCGCGCGACCGGGTCCACGAAGTCCAGATACCGCAGGATCTTCTGCTTGTGCGGGATGGTGACGCTGAAACCTGCCAGCGGCAGATCCTCCGCCATCACGAAAAAGTCCTTGAGCTGCCCGGGATGCACCAGAAACGGCAAATACACCGCATCCACGCGGCGCGCCTGGAAGGCCCGGTTATGCACTGCGGGCGAAATCGAGTGCCCCACCGGATCGGCGATGACTCCGAAGATCTTCCCGTCGCGCGAAAGTTTTCCCACGCGATACATGCCTCGAAGCTTCTTCGCGCTCACTTGTCCGGAGGCGGTTCCAACGGCCATGTTCGGAGCGGCATAAGTGTACAGGCCGCCGAACGCGGGCGAAAGCACGCGCGTGGGGAATCCCGTTTCTCCCATCGCCAGCAGAACGGTAGGGATCTTCGGATGTAACTTCGCGAGCGACAAGACCCGCGAGTTGTCGGATGGCTTTCGCGCCGTAGTCACGATCTTATAGGCGTGCGCCGGGATCTCCGCCATGCGCCGCAGCACCGACTCCAGACGAGGCGGAGTGCCTCCGTAGTTGTGATAGGAGAGCACCAGGTACGCAGTGGAGCGCAGATGCGCCAGTTGGTTCTCGCAGTTTTCCGCGCTCTCCACTTCGATGTCCACGGCCTGCGCTCCCGCTTCGCGCGCGGCCTCCAGGATCCGGATCTGCTCCTCAATACTTCCCGTGAAACGCCCCTGGTTCTGGCGCCGGCGGCAGGTGGCTAGAACAGTGCAATCGGGATAGCGCGTAAGAAACTTGCGCAACGCTGCCACTCCGCGCTCGGGCGAGGCAAGATAATCCAGGCGGAATTCCAGAAACCGTTCCCCGCAGTCGTATTCGGCACGCGCATGCGACAGCAAGGACTCCACATCGGGGAATCCCAGCGCGATGCAGACGGTCGGGAAAATAGTTTTCTGCCCCATTCAGCGACAAGACAGCATATCACGCCGCCTGTGCATCGCGTCGCGCTGTTCTTACCGGCGGAAGGAGGACAGAGGCGTTACGGCCTGGAACACGGTTGCGTCGTGCGTGCGAAACACCAGCCGCAAGGACGGATTCGTTTCGACCGCCCGCCGGGCTTCTTCGGCTTGTTCGGGCCCGAGCATCTTCCCGTATTCGGAGTCGCGGATGTAAAGGTACGCCAGCCGGTTTGCCGCCGCGTAGGCAGCCAGGTCCCGGTAGGCCGCCATCACGCTGCCCTTATCGTCCCGATACCAATCGATCGGCATCAGAATCTGGGCCGCGGTTTGCCGCCCCGTGTAGAGATACAACGCCGGATTCGATGCCATGATAGCTGCGCTTGGATCCACATGCTGGTTGATCCAGTCGTAGACGGCCGTTTGTTCCGCCAGTTGGCGCTCGTTGTCGCGAACCATGTCAGGCAAGGTCCGGAACAGCATGTATCCCTGCATCCAGCCGGCCAGAAGAATCGCCGAGGCAGCCATTCCGCTCAGCACCCACGCGGCGGCCCTTTGGCTGCGCTGCCGATGACCCCGCGCCGCCCGAATCAGGCTCGCGAAGTGCTCGCCTTCCCAGATCAGACCGGCCGCGAATAGCGGAATCAGAGGATACATGAGCCTCAGATTGGGAGGGAAATGCCACACCAGCAACTCCGCTGCTGTCAGGATCGCGATCACCAGGTACGGCTGCAGAACCGGATTGCGCCAGTGCCGCGACAGACCCCGGAAAATGCCCACAGCCACGGTCATCCGGACAAGTTGCCAGGCGAAAGAATCCAGTTCCAGAGGGAAGGCCAGCGCCCCCATTCCGTACAGCATGTGGCCGAGGTTTTTCCAGACCACCAGACCCAAATCCGCGAAATGTACGTTCAAGATTTGAAAGCGCAGGTAGTTGGTGTTGTACAAAGTCATCACGTCGGCAGCCGAAGTTTGGTGGAGCTTGGTCCACAGGGTCCACCCCGCGGCCGCCGGTAACGCTGCGAGCACGAACGCTGCGGCCTCGCGCCGTTTCTTCCAGAGAACGAATACTAGCGGCACGCCCACGATCGCAGCGATGCCGGCCGTTCGCGTCAAGTACCCGAGTCCCGCCAGGAAACCTGCCGCGGCAGCCCAGGGCCATCCCGTTTCACGTGTGCGGGCCTCCTCGCAGGCGATCAGAGAAGCCATCAACAGGAGGCCGAACAGCACCTCGGTGAAGATGCCCGCGCCGAACACAACGGTATAGGGGCCCACTGCCAGCAGAGCTAATCCGATCCATCGTTGAGACGCGGATAGCCCCAAACGTTTGAACCAAACCAGGCTCAGCCACAAAAATGGCGGGATCATCGCCCATTGAAGCGTCGTCACCAGCGTCAGATTATCCGGAAACTGGGGGTTGATCCGCCAGATGGCCGCGAGCATCCAGATCATTACAGGGGGGTATTTGGTTTCGAAGGGCGCGTTCGGCAAGCTGGTGATACGATAGCCTTTCCCTTCCGCCAACGCCTTGGAAACGATATGGTAGATGGCATCGTCGTGCGCTTCGCCCAACTGCGGCATCTGACGGTTCCGCCAGGCAAACCAGATAGACGGGGTTAGCAGCACGATAAATGCGGCTATGGCCAGGATCCTGCGCATAAGCGACGTCTTTCCATCGGAGGAAATGCGAATTGACTCTATGGACTCTATCGCGAAGGAACGATAGACACTTGAGGTTCTAAATCGTCTGGCCGCATTGCAAACCCCTACGATGCCACCGGCGCAAGCCGCATTCAGCGTGCGCAGCCTGACGCTGCTGCTGTTTCTGCTGATCCCCTCGGCAGCCTACCTGTGGCACTTCGCCGACGTGCCCCGCTTCGGCGATTTGCATGACGACAGCCTGTATTTCGTATCGGCGAAATCGCTGGCCGATGGTGGCGGATACCGCATCGAGAGTCTGCCCGGCGAACCGCCCCAAACCAAATATCCGCCGCTCTACCCTCTGCTGCTTTCCGTTGCGTGGAGGCTCGACCCGCAGTTCCCGGGCAACCTCCAGCTAGCGGCCTGGATCTCCTGGCTGGCGCTGCCCGCTGTGTTGCTGCTGATGGCCGTTCTGTACCCATCGCTGGGCATTTCCCGCGGACGAGCGTGGCTGCTTCTGTTCTTGTTTGCGGCAAATCCTTATGTAATTGTGTTCAGCACCCAGTTGCTGTCGGAGATGCTATTCCTGGCGCTGTCGCTGGCCGCTATGCTGCTGGCCGAACGCGCGGCCAAAGCGTCCAGCAGCGCGGCCGTTGCCGCGGGCGCAGTCGCAGGTCTGGCTTACCTGACGCGCTCGGCTGGACTGGCTCTGCTGGTGGCCGCCGTGATCTACTTGTGGCCCCTGCGAAAACAGCGCCGGAGCGCGATGCTGTTTACCGCCGCGATGCTGCCATTCGTCGCAGCCTGGATACTGTGGGCGCGCCTCCACCAGACCGCGACCACCGATCCCGCTCTGATCTATTACCTCGACTACTTCCGTTATGAGATTTACAGCATCTCCCTCCGCGACTTGCATTTGATTCTTTGGAAAAATGTGGACGGACTCCTGTGGGGACTGGGCGGTCTGATCCTGCCCAAGGTCATCAACTCGCTGTTCCTGAAGATTCTTGCCGAAGTGCTGGCGATAGCCATGATCAGCGGCGTGGTCCGCCTGGTGCGTCGGGGCATCGGAACGCTGTATGCGCTATTCGCCATCGCCACCACCGCGCTCCTGGTGATCTGGCACTTTCCACCCAACGAGCGGTTCGTGCTGCCGCTGTTGCCGCTTGCATTGGCGGGCCTGTTAACGGAAGCCGACCATCTCGCCGGGATGCTCCGGACTGGTCTGCGTCACCATGACCGGGGACAGCGCGTGGTCGCGGCAGGTTTCAGCGCCGCGGTCCTGGCCATCGCCGCCGGCTGCCTGGTGCTTCAGCTTTTCATGGACGCGTCGTTTCTGCCCGCTGATGCGCTCCAGCATCGCATGCGTAAAATCCAAAACATCGCAGTGTATGGCTGGATTCGCGCGAAAGCGCCCGCGGACGCTTCTTTCCTGGCGGCCGACGATGCGGTACTGTTTCTCTACACCGGTCACCACGCCATGAGCAAGCCCCTGCCTCCGGCGTTATGGTATCGCCAGGATCGTGCGGGAATGATCGCCTGGCTCACCGATCTTGCGCCATTCGCTCGCGATCGTGGGCTTACTCTTCTCCACTTTGCCGGGGTCGATGCGCGCCAGGGGATAGCTGACGATGATCGCGATGCGATCGAGAAAGCAATTCGATCGAGCCCGGATCTCAGCCTGCTGTATCGGACCGAAACGGCCGCAGTGCACAGGTTTCACTAAACAATTGCATTAGACTAGCGAACCCTTCCACTTGCCGCGGCGGAACATCAGCACCCCAGCCACCGCCAGTGCCGATTGAGCGACCGGAATGGCGATGAAGATCCCATTCACGCCCAGCCCGATGCGAAACGCGAGCAGCCATGCCAACGGAATCTGGAACGCCCAGAAGCACAGCAAATTCAGCAAGGTCGGAGTATTGGTATCGCCCGCGCCGTTGAAGGCTTGCCCCATCACCATGCCCCAGGCGTAAAAGATGTAGCCATAGGCAACTGTCCGCAACGTGGTGGATGCCATGGCAACCACGTCACGATCGGTGGTGAAGATTCGGACCAGCGGCCCTGCGAATCCGATGAAGACCACGGCGACCAGTCCGAGAAAGATCATGTTGTAGAAACCGGCGAGCCAGACCGACTTTTCGGCGCGGTCGGGCTTGCGCGCGCCCAGGTTTTGTCCCACCAGGGTCGCCGCCGCGTTGGCCATGCCCCAACTGGGGAGCAGCGCGAACATGATGATCCGCAGTGCCAGCGTGTATCCAGCAATAGCCACACTGCCGAACACAGCGCACATCCGCACCATGACGATCCAGCTCGCCATGGCGACCATGTACTGGAACATCCCGCCCAGCGAGAGCCGGACCAACCTCAGCATCAGCGCCGGGATCAGGCGGATTTGATGCCAGTGCACTACGACGCGGCTTTTTCCGCTGCTCAGAAACCAGAGCTGCAGCAGCACGCCGCATCCGCGACCGATGGTGGTTCCGATGCCTGACCCGGCCACGCCAAGTCTCGGAAAGGGCCCCAGTCCAAAGATGAGGAGGGGATTAAGAACGATGTTGATCCAGTTGGCGGTCCACAGTACGCGCATCGCAAGGGAGGCATCGCCCGCGCCGCGGAACACGCCGTTGATCAGAAACAGCAGCATCACGGTTCCGCTACCGCCGTAGATGGCGCGCGTGTAGCCGCTGCCGGTAGCGATCACCTCCGGCGACGCACCCATGATCCGCAGCAGATCGGGCGCGAAAATGAATCCTAGCGTTCCGGTCACAGCGGCAATCGCCACGCCTAGCAGCGCGGCCTGCGAGGCGGTGTCCGCTGCCGCCTTTGGATCTTTTTCGCCGATACGCCGCGCCACAGTGGCCGTAGTCGCGATGCTCAGCCCCAGTGCCACCGCGAAGAGCAGCACCAGCAGCGACTCTGTAAAGCCGACCGTTGCGACAGCATTCGCACCGAGATGGGCCACCCAGAACATGTCCACCACCGCGAACAGCGACTCCATCATCATCTCGAGCACCATGGGCACGGCTAGCATCGCAATGGCGCGCCCAATGGAGCCCTGAGTGAAATCGCGATGAGGATCGCCCAGAATGGCGCTCTTGATCGCCTGAAACAGGCTGGAGTTTTGTTTTAACGTCGTGGGAGACATGCGTAGACCACTGCACCAGCCAGGACGATCACGAGACCCGGCCATGTGGTTGCCGGCCGGTAGGCGAACAGGATCACCAGAACCACTGCGGCGCCGAGGATGTAGAGCGCCGGGGTAACAGGATAGCCCGGCACGCGATAACTGCGCTCGACATCCGGACGCTTGGAACGGAGGCGGAACACCGCGGCGATGGTCAGGATGTAGAAGATCAGCGCAGCGGAGATCACCCAATCGAGCAGATTCCCGTACAAATTGCCGTACTGGCCCGTCGCGGTATTATACGTGCGCGGCAGCACCAGGAACGCGGCCCAGACTCCCTGAGTCCACAGCGACCACCCCGGCACCTTGGCACGGTTGAGCCTCGCCGCTTGCGGCAAGAACAGCCGGTCCTTCGCCATGGCGTAATATGCGCGGGCCCCGGAGAGCACCAGGCTGTTGACGCAGCCGAAGGTCGAGATCATGATCGCGATCGCCATCAGCACCGGACCATAAGTGGGAAATATCCGCGCGAGGACCGCCGTTGCCACGCGATCCGACGGCGCGTGCTGGATGGCGGGCATCGGCAGCACCAGTAGATAGATCACGTTGGTGAGCAGGTACAGCAGCACCACCGCCGTGCAGCCGATAGCCATCGCCTTCGGCAGATTTTTCTTCGCGTCGCGAACTTCGCCGGCAATAAAGGTCACGTCATGCCACGCGTCGGCCGAAAACAGCGACCCGGATTGCGCCACGCCGATTGCGACGATGAGTCCGAATACAGTGCCGGCTGCGACGCCCAACGCGGGATCGAATGCGCCCAGCGCGAAGGGCGCGGTGAAATTGGTCTGGATCGCTTCCGCGCTACGGCCCAGGAACAGGCCCGCGAGGATCAGAGCCGCGATGGCCGAAACTTTCGCGGTCGTGAAAACGTTTTGCACGATCTTGCCGTATTCTAGGCCGCGGGAGTTGGTCCACGTTAAAAGCGCAATCACCATGACGCCTACCAGTTGGGCGGTGGAGAGTGAAAACGCATAACCGGTGGAAATGTGAATGGGTGGGATTAAATAATTGCTTTCCGAGATGGAGGGCACGAGAACCGACAAGAACCGGGCAAAGGCCACTGCCACGGCGGCGATGGTCCCCGTTTGGATGACTGCGAATAAGGTCCAGCCGTAGAGGAATCCCCACAAGGGCGAATACGCTTCGCGCAGGAACACGTACACGCCACCCGCTTCGGGCAGCATCGACGCGAGTTCTCCGTACGAAAGCGCTGCAAGAATCGTGAGCAGGGCCGTGACGCCCCACGCCACCAGCAGCCAGCCGGGGCTGTTAATCAAGCGGGCCATGTCGGCCGAGACGATGAAAATGCCCGACCCGATCATCGTGCCGATCACGATCATCGTCGAGTCGAACAGGTTCAGGCCCCGAACGAATCCGGTGGTCTCGGTAGCTGTGGACTGCGTCATCGAATTAAAGGCGGAGTTAGGGCAATTGTAGCGGATGGCGATTTGAGTGTCGAGAAGAGTCTCGACACGGCCCGCAAGAGTGCGTGCGCCACACGTTCAATACGCTTTGGCGACGACGACGCGGCGTTCCACAGTCTCGCCGGTAACGAGGCACTTGCCGGACCCGTCGTATTCGTCGAGTTGAGGAATACAGCGCACCGTCGCTTTGAACGTCTTCAACTTCGCGTCGCAAGCCGGATCGTCCTTCAAGTGCGCCATGACGAATTTGCCACCGCCCTTCTCAGCGGTAACGTCACCCAGGATCAACTCGACTGCTTCGATCGAGTTCGCTACTACGGTGTTGTCCTTGAGCCGCTGCTTCGCGGCCGCATACAAGTCTTGTTGGATGGTCTGCAATACGGTTTCCACGCAGGCCTTTAGTTCAGATTGGGGCACGGATTCCTTGGCGCCGGTATCGCGCCGCTTGAGAACGATGCCGCCTGAAGCCAGATCGCGCGGCCCGAGCTCCAGCACAATCGGAACGCCGCGGCGCTCCCAGTGGAAAAACTTCGCGCCCGGCGATTGGCCTTCACGATCGTCGACTTCAGCGCCGATGTCTTTCGCCATACGGTGGGCGGCTTCGAGGACCGCGCCCTTCTCCTCATCCTTCCGATAGATCGGCACCAGGACGCTCTTGACCGGCGCGAGTTTGGGCGGAATGACCAGACCCTTGTCGTCGGAGTGGCTCATCACCAGCCCGCCGATCAGCCGTGTGCTCACGCCCCAACTGGTTTGCCAAACGTAATCGAGCTGACCTTCCTTGTTCTGGAATTTCACATCGAACGCCTTGCCGAAGTTCTGTCCCAGGTCGTGGCTGGTGCCAGCCTGCAGCGCGAGGCCGTTCTGCATCATGGCCTCGATGGAGTAGCTCCTGAGCGCGCCCGCAAATTTCTCGGATTGCGTTTTCATGCCCTTGATCACCGGCATCGCCATCACATCTTCGGCGACCTCGGCATACATGTCGAGAATCCGCAGCACTTCCTCCTGAGCCTCTTCGTGGGTGGCGTGCGCGGTGTGGCCTTCCTGCCACAGGAATTCCGTGGTCCGCAGGAACATGCGGGTTCGCAGCTCCCATCGCACCACGTTGGCCCATTGGTTGACCAGCATCGGAAGATCGCGCCAGCTCTGGATCCACTTGGCGAAAAAATGGCCGATGATGGTTTCCGAGGTCGGACGAATCACGTAGGGCTCTTCGAGTTCCTTGCCGCCGGCGATGGTCACCACGGCCAGCTCCGGAGAAAAGCCTTCTACGTGCTCGGCCTCCTTTTTCAAAAAACTCTGCGGGATCAGCAGAGGGAAATACATGTTCTTGTGGCCGGTCGCTTTGAAGCGATTGTCCAGCTCACGCTGCAGCAGCTCCCAGATGGCATAGCCGTTGGGTTTGATGACCATGCAGCCTTTGACGATTTCGGCTGGTTCCGCCAGGTCGCCTTGGAGAACCACATCCTGATACCAGGCCGCGAAATCGGCGAGGCGAGGGGTGATAGGTGATTGAGCCATTGTTTGAGAAAGGTGTTGGAGATTCTTAGGTTAGCAAACAGCCTGTTTCACTCACCCCTTCGGGGCCAGCGGTACACTGAGGTCAGAAGCAGGTTTCCATGGCCACTCTTGCTACCGGGGTCAGCCCGTTCACCAACGAACCCGTTGTCGATTTCCGGCGCGAGTCTCATGGGTCAACCCCCGCGCAGGCGATGCGCGCGGCGATCGAGAAGGTCCGCAGCGAACTGGGCCGCGAGTACGATCTGGTGATCGGAGGCCGCCGCAGCCGCACTTCCGAGAAGATCCGGTCGGACAATCCTGCACGTCCTTCGGAGATCGTGGGCGTGCATCAAAAAGCGGGTCGCGAGCATGTGGAGCCAGCGATGCAGGCTGCGCTGGCGGCGTTTGAATCGTGGAAGAACGTTCCGGTTCAGGAGCGGGCGGCGTTGTTATTCCGCACCGCCGAAATCCTTCGCAAACGCAAGCCCGAGTTCAATGCGTGGATGGTTCTGGAGGTCGGCAAGAACTGGGACGAAGCGGAAGCCGATACCTGTGAAGCGATCGACTTCTGCGAGTTTTACGCGCGCCTGGCGCTCCACATGGACGAAACCGAACCGGCAGTACAGCTTCCCGGAGAGCGCGATCGGCTGCGCTACATTCCGCTGGGCGTGGGAGCTGTCATCCCGCCTTGGAATTTCCCGCTGGCGATTATGTGCGGCATGACGATGGCGTCGGTCGTATGCGGCAACACCGTCGTGCTTAAGCCGTCCAGCGATTCGCCCACCATTGCCGCCAAATTTTTCGAAGCGCTGGAAGAGGCCGGCCTGCCGCCCGGAGTGGTCAACTTCTGCCCCGGATCCGGCGCGACCTTCGGAAACGGACTGGTGGAGCACCCCCATACCCGCTTCATCGCGTTTACAGGATCGCGCGATGTGGGACTCGACATTAATGTGCGAGCGGCGCAACGCCAGCCCGGGCAACTCTGGATCAAGCGCACAATTCTGGAGATGGGGGGAAAAGATTCGATCGTCGTGGCCGCGGATGCCGATCTGGATGCTGCTGTCGAAGGCGTAGCGACATCAGCGTTCGGATTTCAGGGGCAGAAGTGCTCGGCCTGCTCACGTGCGATTCTCGACGCCAGCCTTTACGATAAGTTTCTCGAAAAACTCCAGGCCCGCGTGGCGCAGATTCGAATCGGTGAGCCAGCCGAAAACGCTCCGATGGGACCGGTGGTCAATGCCGGCGCGCTGGACTCGATTTCTAACTACATCGGCATCGGCGCCAAGGAAGGCCGCGTGATCGCCGGAGGGAAGCGGGCGTCGCGCGAGGGATATTTCCTGGAGCCCACGGTGATCGCTGATGTCGCACCCACGGCCCGCATCGCGCAAGAAGAGATTTTCGGACCGGTGCTGGCAGTGATCCGCGCCCGCGACTTCAATGACGCGCTGCACATCGCCAACAACACCGAATACGGTCTGACCGGCGCGATCTACAGCACTTCACCGCAGCAGCTCGAGCGCGCCAGGAATGAATTCTACGTAGGGAACCTGTACATCAACCGCAAGTGCACAGGAGCCGTGGTGGGCGCGCACCCGTTCGGCGGATTCAACATGTCAGGAACAGATTCGAAGGCGGGCGGGGCGGATTACCTGTATTTGTTCAGCCAGGCTAAATCCATCGCAGAAAAGCTGTGACTAGGCGTTATCGCTTCGCGAGCTGGATTTCGTAGAGATAAATGGTGTGAACCTGGCGGCCTTCAATCCTCTCCACGCGGGCGGCCTTCCAGCCGGGAACCGGGAAGTCGTGAGAAATCACGCGGGCCCCTGGTTTCAGAAATTTTTCAAGCCGCGGTCTGAGCCGGACGTTCAACTGCGTCTCCAGATACATGGTGACCACATCGGCGCCGGAAAGATCGGTTAGCAAAACGTCGCCTTGCATGACCCGGGCCTGCGCGGTGAGACCGGCCTTCTCGATTTCGGCCGTTGCCGC
>JAOAPR010000195.1 GCA_025463005.1 Bryobacterales bacterium | reverse complement strand
AGCTCGGCGGACCCCGAAAGGGCAAACCGCGTGGCGCGCAAATTTGCTGCCGGCCGGGTCCTCATCAATACAATAGGCCACGATCCGTTTGCTCCCTTCGGCGGGTTCAAACAATCGGGAATTGGTCGGGAAGGCGGGATCTTCGGACTGCAGGAGTATCTGGAGCCCAAAGCGATCATCAGCTAACCCGAGAAGTGTCCCGAAATGAAGGCCGTGTCAAGGCGAAACTAAGCAGTGAGAGAAAGATGACCGTCAACGTACCAGACCGTTTCAAAGCCGCGAACGCCTTTTGGATAGGGCTCTCTAAGATCGGACTGACTCCAGCAGCCGTGCTGAGCCAGGCGCGGGTGCCGGTGACGGTCTACGACGGCAAGAAGAACCTTGTGACGACGGCGCAGTTCTTCGCGCTTTGGCGTGCCGTCGGCGAGCTTTCCCCCGATCCCGCCGCAGGCCTGAAGATTGCCACCCAGATCGATGTTGGAAATCGGCCGCCGTCAACGATGGCGGCCTACTACGCCCGCGACTACCGGGACGCTCTTACTCGCCTTGCCCGCTTCAAGCAATTGTGTACGCCCGAGGAGCTGCAAATCAAGATCGGCAAGGACGAATGCTTAATAGAGCCCGTGTGGCAACACGCGCAGGAGGAAACGCCGCCCCTCTTGACGGACGCCGCCTTTGCGTCATTCGTTGAACTCGGTCGCCGTGGTACGGGGCATCCGGTGAATCCGAAAAGGGTGGAGCTCAAGCGCAAAGCAGAAGCGACCAGGGTCCACGAAGCTTATTTCAAATGCCCGGTCAAATTCGGAGCGCGCCGGAATGTCCTCGTCCTGCACACGGCCGATCTCGACCGGCCGTTCCTCACCCACAATGCCGAGTTGCTTGAAATGTTGGACCCACAACTCGAGAAAGCTTTGAAAGAGCAACGTGCAGAGCGTTCGATCAGCGAGCAGGTGAGATGGATTCTTAAACGCCTGCTGGCCGGGGCCCGTCCCGACGTCTCGGCCGTGGCGCGTGAGCTTGGGCTAAGCGATCGGACCCTGCAGAGGCGGATCGACGACGACGGGACGACTTTTCGTAAGTTGCTTCTGGAGGCGCGCCAGGAACTGGCGCGCGAGTACCTCAATCGGCCGGATATCGATGTCGCCGAGGTGGCATACCTGCTTGGCTACGAGGATTCGAATTCCTTCTATCGGGCTTTCCGGACGTGGGAAGGGACGACACCCGCCCAGTTGAGGTCAGCGCTCAAACAATCAGATAACTAGGCAACAAGTGGAGGTAATTATGAACAAAGTATGGTTGGTCACCGGCAGCGCCAGTGGTTTGGGCCGGAATATTGCGGAGGCTGTGCTCGACTCCGGCGATCGGCTCGTCGCCACGGCGCGCGACCCGAAGCGACTTGATGACTTGGTAAAAAAATTCGGCGAGCGCGTCCGCGCGGTTCCTCTTGACGTAGCAGATGAAAACGCGGCTAAGGCCGCCGTCCAGGCAGCGATTGACGTGTTTGGGCGTCTCGACGTCGTCGTGAATAATGCCGGGTTCGGCGATATTTCGCCGTTCGAGCAGTTGAGCGCCGAGCGGTTCAAGGCGGTGATTGATACCAACTTCTATGGCGTCGTTAACGTCACCCGTGCGGCCGTACCGCACATGCGCAAGCAAAGGAGCGGCTGCATCCTCCAGATATCGTCGGTTGGCGGCCGCCTGACCCGACCTGGCAGCACGCCTTACCATGCAGCGAAATGGGCTGTTGGAGGCTTTACGGAATCTCTTGCCCAGGAACTGTCCCCGTTCGGGGTGAAGGTTTGCGCCCTTGAACCCGGCGGAATGCGGACGAACTGGGGTGCCCGCGCGAACCAGGACACGCCCGAACTCCTCCCCGACTATGAACCGTCCGTCGGCGCTTTTGCCAAGGCCTTGAAATCGTATTGGGGTAAAGAGGTTAGCGATCCCGTCAAGGTGGCTCAGGTTGTGCTCCGTCTGGCGGCCAGTGACCGCCTTCCGGCGCACCTGTTGATCGGCAGCGACGCGGTTCGCTTCGCCGGCGAAGCCGAGAAGACGCGGGAAGCTGAGGCCGCACAGTGGCGGCAGATGAGTTTGTCGACAGATGTCGACTCTTCCACGGTTTTGACGTTACGGCCTGGGCGCGCGTGGTAGAGGTGAGCGAAGGCCGGGCTGGAATGACTCGCTAACCGCCATGACGCACACCGCTATCCAGGAAGCGCGTAACGGTAAGTTGGTTGAGTGGATGGAAAAGGTCTCTGATGATCAGTACGCAGTTTTGCCATCGTAAGCGCGATCGCGATGAATTGCAGGCTTAAATTTTTTTGTACACTTTTTGTACCGCGACCCTGCTTTTGATGCTTTTGACGACTTCAACGACTTTGTAGAATCAATAAGTTGCGAGACTTCAAAATCCTGTCAAGTTCGTGGTTCGAATCCATGTCGGGGAGCCACACATTAGGGTGCGGACCGTCTCTCCCCATTAGTTCACGACGAATATGTCAAAATGCGCTAACACGGCCGCTTCTTGCGAAGTTGTCTGGTTCTTGCGAAGTTGTCCGGTCTCCAGACTCTCGATCTGCTGGCGGATCGCGCGGGTCAAACCTAATTCCGGCAACTCGAATATAGAGATTGTAAATCGTAGACTGGGCCAGGATCGATGCGTGACGAGTGCGCAGGGCTGGATATTTAATTCCGATGTAAAGTCGCTGCCCTGAAACATCAGTTTGGAGTTTCACGACGCCGATGTGATACTGATTAGTCATCATGAACATTCTCAAGATGATTGAGGAACTCCGTGCTGAGCAGCAGCATATCGAGGAAGCGATCCTCGTCATTGAACGTCTCGCGGCTGGCAGCGGCAGACGCCGGGGCAGACCGCCAAAGTGGATGTCTGCTACGAAGACAACCGGGGACTCGGCTGAGCCGGTTAAACGGCGAACTTTCAGCGCGGCCAGCCGGAAACTGATGGCGGACGCTCAGAAAAGGCGATGGGCTGCCAAGAAAGCCGCTTAGCCTCAGTCGACCAGAATGATAGATGTCGAGGGCCATCCCCATTAGAGTGCATACGGCCGGCCTAGAAGCTCGGAAGCAAGGTTAATTCTCCGTCGGGATTCGGGCGGCATGATCCACCATCAGCGTCTCGACCGGACCCCTCGTGGACTCGAGCTTCAGCCCCAGTTGCTCTTGCAATGCAGTAAAGAGCGAAGGGAGAGTGGCGGCGTCATTCCCCGCAGTGTTGTCAGGAGCCCAATCGAGCGTCATCTCGTACGACCCCGTCAGCCCGGTCTTATCCAGCACCGGTCGCCCAGCCTCGCTGGTCAGAAACTCTGCAAAACGCTCGATAGATACCTTGGCGACTACGTGCCACTGTGTCCGATTCGAATTGCTCGAAATGCCAGTGGCGGCTTCGGCGACTTTGAACTTGGGTCCGTTCTTGGCGACCGTCAGTTCGTAAACTGGCAATTCCTTCGTCGCACGGTGAACAATTAGTTGGAAGCGGTCCGCCAGAAGTGCTTGAAGCATCAGCGCAACCTGGTCTGCCGCGGAGTGAGGTGAAAACTTGGCCACTACATCGAAGCGATCAGTTTCGAGCCAGTCCGGCCCGTTGATCTGGTACTGCTGAAGTTTGTAAGCCTTCCCAATCACTTCCTTCAAATTGACGTTGGAGTAAGTCAATCTTCCCGTGTCGGTGTCTGAAGACATTCGGGTCTGAGTTCGCCCTTCGGACTGTGGTGGGGCGGCCTTGATCGTCGCTACCTCGAACTCGTCAGCGGCTTGCCCGCAAAGATTGCCAACAAATACAACAAAACTCGCGGTCAAGATGGTTCGCGGCATTAGGTCAACCTCCTCCTGGTTTTCATATTAGAGTAAGCAACGCAAAGGGGCCGCGTGCGGTCAACCGCCCCAGCTGTGCTGTGCGAGGCCACAATCGAGTCCGGGGCTTTCTTCTGTTCCACCTACTGATCCATCGCGCCGAGCATGTCGAAGCTGTTCGGACCATCTCCGCCGCCGCAATGCGCCATTCCCGGGACCATGA
>JAOAPR010000174.1 GCA_025463005.1 Bryobacterales bacterium | reverse complement strand
AAGCGAGAACCGATATCTATCTGCAACACAACCTGACTTCCGACTTGCCCGCCCACGCGGAACATACAGATCCGAATCTGGTGAACGCGTGGGGCATTTCCTTTCCCCCCACCGGACCGTTCTGGATTTCGGACAATCACACGGGTCTCGCTACTCTCTATAACGGAAAGGGAGAACCCTTTCCGGTAGGAAACCCCTTAGTGGTCACGATTCCGCCGCCGACAAACGGCACTCCGCCCGCTGCGCCGACCGGTCAGGTGTTTCACGCTGGTCCCGGTTTCGAGGTTCAACTGGGCCAGCCGGCCTTATTCATTTTCGCCACGGAAGACGGTACGATCTCCGGATGGAATCCCATGGCGAACGCAACGCGCGCGATTCTAAAGGTGGATAATTCAGCGTCGGGAGCCGTCTACAAGGGACTCGCGCTGGCCTCGGCGAACGGCGTCTCGCGTTTGTACGCAACCAACTTCTTCGCGGGCACCGTAGACATTTTCGATTCGAACTTCGCACCCGTCACGCTTTCCGGCGCGTTTCATGATTTCCTGGTCCCGACGGGCTTTGCTCCCTTCAACATCCAGAATATTGATGGCAAACTATGGGTCACATATGCCAAGCAGGATGACGCGAGACATGACGACGTTAAGGGCATCGGCAATGGATTCGTAAACGTCTTCGACTTCGATGGGAAGCTTCTCCAGCGTTTCGTCCAGCACGGGCCGTTGAATTCCCCCTGGGGCTTGGCGAAGGCGCCGGCAGCATTCGGGGCGTTCAGCGGCGCAATATTGGTTGGCAATTTCGGCGACGGGCGGATCAACGCATTCGACGCTGCCAGCGGCCTATTCCTGGGATCGATGCTCACACCCTCCCGCACGGCTTTGGAAATCGACGGGCTTTGGGCGCTAACGTTTGGGAACGGCGCGAACGCCGGCGATACCGACAAGCTCTATTTCACTGCAGGTCCGGACGGCGAACAGCACGGATTGTTCGGAGAGATTCGTCCGCAGCACCCGTGAAGTGCCCGCGGAATTTTACAAGGTTTTTACAAACTCTATACGACCTCCCATAGGCATGCTCCTTAGGATGGGGCTGTATGAGCGCCCCAGCTGTCATCCTCACGAGCTTTTCTAGTTCACCGCTGCCCACTCCTCTCCCGGAGCCAGGCGAGTGGAAGACCCTTTCAGATGAAGACCTGGTGGCGCTGTATCGGGAGAACTGGGGCTCCCGAACACGGGAAGATGCTGCCGCCGAGCTGTTCCTCCGCCACCAGGCGCGAATTACCCGCTGGTGCTGCCGGTTCACCCATGATCGCGAATCCGCATGCGACTTGGCGCAGGAAATCCTGCTGCGCGCCTTTCGCAATTTGGACAGCTATCGCGGGGAATGCCGGTTCTCGACGTGGTTATACGTCATCGCCCGCAATCTGTGCATGAGCGCGATCCAGAAGCGATCGTGCGAGCCGGTGTGGGTCGCTAAAACCAATGCCGCGGATTTCCCGGATACCGCGGCTGTCGATGTCCATACCGCGGTCGAAACCGAACAAAGCCGGCGCAGGAGCTGGCGCTTCATCCTGGACACGCTGGATAAAACCGAAGCTCGTGTCATGATGCTGCACTATGGCCAGGAGATGCCCCTAAACGTCGTTAGCAAGAAGCTGGGTCTCACCAACAAAAGCGGCGCGAAGGCCTACATCGTAAGCGCGCGTCGCAAGTTGCAGGCGGCGATGCGGAAATCGGCGTAAGAAGCTAGACCGGCAACCTCAGGACAAATCGCGCGCCGTCTTCTTTGCGATCCGACCACAAATCCCCACCGTGCGACACCACGGTTTTGCGCGAAAGCGCCAACCCCAGACCCACTCCGTTCTTCTTCCCCGCGGTGACAAACGGCTCGAATAGCTGATCGGCGATGGAAGACGGGATTCCTGGACCCGTATCCTCGACGCTGACCACGATTTCGCCGTCGTGCCGGTCGGCGCGAACGCTCACGGACCCCCCATTCGGCATGGCCTCAATGGCGTTGCTCAGCAGGTTCTGGAACACGCGCTCCATCGGAGACCGGTCGAGCGGCAGCTCGACATCTTCTCCCAAGTCGATTCGAACCGTAACGCCCCGGGATTCAGCGGCGGCCGCCAGCGGCTCGTACGCGGCGGTGATTACCTCGCGTAGCCTGCAAACTTCGCGCGCGTGCGCCCGTCCCTGGGTGACGTCCGCCAGCTCTTGCAGCAGGCTTTGCACCTGGCGCGACGCCTTGTAGATGTTCGCAGCCAGCCGCTCCACCTGGGCTGCGGACAGCTTCCCGTCCACCAGCATTTCGGCGCCGCCATAGATCGCGGCAAGGGGATTACGAAGGTCGTGGATGATGGAGGTGGACAGCCGCCCGATGGTGGCGATGCGCTCCTGCCGTATCAGGTCCTCGCGGGCTTTGCTGAGCGAAGCGCACATGCTGTTGAAGGTTTCCGCCAGCCGCGCGATCTCGCCGCCGCCCTGGACAGGAACGCGAACGTTGTAATTGCCGGTGGCGATTTCGGCGGCCGCCCGGTCCAATTCGTCCACCGGTTTCAAAAGCCGGCGCGCCAGCAGGTAAGTTAACCCGATCCCCGCCAGGACGGCGCCCAGCCACAGTATCGCCAACCTGGATCGCACCGCAGTGATCTGGTTCAGCGCTCCCTTAAACGAGCGCAAGATACGCAGCTCGCCGACGGAATTCCCGTCGACGTCGGTCAAGGGCGAAAAGAACTGCAGATAATCCGATCCGAGCAACTGGACCTGGCGCTGCTGCGGAGAGGATCCGGCGGCGGCCAAGGCGCGCTCGGCGGCCGGATCAAGCGTGGACGCGGCTACCCATCCGTGTGCCAGAAAGACGAAGTCGCTTCCGCCGGTGGCGCTCTTGAGCTCGTGGGCCAGTTCGGCATCCACGGCGATCCCTGCCACCAGAACATTCAGCAGTGCCGAATCCCGCGTGGTTGCGACATACACCGGCGTGATCACAATCTGATACAAACGATCCCCCAGCGTGACGAATCCGCGGGCCTGCTTGGGAAATTCCCGAGCGGCCGAGCGCACAACGGCGATCTGGGACATTTGCAGCGTGGTGTTTTCCCTGGCCTGGGGTCCGGCCACGGAGGCGATCACTACGCCCTTGGGATCGCACACCAGAAACAAGGTCTCGGGATGCGAAAGCTGATCCCAGACCTCGCTGGCTGAATCGCGGATGGTGGCTCCATCGCCGGTGTTGAAGGCCGAGCGGACACTGGGCAGACGGCTGAGGATCAGGCTAACGCTGGCGAGCTGATCCCCGCGAGCGCGCCACAGCGATTCATACGCTCGAAAGCTGGCGCGAACCTCGTCTTCTAATGTCGCTGACGCGATGCGCACAAACTGATCCTGTAACAGCCATCCCATTAGGGCGAACAAGCCCGTGATGGCGATCGATGTGGAGAAAAGGATTCGCCACAGCAGCGAAACGGAATGTAGTTTGACCTTCATTTCCGGGTCATCATTTGCGAACAGCCGGGTAAACTCCGTTGTCGTCGGGCGGGTCGGTGTAATCGTGCCCGTATTTGTTGTGGTGCGGAATCACAATATATCCGCTCTCCGAGATGCCGATGGCCGGCAAAGTAACGCTGCTTTCCGGAACCGTGATCCGGCGCGTAATCGAATCGAGCGTCGTCTGGGTGGCGCGCTCATGGAAAAACCGCAGAGAGTATTCCCCGGGAGGAACGTCGTGGAGCTGAAAATTTCCGTTCTTCTGCGTCGCCTCAAAGTAGGGCGTGTTGAGCACTACGATCACGGCGCTCATGGTCGCATGGATGTTACAGAAAACTCTCACGACGCCGGGCCGGGCGAAACGCACCCGCCGAGACGTTCCGGGCGGATACAGCCCGACGTCGAACAATTGACCGTTGTAGTTCGAGAACGCGTTGTGAAAAATGGGATCGAAGTTGGGGAAATCGACGCTGGTGCCCACGCGGATCGGCAACACATGGGGAGTGAAGGTTTTGTCCTTCTGGACCATCCGCGCGACTGCCCCCGCAGGCGGCGGAATGGACGACCCGGGCGATGATCCAAGCGATCCGTTGACAGGCTCCAGCCAGACCACCACGCCCGAAAAATCCATGTGCTTGCGCACGGCCGCGTCCTGCGAATCGCGCAATTCCACGCGGCCTACAACCGATCCCGCAGAGAGCAAACTCGCCATGCACAGTAGTACGCCAACTGTAGGAGGTGGGCTTGCCCACCTCGGGGTTGCCCATCTCCTGAAGCGGACAAGTCCGCCTCCTACACCAGGCAGACTAAAACAGATATGCAAACGCGAGGTCATAGTGGGGATTAATCCGCGTGCCGGATCCCAAATAGGTGGTGCGTACCTGGGAAGCCTCAAAACTTGTCAGAATATTCGAGCCCAGGCGGTACATGATGTTCGCGCCATAGCCCTGGTTTTTCCCGATTCCGCCGCGCTCCAGATCGCGGTTGCGGTCGTCCTCCTGGCCACCGTAAAAATGGAATGAAGCCCTCTGCGTGGCTCGGAACGTAAACTGTGCCCAGCCTCCAGTGGCTCCCACTGCGCGGGCACGACCATTGATGACGCTCACTCCCTGCCGGAGGCCGCCGACTACGCCCACGTTTTCGCCCTGGAAAAAAGTACCGGTGAAATCCACACGCGCGACCGGACGAATCAGCCAGTCGATGGAAAAAATACGAGAGGGAACCGATTGCCCGATCACGCGCGTGGAGCTCACGTGGAAACCGGGGGCGATTTCAATGCGACGGCTTCCGGACTGCGTCCAGAACTCGAAACGGCCCTGATAGCCCGGCCGGGCGCGTGCTAGATCGGGATAGTCCGCCGACAGTCCCGTGCCGCTTTCCGAAGTCTGGTAGACGCCAAACTGCGCGCGCAAGCCAGCTTGCTCGGTCAGTGAGACGCGGTGCTCCACGCGAACCTGCGGCTGCCAAAGCCACAGATTCCCGGCTGCCGTGAGCGGCGAAACGCCCACCTGCGCCAGCGAATCCGGTTCGCGCGGCGCGATGATAGGTTTGTCGAAAGCCAGCCCCAGCGTGGTGTTCTTCCAGGTGGTGTCCAGCGTAGCAACACGCAGGCGCATGGTTTGGTTGAGTCCCGTGCCACCGCCGAAGAAATCCATATACACCGCGCCGGTCACCTTGCCGCCGCCGACCACGCTTGGGCCGTCCAGTTTCAGGCCGATCACGCTCTGCCGGAAGGTTCCCCCGCCCGATGCTTGCCGGCCGCTGAGGGGCAGCACGGTCGGATTGTCCGCGCCCGCCGCGCCCTTGCCATTCAGGAAGGCATTGAACAATAACATGCCGGTCAGCGATACGGGCAGACGATGTTCGCTCGAAACTTTGGATTGATCCAGGTCGGCAAGACGCCGTTCGGCGACTTCCACCCGCTCCGCGACCGGCTGCGATGAGGCTTCGGGAGCCGGGGCTTCGGGCGCTGCCTCTGGTGACGACTGTCCAGCGGCGAGCTGCAGCCGCAGAGCCCGGATTTCCGCCATCAGGTCGCGGTTTTGGGCTTCCAGCCGATCCAGACGCTCGATCACTTGTTGCATTTCCGGCGGTTGCTGCGCGCTTACAGATCCCGCGGCACAAGCCGCCAGAAGCAGGCACGAGAGCTTAGGACGCATGAATGAGCTCCTCCAGTTTTTTGCGCATGGCGCTGGGTGAGTAGGGCTTGGCGAAATACGCGTTGGCCCCCAATCCGAGCGCGCGAGCTGGCGTCGAGGGATCGGCATCGGCGCTTACTACCAGGATCGGCAGCAAGCGAAAACGAGGATCCTGCCGAATCCGCGCCACCAATTCCAGGCCGGTCATTTCCGGAAGCTGCACGTCGGTGATCACAGCCGCGACTGTACCACTCTCTGATTTCTCCAATTGGGCCAGGGCGGCTTCGGCCGACAGCGCGGGTCGAATCACCACACCCGGGAGCGTTTCGAGCGCCAGTTGCAGCGTGGCGAGGCAATCATCGGCGTCGTCTACCGCGAGGATGGTGCGCCGGACACCTTCTGATGCGAACGAGGTCATGGCAAGAAACGGTAGCCTACCCCATGCATCGTCAGAAAATGCCGTGGGACTTCGGGATTGGCTTCCAGTTTCTGCCGCAGCCGGACCACGTGGGCGTCCACCGTTCGGGTATTGGGAAACGACTCATAGCCCCACACCGAGTTGAGAATCACGTCTCGCGACAGCGCCCGTCCAGGATTCTGCAGGAAAAACGCCAGCAGATTAAATTCGGCGCGAGTCATCCGAGTTTCCGCACCGCTGCGCTTCACCACGCGCTGGTCCAGGTCCACTTCGACGTCCGAGAAGGACAGCACCAGGTCGGATCCTTGGGTGGTTCGCCGCAATAGGGCCCGGATGCGCGCCAGCAGCTCGCGCGTTCCGAAGGGTTTCACCACGTAGTCGTCCGCTCCGATTTCGAGCAGCAAAACCTTGTCGATTTCATCGCCCATGGCGCTCAGCACGATCACAGGGGTCTTCATCCCCGCCGCCCGGATGCGCTTGCACACCTCTACTCCGCTCAACCCAGGCATACGGAGATCCACCAGAATGAGGTTGGGACGGAGCGCGAAGGCCTGCTCCAGACCGGCGATCCCGTCGGCCACCAGTACCGGGCGAAATCCTTCATTTTCAAGCATTAAGCCGATGGTATCGCGAAGGCTCTCATCATCGTCGATGACCAGGATCGTCTGCATTTTGAGCTACTCCAATTGTAGACACAGCGCCTTCGTGCAACGGAACAGGAACGCCAAAACAGCGCGAAACGGAGAGAAAACGCGGCGGTGCTTACTGTTACTGTATGCACCCTGTCATGCGCCAAGGACGATTCCACCCCACCGCCTTGGTTGAATCCGACCAGATTGGCGAGGGGACGCACGTCTGGGCCTATGCGCACATCCTGCCAGGCGCCCGCATCGGCCGCGATTGCAATATTTGCGACCACACGTTTATCGAGAACGACGTGATCGTCGGCGACAGGGTCACCATCAAGTGCGGTGTCCAGTTATGGGATGGCCTGCGGGTGGAAGATGACGTGTTCATCGGCCCGAACGCCACCTTCACCAACGATCGTTTTCCCCGCAGCAAGCTGCACCTGGCGGAGTACCCGCTAACGGTGATCAAGCGCGGGGCTTCCATCGGCGCCAATGCTACCCTGGCTCCCGGAATCGTGATCGGGGAAATGGCGATGGTCGGCGCAGGTGCGGTGGTGACACACAACGCGCCGCCACATTCGAAACTGGCGGGAAATCCGGCGCGCATTATCGGATACGTGGATGCGATGCCAGAAGCGCCTGCGGCCACGCTGGTTGAGAACGTCCGGGGCGAGAAGCCCCTGGGTGAGGCGACCGTTTACACGCTGCCCGGCGCCAAGGATCTGCGCGGCAGCCTGAGCTTTGGCGAGGTACATCGCCAGGTGCCGTTCGAGGTGAAGCGCTATTTCCTGGTCTTCGACGTGGCCAGCGAGCACATTCGGGGCGAGCACGCGCATCGTATGCTGCACCAGTTCTTAGTGTGCGTCGCCGGGCGGTGCCACGTAGTCACTGACGATGGGACCAGCCGGCACGAGGTGGTGCTCGATTCGCCCGCCAAGGGTGTCTATATTCCGCCGATGGTGTGGGCCACCGAGTACAAATTCACGCAGGATGCGGTCCTTTTCGTGCTGGCGTCGGAATATTATGATCCCGGGGACTACATCCGTGATTACGGCGATTTCCTCGCGCTGCGCCGAAAGCTACATTGACAAGCCCGCGGCACATTGACATACTCGCCGATGGGACCCGTATGAAACAAAGCCTGAAACCTCTCTGCCTCCTGTCATTTGCATTGATTTTGACCGGTACGATGGCCGCCGCCATTCCCGATCCCGTCCGTCTCGAGAGCGGCTCGGTTTCCGGCATCACGGGGACTGACGGGAGCATCCAGATATTCAAGGGAATCCCCTTCGCGGCTCCGCCCGTCGGCGATCTTCGGTGGCGGGCGCCTCAACCGGCAGCGCAGTGGGAAGGAGTCCGGAAGGCCGAGCAGTTTGGTCCCAACTGCACGGCGGGTGGCGGCCCAGGCGGCCGCGGCGGCAAGGGCAAAGGCCCCGCTGGGGACAAGGGTCCGGCAGCGCCCGCAGCCAGTGAAGATTGCCTCTATGTGAACGTTTGGACGCCTGCGAAGGCCGCGGGCGACCGACTGCCGGTAATGGTGTGGACCTACGGCGGAGCGTTCACCGGTGGTTCTGGCTCGGTTCCGGGATACGATGGCGAGGCGTTGGCCAAGAAGGGCATCGTAGTAGTTACCTATAACTACCGCCTGGGCATATTCGGCTTCCTGGCGCATCCGGAGCTGACCAAGGAATCCGGGCACAACGCATCCGGCAATTACGGACTGATGGACCTGGCTGCCGTCCTGCGATGGGTGCAGAAGAACATCGCGGCGTTCGGGGGCGATCCCCGCAAGGTGACCATCGACGGCGAATCGGCGGGAGCGATGCTGGTGGCGTCCATGGTCGGGTCACCGGAAGGCAAAGGTCTGTTCCAGCGCGCGATCGCGCAGAGCGGCGCGTGGATGGGTCTGAGCATCGGGAAAATGCGCACGCTCGAGCAGGCCGAAGAGGCCGGCAAGCGCGCCGCAGGGACACACTCGATCGCCGAGCTGCGGGCCATGTCGACGCAGGAGGTCGCCCAGAATGTGACCGGTGTCCAGGCCGGCGTGATCGTCGACGGGTGGATGGTTCCCGAGGATCAATCGCTCACATTCGCCAAGGGCAAGCAGAACGATGTCGACGTGCTCATCGGGTCGAACCAGGACGAGGGCACGTTCTTCGGAGGCGGAACAACGACGGCCGACTCCGCCAAGAATCGGGCCCGGCAGACCTACGCCGATCTGTCCGATGATTTCCTGAAACTCTACCCAGCCAGCACCGATGCCGAGGCCGGCGCGTCAGGCTTGATGCGCAGCCGTGATGAAACCGGCTGGCACATGCGGACGTGGGCGCAGATGCAAGCGAAACGCGGCAAGAAGGCGTATCTCTACTACTTCACGCACGTGCCTCCGGGAAACGGGGCTCGCGGCGCGACCCACACGGCCGAACTGCCCTACATGTTCAACAACCCGCCCGGGAACGGGTCCCCTAACTCAACATGGACGGACATGGACCGCAAACTGGCAGACATGATGTCGTCTTACTGGGTGAACTTCATCGCTACGGGCGATCCGAACGGCAAGGGGCTTCCTGCGTGGCAAGCCTACAGCGCCAAAAACGATAGCCAGGCGATGGTGTTCGGCGATACTGTGCAGTTCGGACCGCAGATCGAAGCGCCGCGGCTGGCATTCTTCGATAGGTATTACGCTGTCGTGCAGAAGCGATAATCGGACGAGGCATGCCTCGCCCCTACAAACCTTAAACCGGTGACGTCGCGCTGATCCGGTCCAGATCAAGCACGATGTGCCCCTCGGGCGCCACGTCAAACGCCGGCTCGAACCGCGCGAACCACTGGATTTCCTCCCAGCGATACGAATAACGGGAGTTCACAACCTGGGTGAACGAATCGTCGTAGCCGCGGATCAGGATCAGCACTTC
>JAOAPR010000163.1 GCA_025463005.1 Bryobacterales bacterium | reverse complement strand
TGAGTGGAGACTTGTATTGCCCCCGGTGCCAACAGGAAGTGAAAGATCCGCTGATCTGCGGCGATTGTCAATCGACCATCTGCCGCCAATGCGGCACGCCGCTCGAGCACGTAGACGAACTCGGCATCGGCTGACCGGTTTTTCCACGGCGTCGCTGCTGCTGATTTCGTGCGGATCTTGGGCGTGTACACAACCGTCGCCAAAACAACAGCCGGCCGCAGGAATCGCGTACGCGGGTCCAGCCGCCGTCAATCTTCGCGAGGATCTGGGACCCAGGGCCAATACGGTGGCTACGCTCCAGCACGGCGAACGGCTGGACGTGCTGGAAACGCGGCGCCGGTTCGTTCGCGTTCGCACGGCAAAAGGTCTGGAAGGCTGGACGGACGCGAATTACTTGCTGACCCAACAGCAGGTGAGCGATCTGGACCGGCTGGCGGAGTTCGCCGCGAGGCTTCCTTCGCAAGGCGCGGGAACCGTCTTCGATGCTCTGAACGTTCACACGGCGCCGAGCCGGCAAGCCCCCAGCTTCACGCAAATTCCCGAAAAAGGCGTGGTCGAAGTGCTGGTGCACCGGGTATCGCCGCGTTTCGCCGTGATGGCTCCCGCAACGGCGCCGCCGGTGAAGGCGAAAGGGAAAGCCGCGCCTCCCAGCAAGAGCGCCCCGGGCAAGCAGGCCAAGAAAGGGGGAGAGCCTCCGCCTCCCGCCCCGCGACCTCCCGATCCGCCTGCCAACTGGGTGGACCTTTCGCGCCCGCGCGCGGCGGATCTGCCTGGCGATCCCGAGGCGGCGACAGTGGCTGCGGCGGCGCCAGCTCCGCGACCGGCTACCGACGATTGGTATCTGGTCCGCACGCATGACGGGAAAGCGGGGTGGGTGCTGGCACGGCAGATCATGATGTCGATTCCCGACGAAGTGGCACAGTACGCCGAGCGGCACGTCATCACTGGATATTTGTCGTTGGGAAAAGTAGGGGCGACCGACAAAGACAACTGGCTGTGGACCACGGCGTCGGCGTCGCAGACTAACGACTTCGATAGTTTTCGCGTGTTCGTCTGGAGTACTTCAAGGAGCCGTTATGAGACAGCCTATATCGAGCGCAACGTGAAGGGCCGGTATCCCATCGAGGCGCAGACGGTGCCGGGCGAGGAAGGCAAGGCGTTTTCCCTGGTGCTCGAAGACAAGGACGGGCAGGTTTACAAAAAAACATATGCGTTCAGCGGGTATCGCGTGAAGATGGTTGCGAAGACGCCGTATCAAGAGCCGCCCTCTGTGCCGGAAGTGCGCACCAGCCGCAGTTTTGAAGAAGAAGTTCAGGCTGCGCCGACGGTGAGTTGGGCCGACAAGCTGCGCGACGTTCGTAAGCGCTGGTTTGGTCGATAGCGCTGCTCAGCCGGTGTAAAGACCCATAGCTCGTTTGACCTTTTCCACCGTATGGTGCGCGATATGTTCGGCGCGCGCGGAACCCAAATTGAACGCTTCTGTTATCTGTTCCACGGTGATTTCGCGGTAGCTTTTCTGGATGGGCTCGAGTCCTGCGACCACGGCCTCGGCCACCTGCTTCTTGAGATCGCCATAGCGCATACCGGAGAAGCGCGCGCGCATTTCTTCGTTGGTCGATTCGGTGAACGCCTGGTAAATGGTGAGCAGGTTACGGACACCTGCGCCGGGATCGTCAAAAGCAACGGCGGGTTTGGAGTCGGTGGTCGCCCGCATGATCTTCTTGCGGATCGGGTCCGGTGGATCGAGCAGGCCGATGGAGTGACCCGCGCCCGGCTCCGACTTACTCATCTTCTTTTCCGGATCGTCCAGGCCCATGATCCGCGCGCCGACCGTGGGCAGATGTGTCGCGGGCATCGTGAACGTTTCGCCGTGTTCCGGATAGAGCGAGTTGAAGCGCTGGGCGATGTCGCGGGTCAGCTCGACATGCTGCCTCTGGTCATCGCCGACCGGGACCACATCGGCCTGGTACAGCAGAATGTCGGCGGCCATCAGCACGGGATACTGCAACAGGCCGTCGCCGATGCTTTCCTGCGCCTCGGATTTGGCCTTGTACTGCGTCATCCGCTCCAGCCATCCGACCGGAGTCACGCAGGTGAGCAGCCAAGCCAGCTCGGCATGCTCGGGGACCCTTGACTGCAGCACCAGGGAGTTCTTGTCAATTCCGATCGCGAGCAGGATGCCTGCCAGCTCCTGAATCTTGGCGCTTAGCTCGGCGGGATTCTGGTAAGTGGTGACGGCGTGCAGGTCAACGATGCAGTAGATGCTATCGTAGTCATACTGAATCTTGGCCCAGTTCTTCAGTGCGCCCAGATAATTCCCAATGTGCGGACTGCCTGTGGGCTGGATACCGGATAAAACACGTTTCTTCATTTGGCGGGGAGAATTCCTATCGTAAACGATGTGCTCGTAGAAAAGTGGGTTTACGGCGGCGAAGGCCTGGCCCGATTAGCGCCGCAAGGTGCCTCTCAGGAGCATGCCGGGCGGATTGTGCTGGTGCCCTATGTTCTCCCCGGCGAAACCGTGCGGATCGACGTCGGGGACGACGAAGTCCATGCTCGATTACTGGAAGTGCTCACGCCCGCGCCGGAGCGCGTCGACCCGCCGTGCCCGCTGTTCACCATTTGCGGCGGATGCCACTATCAGCACGCGCCCTACGAGTACCAGGTTGCCCGTAAAGTGGAGATCCTGCGGGAGCAGTTGCAGCGGGTCGGGAAGATTAAATTCGAGGGCGAGATTGGCGTGATCGCCAGCCCGCCCCTTGGCTACCGCAATCGGGCCCAGTTTCACATCGCCGGCGGGAAGATCGGATATCTGGCTGCGCGCTCCCATGAGCTGGTTCCGGTGGAAGGCGAGTGTCCGATCTGCTCGCCGCGCCTGAATCAGGCCCTGACTGAGATGCGCGCGCGGCTGAGCGATCCCCGTTTCCCGCGTTTCGTGCATTCGGTCGAAATCTTTACCAACGAGAGCGATGTTCAGATCAATGTGATCGAGGCGGAACACGCTGTGGCGCGGCGTTTCTACGACTGGTGCGAGTCGAAACAGGCGATTGACTACCCGACTGCATTCGGCCCATTTCGCGTGAGTTCGCGATCGTTTTTTCAGGTGAACCGGTTCCTGGTGGAGAAACTGGTAGAGGCGGCGTTGCCTGAGCAGGGCGGGGAATCGGCGCTGGATTTATACGCGGGCGTGGGACTGTTCGCCTTGCCCATGGCGGGAAGATTCCGCTCGGTGACCGCGGTCGAGTCGGGCTCGAGCGCCGCGCACGATCTGGAATTTAACGCATCGCGCGCGGGGGCGGCCGCGAAGGTGGAACAGGCGCGTGTGGAGGATTATCTCGCCACGCTGCAGGCCACGCCCGAGTTCGTGCTGGCGGATCCGCCTCGCGCTGGATTGGGAAAGGACGTGGTGGCGCACTTGCTGCGGCTCGCACCGCCGCGCGTGACGATTGTCTCGTGCGATCCTGCGACGCTGGCGCGGGATCTGGCGGGGCTGTCCGGCTACCGTATCGAATCGCTCGCGATGGTGGATTTATTCCCGCAAACCTTTCACCTGGAAGCGGTAGTCCAACTGCGTCGGGCCTAGCGCGCTTTGTACTTCCAGCAGCCCTCGACATGATCGTCGACGATCCCGATCCCCTGCATGAACGCATAACAGATGGTCGACCCGACGAACTTGAATCCGCGCCGGATGAGCTCTTTCGACATGCGGTCCGACTCTGCCGTCTTGGCGGGAATCCGTTCCCGAGTCAATCCGCTAGGATTTCGCAGGGTCTTTCCTCCGGTGAATTGCCAGATGAAGCGGTCGAAGGATCCGAACTCGTCGCGGGCGGCGAGAAAGGCCCGGGCATTCAACACGGAACCTTCTATTTTCAGCCGATTGCGAACGATTCCCGCGTCCTGCATCAGCCGCTCAAGATCGCGCTCCTTGAAACGGACGATGACTTCCGGGTCGAACTCCCGAAATGCTTTGCGGAAGTTCTCGCGCTTGCGCAGAATGGTGATCCAGCTCAGGCCGGCCTGAAATCCTTCAAGCACCAGCATCTCGAACAACTTACGGTCATCGTGCAGGGGAACGCCCCATTCCTTGTCGTGATAGGTGGTGTAGAGCGGATCGCCGCCCTCCGCCCACCAGCAGCGAGATTTTTCACGAGCCATGTTCCGGAGAATACCAAGTTGAGAAATGGTGCTCGGGGACGCTATCCTGAAATTTCCTGAGGTATCCCCTGGAGACAGAATGTCCTCGATTGACGTTCCGCTAAAGAATGGCGGCTTCGGTAGTAACATGCGCAAAGATGCATGGTGGCTGGAGCCGCTGCTGATTTTCCTTGGTTACATGGTATTCGTCGCGTACGCGAACTACGCGATCATCAATTACAACTGTGGCGGCCGGCCGTGTTACGAAGTCCCCGGCACAAGCTATTTGTCGCCGATGTTTTCGCCCTTGCTGACCACGAACGCGCCCGCGTGGTGGCCGTCCTTCGCGCCGTTTTTCGGGACGACCCTGATTCTCTGGGTGCCGCTGGGATTTCGCTTCACCTGCTACTACTATCGCGGCGCGTATTACAAAGGCTTTTGGGCCGACCCGCCTTCCTGTGCCGTCGGTGAGCCGCGCAAAACCTATTGGGGTGAGCGCAAGTGGCCACTGCTGTTCCAGAACGTCCACCGCTATTTCCTGTACCTCGGGATCGTATTTATTTTGATCCTAGCCTATGACGCCTGGAGAGGATTGTGGTTCGACGGTCCCAACGGGCCGGGCACGCAGTTCGGCATCGGACTCGGTTCCATCATCCTGATTCTGAATCCGATCCTACTGGGGTTGTACACGTTCGGATGCCACTCTCTGCGCCACCTGATTGGCGGCCGTAAAGACGTGCTGTCCGACAGTCCATTGCGGAAATCCTGCTACGACTGCGTTTCGGGTCTCAACCAGCGCCACATGCTGTGGGCCTGGATCAGTATGTACTACGTCGGCTTCGTGGATCTCTACATCCGCCTGTGCGCAAAAGGCGTCTGGACGGACTGGAGGATCCTGTAAGCCATGGCGGATTATCCGGTTTACGAATACGACGTCCTGGTGATCGGCGCGGGCGGCGCGGGATTGCGCGCTGCTATCGAAGCTTCGGGCGTGGGCGCGAAGACGGGTGTCGTGTCGAAATCTCTGTTGGGCAAGGCACACACGGTGATGGCGGAAGGCGGCGTGGCCGCAGCCATGGGCAACGTGGATGAACGCGACAATTGGCGCGTCCACTTCGCCGATACGATGCGCGGCGGCCAATATCTGAACAACTGCAGAATGGCGGAGCTGCACGCTCAGGAAGCTCCCGCCCGCGTGAAGGAGCTGGAAGCCTGGGGCGCGCTCTTCGATCGGACCAAGGACGGCCGCATCATCCAGCGCAATTTCGGCGGGCACCGCTATCCGCGCCTGGCGCACGTGGGCGATCGCACCGGGCTCGAGATGATTCGCACGCTGCAGGACCACGGCGTGCATCAGGGCATCGAGGTTCACGCCGAACACACCATACTCACGCTGCTTAAGGACGGCGAACGCTGCGTGGGTGCATTCGGCTACGATCGCGAAAAGGGACGATTCGTCGTATTTAATGCCAAGGCGGTGATTCTGGCGACGGGCGGCATCGGGCGCGCTTACAAGGTCACCAGCAACAGTTGGGAATACACGGCCGATGGCCACTCGCTCGCCTTTCATGCCGGGGCGGCGTTGCTCGATATGGAATTTGTCCAGTTTCATCCCACGGGAATGGTCTGGCCTCCCAGTGTAAAAGGGATTCTGGTGACCGAGGGTGTTCGCGGCGAAGGCGGCGTGCTGCGCAACAACCAAGGCAAGCGGTTCATGTTTGACGATATTCCGGAGGACTACCGCAGCCAGACCGCCGACACTCCGGAAGAGGGCTGGCGCTACACGCAGGGTGACAAGGATGCCCGGCGTCCACCGGAGTTGCTCACGCGCGATCATGTGGCCCGCTGCATCAATCGCGAAGTCAAGGAAGGCCGCGGCACCCCGCACGGCGGCGTGTTTCTGGATATCGCCTGGATCAAGGAAAAGCTTCCGAATTCCGTGGAGCACATCAAGAAAAAGCTGCCCAGCATGTATCACCAGTTCAAGCAGCTCGCCGACCTGGATATCACGAAAGAGCCGATGGAAATCGGCCCGACAGTGCACTACGTGATGGGTGGCGTGCAGGTGGATGGCGATACGCAGATGTCGATGGTTCCAGGGTTATTCGCTGCGGGTGAATGCGCGGCGGGATTGCACGGAGCCAATCGCCTGGGCGGAAATTCGCTCTCAGACCTGCTGGTGTTCGGCAAACGCGCTGGCGAATTCGCCGCCAAGTTCGCCAAAGAAAACGGGCCCGGCAGGATCAACCAGGCCGATGTGGACGCTACAGCCAAGCGGGCGCTTGAACCCTTCGACCGCGGCCCTGCCGGCGAGAATCCGTTCACGGTGCAAAGCGACTTGCAGGAAATGATGCAGAACCTGGTGGGCATCGTGCGCGTGGAGCCGGAGATGCAGCAGGCGTTGGAGGAGATCCCAAAATTGCAGGCCCGCGCGGCCCGCGCCGGCATCGGCGGAAATCGCGAGTACAATACCGGCTGGCACACCGCGCTCGATCTGGACAATCTGTTGACGATTTCTGAAATCGTGACCATTGCTTGCATGGAGCGGAAAGAGAGCCGCGGGGCCCATTTTCGCTTAGATTATCCGGAGAAGAGCGAGGAGTGGGGCAAGTACAATCTGAGAGTTGTCAAAGGCCCGGACGGGAGAGCCAGGATCGAAAGGATGCCGGTGGTCCCGCTGACGGACGAGATGAAAAAAATCATCGAGGAGCAGAAGTAATGGCGTCGGCGACCTTCCAGATCTGGCGTGGCGAGAGAGGCAAGGGAAAGTTCGTCGACTACACCACCGAATACGAAGCGGGAATGGTGGTGCTGGACGTGGTGCATCGTATCCAGGCGGCGCAGGCCACCGACATGGCCGTTCGCTGGAACTGCAAGGCGGGCAAGTGCGGATCGTGCTCGGCGGAGATCAACGGGAAACCGCGCCTGATGTGCATGACGCGCCTGAACCAGCTCGATCTGACTGAGCCCGTCACGGTCGAGCCGATGAAGACGTTTCCCCACGTGAAGGACCTGGTCACGGACGTTTCCTGGAACTACGAAGTAAAGAAAAAGATCAAGAAATTCACGCCGCGCAAGCCGGACGCACCGGACGGCACCTGGCGCGTGCAGCAGGCCGACGTCGATCGTCCGCAGGAATTCCGCAAGTGCATCGAATGCTTCCTGTGCCAGGACGTGTGCCACGTCTTGCGCGATCACAACCTGCATCACGAGTTCATCGGCCCGCGATTCCTGATCCACGTTGCGCAACTGGAGATGAATCCGATCGATGTCGGGAATCGGCTGCCGGAGCTGAAGGACGAGTACAACATCGGGTACTGCAACATCACCAAGTGCTGCACCAAGGTCTGTCCGGAAGAGATCAAGATTACGGACAACGGCATCATTCCGCTCAAAGAGCGCGTGGTGGATGAGTTTTACGATCCGCTGGGCCGGTTATTCAAGGCGTTTAAGTAGACGTGACGCACGCACTCCTGCGTGCCGTATCGACACTTGTGTCGATACATAAAAGCCCTGGCGTCGAGAAGAGTCTCGACGCGGCACGCAAGAGTGCGTGCGCTACTTCACAGCCA
>JAOAPR010000160.1 GCA_025463005.1 Bryobacterales bacterium | reverse complement strand
AGCCGCGCAGAGCTTTCGCCAGTCCAGCCATTCCTGCGTGAAACTCTGGACTCGAATCCGGAGTCCTCAACGCCACAATTTCTGCCTCTCGCTCGGCAGTGGGATGTTCTACACGCAGGTAGAAACTGCGCCGGCGCAGGGGGTCGCCGATGCGCCTCTCTTCATTCGAGGTCAACACAACAAACGGAATGCTCCGGGCCTCAATCGTGCCCAGTTTGGGAATGCTCAACCGCCATTCGCTCAACAGCTGCAACAACATTGCCTCGAACCCGTGGTCTACCTTGTCCAACTCATCAATCAGCAGGACACAGGGTCTATCTCGTTGCAGCGCACGCAAAAGAGGGCCGGCGCTGAGAACGCCTGGCTGTGTAGCTCGGTTCGTACTGACTCCCAATCAAAGTCGCGCGACTTGGCCTTGAGTTCAACGCAGAGTCTTTGCAAGGGCTCATCGAATTTGCCGATGGCCTTCTCCTCGTTGACTCCTTCATAGCACTGCAAGCGCTCAACCGTAGTATTCGCAGCATCCGCAACTGCATAAGCCAACTGGGTCTTTCCGCTGTCGGCAGGCCCTTCCAGCAACAGCGGCTTATGCAGCTTTGCAGCGAGGTAAACCGTTGTGTGGACGATCGAGTCTGCAAGGTAGCCCGTCCCGCGCAGACCGCGATCGACATCCTCGAGTGACGCAAACATCGCCCCTCCTAGTGCCCGCTAGCTGTTTTCACGGCTCGAGCATCGTGAACCTACCCTTGATCGACATTTCGGTCAAATCGCGTTCGATTCGGCTGGTTTTTGATTGAAATCCAGGTTTGGCGTAAAACACTCCGAGGCACGATGGAGATAACGCATGACAAGATCAATGGATCGGTTCAGCCCATTGAACAGCACCCTCTTGGCTGTACCGAAGATCATTCAGGCATTGGAGGCCCGGGACGAAGCGATAAGAGCAAGAGAGCTGGCGAAGCATTGACCTTTGCCAGCGCATCCTTCGATTGGACACCCTTCAAGTAGACCATCGTCGACTTGATATCCCGGTGACCCATCCAGTTCTGCAGGGTGCGAATATCGATTCCGTGGCGCAAGTGTTCCGTCGCGAAAGTGTGTCGGAATTTATGCAGGAAGAAATGCTGGCAGTGAGGCCCTTGCGAACAGCGATTGCCGTGGCGGGTGAGGCATTGGCCGCAGTTCAGCTTTGCGCGCTCGGCAACGCGCTTCACGATCATGTCGTTCTCGCTGTCCGGATTGCCTCTGGAATTGGGGAAGACTAGATCCGCGGGTAGCGCCTTTCGTCTACTCTTTAGGGCCCCCAGCTGTTCGATCAACGTCGCCGGTAAGGGCACGGCGCGCTCCTCCCAGTTTTTCGGCTTAAAGCCCCAGACAGGCTTTGCCGTGACTCGCACGACGCTGTTGCGAAAATCGACGTCGCGCCAGGTAACATGCTGCGCTTCGCGATCGCGGAAACCCGATCCCAACATGAACTTGAGAAAGATTGCCTCATCTTCAACGGCACGGCGCAGCAGTGTCCGGATCTCCTCCGGTTCATAGATAGGGCGGATTTTATCGACGTAGTCAGGCCAGTCGTTCGGTTCAATCAGTTTGGTTCTCCCAAACCGTTTGAACATCTGCAAGACAACGACCAACTTGTCATACACGGTGCGACCCCCAAGCCCGAGTTTGTAGCAGTCTGTCATGAACTTCAAAATGTCCTCCCGCGAAATATCCTCCACATGCGGAGTTGCGCATGATTGCCGAAGGAGCTTGTCCAGCGTATAGCGATAGGTCAGGTATGTACGATCGGCGCGATGATGTTTGACGAAATCAAGGTAGGTATCGATTGCGGTCGTCACGCGCATCCGAGCGACGGCAATGCCTGGCAGTGGGGGCATTATGGGGGACGCGAGCACGCCAACGCGCCTGGCGTTCAGTTCGATGGACTTGCGGCGTGCTTCGTCGACCAGATCGGGGAAGTTTGAAACGGCTTTGCGCTGCCGTCGATGATCGACTCGCCACTCAAGATAATAGGTGCCTTCGAGGAGCACTTCGTCGTGGCCTGCAATGAGCACATGGTCACGCACAATTTTCCCGTTTCTCTCGATGACAGGGGCAAACCGCCAGGCAGCGCCCGACTTGATGTATTTGACTACGTTGACTCGTTCTGCGTATTGCTTCGGTCTCGCCATATTTTCCTCGTGGCGGCGCCGAAGATAACGTTGGTTGCTGATTCGGTCAAATAAAGGAACTGGATGGAGGGGATTGAAACAGTTGTCACGATTTTATGGACAGGAAGTTGGACAGGAAGTGGGTTAAGCCGATGAAAACAAATGAAAGCGGTTAGGGGGCAGCGTTCTAACCAACTGAACTACGTCCCCAGCTTGTTTTCAGCGGGTTAGTGGGAAACCCGCATCTTTACTACACTTCCCTGATGTCAACTGCTTCGCCTCTTTCAACTGTTTCTACCCCATATATCCAAAATTCGGGGCGAAACGGACACCATGGACACCACGCGAAAACCGTGACCAGAGCATCTGTCCCTGCTCTGTGAACTAAATTGTAACAGAGGGAGTCAGAAAATCCCCAAAAGGACGAGTCCAAAATTTGTGATTCCCAGCAAAATTGGCCCTCAGCTGTTCAGTTTTTGCTTCAAAATTTCTGCAATACGCTCGACAGGATAGTCGGAGAAGTTTATATATCCCATAGTCGGTTGCATGCCGGGCAATTCCGCGGCGGCCACAATGATCGGTAAAATGTATTCTCCGCCCCTCTCCTCGAGCGCGCGGGCCTGAGCGCTGCGTCGTTCATGTTGGGTCCACATTCTGTCGCGGTATTCTGGCGAAATGAGCATCACGCAATATCGCGCCTGTTTTCGGTATATGTCGTCAAAGAATTCCACCAGGTTCTTGCCCCAAAGCGCTTCGGGGTAAAACGAATCGTAAAAAACGGCAAACCCCTCGCTTTTCATTCGTAAGGCAATTTCCTCCGCGATTCGACGTTCGCTGCCAGCAAAAGAGAGAGCGACGTCAAATTGATATTTCGTCGATTCGGCACGCGATGATCTCTCGGGACGCGAAATGGCGCGCTCAATGGCCGTAGCAGCACGTTGAGAAGGTGGCGCCGGCATCCGGAAAATACTTCGTCCTAATCGCTCGGCCATGGACTGGGCGACCAGCAGCTGTTCCAACCCGAGGGAGAAGTGTTCCGCGTGACCGTCAAAATAACTGTGCACTCGATCCGTATTCATGTTCCATGGGGAATCATCCCGGTCAGGAACGAACCCATAAAAAGACCAGTAGCAGGGATCAAAATCGAACTGCGGACAAGTCTGGAATCGAGTCAAGCCGAGAACATTGAAAGCAGCCTCAACCTCGATCGACAAGGGAGGGTGCTTCGGGCGGTAGTGAAACGTCCAGCCTTTTTCGGCACCGCCCTTAATGAAAGTCATTGCGTACAAGAATCCCGCGTCTTCAGACGTCTTCATGACCTCAATCGTCGGCGCCGTGTGGCCATTGCCGGACGGCCTGGAGATGTTTTCGTAACGCGAGCTCGCCTTGCCAAAGAAAAATCCAAACCCCTCTGGTTGAGGCAGTCTCAATCCGCAGGCATTAAAGTGCCGCTCAGCACTGGAAAGTGCCTGATGAACGCCAAGGACGGTTTCCCCAACTTGGTTGAGGTCAACTGTCTCTTCGACCCAATCGCAGTATCCTTCCCGAGCTGCCTGAAATGGACAGTGGTGCCTCTGAAAGCCAAGGTACGAAAGGGCATCCGTAAGTTGAAGTCCGCTCGTCGTGAAAGTATTGGGTGACGCGTGTAAGCTAAATGCTATTTCGTCCTTCGACCATTGAAGTCTCTGGAGCACCATCTTAAGTCCCTGCACGCTTATACTCCGGACCTCGTCAGACTTGAGAGCGGAGTGCAGATCCTTGCCCTTGCTTATTGCCATTGAACACTTCAACCTCGAGAAGATGTAAATCCAGCCACAAAGTGGTCTTTCATTATCTCTTAGTCAGTAGGTTGAAGGTTCGATTCCTTCCGCTCTCACACTCTTTTCAAAGATTTACCGTCAACCAAGCCCGCGCGGAAACACTTTACAGAGGTATTGAGAAAGCGCGAGTTGGCGCGTACGGGCTCGAAGCGCACGCCACACTTACGGCATGCTGAGCAGGTCCGCGATGAGTTTGGCGCGAGGTCCAGTGAGCCAGGAGTAACAAGCTATATGAAAACTGGGCAGGGCTCGTAGGACGATAACAAGAAGAGAAATCAGACTCAGGTATGTTTGAAGATGCCTCGACACAAGTTGCTGAAATCACTACACTTGTTGGCGATGGTTGAAGAGCTGTTTGGTGGTTTGGCGTGAGGTCCAGTGAGCTAACAACGATATGAAACCAGGCGGCGCTCGTAAGACGATAACAACAAGAAAAAGATGATAGGCCTCCTCGTAGTCTTGATAATAGCATCGCCATTCGTCTATTGGCATTTCAGGCGGCGGGCAGGAGCGCGGGCGGGCGCGCAAGGTCTAGAACGCAATCCGTCCGTTGACAATATCGCTGCTGCCGAAACCGAAGCGGGAATACTTGAAGCTGAGTGTGCGTCGGACCGGCCGAATTTAGTGCAGGGACAAGTGGAGTCTGATGAGGATTTGAAGGGGGCATCGGACCCGGAGCAGCGAGACTTACTTGACTTAGACACTTCCCCCCAATTTCAGCAGCAACGCGATAAGTCAACCCAACAAGATATTGAATGTCTCCTACCCGCAAACCATTGCGGCGAGGTTGGCCCGAGTGACCTTGCTGGATCAGCGGAGCTATTGTCGCCTGCACAATTAGACGAGAGCATTTCCATCCCGGTAAGCGAAATAGTGCGTGACAGCAAGAAGCCCGCAAACGGTCCTGAGATGCTGGACGTCGTCGTGTCCGGTTTAGCCGAGGAGCCTGTAGTCGATGCGGTTACTGCAACCACCATACGGGGTGAGTATCGTGAAGCCGATGACGCTGTGCCAACGGCGGAGATTGCTGAGGCCGCCCCGGTTCTTGCTGAGGAATTGTCTCCAATAAATGGAGACGCTGTAAATGCGCAACTTTCCGGATTCGAACCGCTTGACGACGGAACCCGCAAAACTCCCCCGCGTTATCGACCGCCGGTGCAAAGACCGCCGCGCCAAGGCACTACGCGGCCCGTGGATCGTGAGACAGTGCGCGAAGCTGTTTCAGGAGCGGTGCGCGAAATCCGGATTCGCATGACTTTTGACCGATTCGGCTTTTGCGCCATCACCTTCTTGCCAGGGCGCACAACCGAATTAGATGACGAGGTTGCGGTGAAGTTGGGCGGAGCGTCTTTGCACCTCGTAGCTCAGGAGGATTGGTATCAAGACCTTGCCTTTGACGATGCCAGCGAATATTTGCGTCAGGGTTTTGAATTGAAAGGGCTGCTCTCAGATCAGCGGCGCGCGCGATGGCTCTTGAAGGGACGTGACGTTTATGTGCTCGCGGCTCATCCGCGGGCCAGCGGTTTTGTTTCCGCAGCGCGGCTCGCTTTGGGGCGTTCCCACGTCGTGCTGTGCATCGCAGAATTATTTGACGAAGTAGAAGCAGTTCTGAAAGAAGCGGGCTGCGAGGGATATACGAAACTGGACGAAACTCTTGGACTACCTCCTGGCTGGGCGGGGTTCCGCAGCGTAATGCCGGTGAAGGCGATAGCTTTGGATGTGGGCACCAGCGACACGTTTTTCGCTATTAAGCCCGCGGCGGATATTGAAATCGAATTTGAAGGTGGCGTGCGCTTGCGTAATTCGGTTTGGCTAGCGGGTTATCCGCCGCACATCAAGTTGTTTGGGCAGACAAATGCCGCGATGAAAGTGTTGATCGATGGCAAAGAAGCCCACGGTACGTCGGAAGGCTCCCTCATAGCGGATGGCTATAGCGCTCCGGGACAGCATTCCGTTTACTGCGAGGGCCTGTCCCGTTCTCGGTCCTACTCTATTGAGGAACCGCCGGATTCATGGGAAGCTTGGCCTGCTTACCAGTTCGGTCAAGCCGGGATTTGCGGTCCTTTGGTGCAGCTCCCGCCTGAAGCTGCCGCCAGACAGGCCTTTGCGGTCCCGATGTCGAATCCGCTTCTAATCGGAGCCGAACCCGGTCAAATCTTCCGCTGTTCATCCCGAGGCGTTGCCGTTTGGAAGGGGTTCGTTCCCTTTGATGTCGTGTGGGCATTGCCTGCGCAGCCGCTGATCTGCAACAAGAAAACCTCCCGGATTCTTCAGTTCGCCGATAAGCCGCCGATGCCGCGCAATACCACGACGAGACCGCTTGCCTGGTGCATTGCGATACTCGATGCGTCGCGGAAAGGGCTGAGGATCGAGAATTCCTCGACCGGATCAATTGCCCGTTGGAGCGAGTATAAGAAAACGGCCCGGAGCATTTGGAGGGGCCGCCGATGACCCCGAATGAATTGCTCTTGTGGATGTCAGCGCGTAACGAAGGATCTTGGGTCCAGTTCCGGTCGGCAGTCGAGACGCTCGATTTGGCCGAATTTGCGGAGAAAGGCGAGGAAGACGTCTCCCTGCCACTTCATCAGCGGGTTCGTTACAACCTTGAACGGCTCGGTCATGTCGAATTCGACGTGGCAGGCTGCGAAGATGGCTGGCGCGTTGTGCCTCCGGTTCTGGCGTTATGCGATCACGGCAGCAAAGTCACTGGCGTTCTGTGCGGAGCACGGACTCGAAAGCTGATGGAGCGTTTCGCGCGGGCGGGCAGCGGATTGACGCTGGAACAGAGCTCTCAGACGGAATGCCCGGATGTCATTCGCGTGCACGCTTCAAATACGGACATTCTGATGGAACTAGCGAAAAGCGAGGGCATTCTCTGTCAGGCAGACATGCCTACAGCTTTGCTTTCCCATCTGCCGCCTATTGGTTCGCTTAGAGGATTGAGGCGCGAACCATTGCCGTCTGGAGGCAAAGATTGGGACGTCAAGCAATTCACGATTAAAAGAAAGGCGATGAAGTGGCGTACGATTACGCTTCAAGAAGCGAATGCGCCGGGGGCACGGGGCTTGTTCCGTTGCACTCTTTACCAAACGCCTCAATACTTCTTACGCGAAGAAGACGAGACGGTCCGCCTGCCGGGGTCGGTTGGAAAATACTACGTCTTGTCACGCCGTCAGCGCCGTGTTCTGAGATACAGCCTCGCGGAGCGCCGCCTCACTTTGCTCGCTATCTTCCGCCCACCGCTCTTGACCGAGCGCGCTTTAATCCTTTGCTCCGGCTTCCCTCCTCTATCTAGCGTTGTCCACAGGCGTCCCAGGCTGACATATTGCGATGTTCCCGAAGAAGTTGCAGGTTTGGCCGCTGAGGTTCTCGGGCAGGATTTATTATGAGCAACCCTCTTACCCTTTTTGATGACTTGCGCGAGATGTATCTGCGCTATCTCGATAGCCCTTTTGATCTCCGCTACCCGGACCTCCTCAGAGAACGGCGCGCTTTACTCAACACCGATGGGCGGCTCTTTCGCCAACCATTGATCGAGCCGATTCCTGCTTACCAATCGAGCAACAACACCTTCCAAGGAATTGCTCAGTCCCTTCTGGGACCCTCTTGGAGTGCAGCGGACATCGCCGACCTTGCCAATTTCGTCACGCTGGAGCTGTTTCCGCCAAGCCGCGTACCGTATGCACACCAAGAGCAGGTCTTTGCGGAATCAGTTGTCAACGGCAATGACGTTATTGTGACGACCGGAACGGGTTCAGGTAAGACGGAGTGTTTTCTCTTGCCGATCCTTGCCGCGCTGATCCGCGAGTCAGCGGGATGGGGACAGCCGGGCCCCCGTGATCCGCGCTGGGACTGGTGGAATCATCATCAGAATCAAACGTCAAACAAGTGGCTGCCGCGTATTCCTCAACGGAATCACGAAAACCCAGCAGTGCGCCCGCCAGGAATGCGCGCAATCATTCTTTATCCCCTGAATGCGCTGGTTGAGGATCAGCTTGGCCGGATGCGGTCAGTTCTGGACAGTGACAACGCCAGAGGCTGGCTGCAAACGCGGCGCAGCGGCAACCGATTCTACTTCGGCCGGTACACCGGGCGCACTCCTGTGCCAGGGGAGCGGAATTCCGCGAAGACATCGAAGCTCCGGGAGGAACTTCGCTCAATAGAGCAGGAGGCTCATCAGGTGTTGGGATCGCCCGCAGCGCGGTTCTTTCCGCGCATGGACGGGGGCGAGATGTGGTCGCGCTGGGACATGCAAGATCAGCCACCCGACATCCTCATAACCAACTATTCGATGATGAACATCATGCTCATGCGGAGCATGGAGTTACCAATTTTCGACACGACGCGGCAATGGCTGGCAGGCAACAGCTCCCGGTTATTCCATCTTGTCGTGGACGAGCTTCATACGTACAGGGGCACTCCGGGAACCGAAGTAGCTTACCTCATCCGTGTGTTGCTTGACCGGCTGGGCTTGGGGCCGGACTCGGATCAGCTGCGTATCATCGCGTCGAGTGCTTCATTGACGAGTGACGCGGCGGGCCTCGATTATCTGGAGGCATTCTTTGGCCGCAACCGGAACCATTTTCGGATCATTGGCGGTAACGCCGTAATGCCTGATCCGGCGTCAGCACAAACTCTGGGAGCTCATGCAGCCGCTTTGCGTGACTTGGGGCAGGGGCTGCGGACCTCGCCAGCGACCGAATTGCCAGCGATTGCCGAAACTTTTCATGCCGCAGTTGGAGCACCGCCAGTTCCGGTTGGCACTCCGGCTGAGGAGTTTATCTACACAGGCCTGGAACACATTCAGGCGGCGGACGGATTACGGATTGGATGTACCACAGGGGCCGGGGGAATTCCGCAGCCTCGGTTTCCGTGGGATATAGGCAACCAGATTTTCCCGGCGCTTCCGCCGCCAGAGCGCGAAGCAGCCGTTGAGGGGTTGGTCGGAGGTATATGCGAAGCGCGTAACGCCCAGGAACTCGCATTGTTGCCGGTGCGCGTGCATTTGTTCTTCAGAAATCTTCAAGGGCTGTGGGCGTGTTCGGACGCGCATTGTAGTGCTGCTCCGGCCCGGACATTCGCATGCCCGGTCGGTCGACTCCATTACACACCGGCGCTCACGTGCCAATGCGGATCCAGAGTCGTCGAGTTGCTCTATTGCGAAGCATGCGGAGAGGTCTTTCTGGGCGGATACCGGAGCGGGAGCGTGAACCCAAACGAATGGTACTTGAGCCCCGACCATCCGGATTTGGAAGCATCCCCCGATATGGCTTCGCTCGACCGCGATTATGCGAGATATGTGGTGTTCTGGCCCGCTCCAAACGGATTGCAACCGGCCACTCAGCAATGGAGCCAGGACCTTGTGCAGCGGCAATGGCAAGCGGCGTTTTTTGTTCCCGGAGAAGGACGGGTCGCGCACGGCGGGAATGTACAAGCGATGAGGGGCTACCTTTACCGGGTTCCGCAGATGCACGGGCCGGGCGGAGATATTTTTGATCCGCCTCCCCCAGGACTCGCGCCGAGCGCAGGCCGTGCGTATCCCTCCCGCTGCCCGAGGTGCGATACGAATTGGGCGCGGAGGGGCATTGGATCACCGGTGCGGACCCAACGGACAGGCTTTCAAAAGCTGGCGCAGGTTCTTTCAGATGTTTTGCTGCGTGAGGTTGGTGATGAGAATCCGAGCGGACGGAAGCTGGTTGTTTTCTCGGATAGCCGTCAAGATGCGGCGAAGCTATCTGCCGGAATGCGCTTCGCGCATTATCTCGATTCTATCCGCCAAGCGCTTGCAGGCGGATTACAGAATCTGGGTGCAGGAGCCCTCGCGTTTATCGCACAACTCAACGGCCAGACATTGAGTGCGGAGGAGCAGGCTACCGCGAATATCTATGCAGCAGCCTATCCGTCCGAGGCCGCGACTCTCTCAATGGCGCAAGGGCCAATGGCACATCAGCCGTCTCCAGCGTTTCCTTCGCTGACATGCCAGCAGGCTGCACAGCGCATCGCACTTCGTGCCGCTCAAGGACCACACGCAATATCACAACTGTCCATCGAGGTGTCGTCGCAACTATTGAGGCGAGGCATAAATCCGGGCGGTTATTCGCAGGATGTGCTGTGGACAGATCCTGTAAACCATTCGGGCCACTGGCGCACTCTGTTCAACTGGCCAGCGGGTGGGGTTCCTAGTTCAAAACCAAATAGCCAGCTGAATGCCAATCAACAGCTTCATCTGACCCGTATCCGGGACGAAGCTCTGGTGGAATTGATGGACACCGTCTTTTCCGGGCAGCGGAGTCTCGAGTCCTTGTGCATCGCATTCGCAACGACCGACCGCCTCAGTTTTCCCGTGCCTGACCAGAACGTGCAAGAAGCTGCCGACGGCGTCATCCGGCTCCTCGGTTCGCGCAAGAAACTTTCTTCACACGATGCTTCGCCACCACAGAATCTCCCCGCCTACGTGCGGAATTATTTGCGCCAAGTTGCCATTCTTAGGGGCCTGAATACGGCAGCGTTCGAGGCTGACGTGATGAACTACCTGACGAACTCCGGCGTCCTAAATCAGTTCGTGCTGCAATCACAAACCTTGTGCCTTGCACGGCCAGGCACGCATTTCTACGAATGCCCCCAATGCCGGCGAATTCATCTTCATCCCGCCGGTGGCGTGTGCACCGATTGCTTGACCGCACTGGGCCAGCCACAAGGGCTGACGGCTGCACACCTTGTGTCGGACTACTACTCGTATCTTGCGACGCAGACGCAGGGAGTGTTCCGCCTGAACTGCGAGGAACTGACCGGACAGACGAATAAGTCGGACGGGCGCAAGCGCCAGAGGCTCTTTCAGGACATCATTTTGCCGGGCTCGGAGAACGAATATACGGATCCGATCGATTTGTTGAGCGTGACGACGACGATGGAGGCTGGCGTGGATATTGGTGGGTTGCTCGCTGTCATGATGGCGAACATGCCGCCGATGCGTTTTAACTATCAACAGCGGGTCGGCCGGGCTGGACGGCGCGGCGCTGGCCTCTCTGTTGCCCTGACACTCTGCCGGGGCCGGAGCCACGACGACTACTACTTTCAGCGGCCCCAACGTATCACAGCGGACCCGCCGCCACAGCCTTACGTTGACGTTGAACGCGTGGCAATCATTCAACGCGTGCTCGTCAAAGAGGTTTTAAGGCAGGCGTTTCAAGCGCTCAATTTATTCGGCGGGCAAACGGGCGACAGTGTTCATGGCGAGTTCGGAGGTGCAACGCAATGGAATCAGCCGATACCACCAGTTCAAGCTGGAGGTCCCCCTAGCCTGAGCCCGGAGCAACAGGTCTCAACCTGGATTCAGAATAATCAAGCGGCGATTTCTCAAATAACCGACGTTCTCCTGGCATACACGCATCCGAACCTGATCGCGTTGCGGCAAGGGATGATTGATTTTGTCAATCAACAATTGATCGGAAGGATCACGGCGGCAGCCAACAATCCGACGCTGCCACAGGACGCTCTCAGTGAGCGCCTCGCCAATGTGGGTTTGCTGCCAATGTTCGGATTCCCTACGCGCGTGCGCTATCTCTTCCACCAACGCCCGTTCGCTGGTTATGACTGGCCGCCGGAGGAGGGCATTGTTGACCGGGACTTGGATGTGGCAATAAGCCAGTTTGCTCCTGGTGCGGAAACTGTTAAGGATGGCCTGATTCACACTTCGGTTGGAGTTGTGAATTACCGCCCGCAAGGGACTGCGGTCGTTCAACAGCCAAACCCGCTCGGACCGCCCCGGCCAATTGGGTTCTGCCGAAGGTGCCAGGCGGTAGACGTACAGACGGCTCCGGCGGCGGCATGTCCGGTTTGCTTCGCGACGCCCCAACAGCAGCCGGGATACGAAGTGATTCAACTGTCTCAGCCTCTCGGTTTCAGGACCCTGTTTAACCGAGACCGCGATTTTGACGGCGTGTTCGAGTGGACGCCCCGCGCGTCACGGCCAAAAATGGGCGCAACTCTTCAGCAGCTTACCCCAAGGGCTAATTTCGGTATTTGGTCTGGTGTCGAAACGATCTTCATTGTGAACGACAACGGGGGCAGCGGTTTCGATTTCGAGAAGCTCAGCCAGGAAGAGACATGGGTAACGCGCGACGCCCTTACACAGGTAGGCGTAAACAATCCGCCCATCAATACAGCGGCTGGGCAGGACAGGCGCGCGCTGGCCTCGATCAAACCGACAGACGTTCTGGTACTTGGAATTCAGTCATGGCCTCTGGGGATCATCTACTCGCCAGTGGATGTTAATGGCCGGGCCGCACTTTACTCGCTGGGTTTTATGATTCGGAGGGCTGCAGCTGCTGAGCGGCTGGACATTGATGAGCGCGAACTCAACGTCGGGTTGCGCGTTGTCCAGAACGCTAATGCCGAAGTGAGGGGAGAAATCTTCATCTCCGACAGTCTGGAGAATGGCGCTGGGTACAGCTCTCATCTGGGGACGCCCGACGAAGCCGAAAGCTTGTTGAGGCTTCTTGTTGGCCAAGGTGACCCAAGCTTTTATGCGCCACTCGTAGGTCCGCTTCATGCAGGCGCGTGTCAAACGTCGTGCCCTGATTGCCTACGTGACTTCAGCAATCTAGCATTCCACAATATTCTCGATTGGCGGCTCGGATTGGATCTCGCGCGTCTTGCACTTGATCCAAACGCCGTGATCGATTTCACAATTCCGTATTGGCAGCCATTGGCAGCGTCAGCGGCCGTTGCTTATGTAACGTCCCAATCTCAATGGCAGTTCCTGACATTCGCCGGGGTACCCGCCGGTCGGCGCGGCAACGTTGTGGAAATCATCACCCATCCGCTCTGGAACCGAAATCCCAACAGTTTTTGCCCCCAACTAGCTGCTGCTTACGCCGATGCCCAAGCCTCTGGTGCGCAAGTGGTTACCTGCAAATCAATCTTTGAGGTTTTGCGGAGACCGTATTGAACTGGCGGTCGGTTAGGCGACTCCCAAAGTAATGGTTTAAAGCTTCACCGATGTGGTGTAATGTGGTGAACACTCGGAGGAGCGGGGCAAGATGAAGGGCAAGGCCGGGAAAGAGAAGAAAAAGACGAGAGTCCAAAGCACTGCGGCGGTACGTGCGTCAATCAGCTTTCCAGCGGATATTTACGAGACCCTCGACATCATTGCCAAGCAGAAAAAAGTTTCTCTAGCATGGGTTGTCAGGGAAGCGGCAGAGCAGTACATCGGAGAAAAGTGGCCGTTGTTCAATCAGGGAGCAGGAGCGCAGCAATGAAGACGAAAGGGGTACAGCTGCGTCTGGTCGCGTCGCGCAAGATGGAGACCCCTGCCGAACAGAGTCTATTGTTCCCGCTGACCACGATTGATCTGTTTTGTGGAGCTGGCGGGATCACAGAAGGCTTCCGCGAAGCGGGGTATGGCTGTCTGTACGCCAATGATTGTATGCCCGAGGCGATTGAGACATTCTCATTCAACCATCCTGCCGCATGGAGCGAGGCCGGCGATATTGAAGATGCTAACCCGTCACTGGTACGCAAGCGCCTTAGATTGAAAAAAGGCGCGCTCGACGTGCTGGTCGGAGGGCCTCCGTGCCAGGGATTCTCCATCAACGCGCCGGAGCGTTTTCTGAGTGATCCGCGCAACAAACTTTTCAAGGACTATCTGCGGTTTCTCGAAGAATTCGAGCCAAAGGCATTTCTCTTCGAGAATGTGCCTGGCCTGCTCTCGCTCGGGGACGGAAAGGTCTTCCGTCAGATTGTGCGGGAGTTCGGTGAACACGGTTATCACGTTACCGAAAAGATTCTCTTCGCTGCCCACTACGGAGTACCGCAAGAACGTTGGCGGCTGATCCTGTTGGGTTCGCGTTTTTCGGAGATTGCGCCGCCAAAGCCGACGCATTACGCGACAGGCCGTGCAAATTTCCGTGGCGGTAGCACTTTAACATTCCGGTTGGACGGTGCCGACAAACAGCGGCTCTTGCCGGCTGTCACGGTTGGAGCAGCGATTGGTGATCTTCCCCGGCTTGAGATGGGAGAGGGATCGGAGATTGTCGGATATACGACGGAGCCGCACAGTGATTATGCGCGAATGATGAGGAATCCTGAGGGTATAACCTTCAATCACTTCGGTGCGAAGCTCGCGAAACAGAACATCGAGCGCATGAAGTACGTTAAACCCGGCGGATCATGGCGCGACATTCCGCACCGCTTGCTGCCGAAGGGTATGCAGCGAGCGCGGAAGTCCGATCACACGAAGCGCTACGGTCGACTGCGGAATGACGGCCTTGCCGGTACAGTCATGACAAAATGCGATCCGCATTGGGGCGCGGTCTTTTTGCCGGATCAGGAACGCTCCTTGACGGTACGCGAAGCTGCACGTTTTCAGTCTTTCCCCGATACATACAAGTTCATTGGGCCGCGCGTGTCGCAGTACGAGCAGGTGGGTAACGCGGTTCCCGTGTTGATGGCGAAAGCCATAGCCCTTCAAATCCGCGCACATCTCGAAAGCCATGAGGCCGTTCCAGAGTCTCTCGTGGAAGCAGCGCATGGCTAGCAACATCACAGAGCTTTTCGGTTATAGCCCAACGGATCAATCGTCCGCTGCGAAGAAGGCCCGGAAAAATCTGGAATGCCCGTTTCTTGGACAGACCTGCACTAAGACGCTGAGTGACGGCACGATCAGCGGTATGTGCACGCTCAAGCCCATGACAAGCGGGCCTGTCATTTGCTGTCCGGTGCGGCTCTATGCGGACGACTACAAGGTGCTAAAGGATGTTGCCGAACAGGCGTTCGGCAGGGGGATCGATCTGATTGCCGGAAGCGATGTGGCCGCGTACCGCGCGAAAAATCCCGGCAAACCCGCGATAGCCGTCTTCGGAAAACGCTGGGGCAAGGAACTGCGCCTGCCAAGCCGCGCCAAAAAAGCCGGCGGAAAGGTAGGCGCATATTTCGTTGACTGGATTCTGGCGCACACCGATGCCGCCGGAAAGCTGCTGGGGTTTGTCGCCATCGAGGTTCAGTCCATCGACACCACAGGGAATTACCGTGCGGAACGTAAGGCTTATCTGGAAGGCAGCTCATTCAAGGGCAACAGCACGGCAGGCCCGAACTGGGAGAACGTCAACAAGCGCATTCTGCCGCAAATCATCTACAAGGGCCATGTGCTGAGACGCGAACCGCTATGCCAGAAAGGGCTCTTCTTCATCTGCCCCACGCCGGTCTACAACAAGATTGCGGAACGGCTTGGCGGCAAGCTGGAGGAAATTCATCAGCAGGCGGGCTCAGTGACTTTAATGCGCTACGACGTAGGCCCGGCTGTGCCTGACGGCCAGATCCGCGCGCTCGAACTTGGCGGGCAGTCCACAACGACCATTGACCAGGTCGCGCTTGCCTTTACCGCTCCCAGCAATCTGCCGCCCGCAAAGGTCTACGAGCAGGCCATCATTGCGGAGCTGTAAGCCGTGGACCGCAGTGAGAACATGCGCCGTATCTGCAGCAAGGGGATGCTTCCCGAGCTGGCGGTGCGCAGCATTGTTCACCAGATGGGTTTCCGGTTCCGGCTGCACCGAAAGGATCTTCCAGGAAAGCCGGATCTGGTGTTTGTTTCACGGCGGAAGGTGATATTTGTGCATGGATGTTTCTGGCACGCGCATGACTGCAGGATTGCGCACACGCCAAAATCCAATGCCGCATACTGGGGACCGAAGCTTGAGCGCAATAAGGCGCGGGATGTCAGGAACATCGAGGCACTCGGTGCGGCGGGATGGAAACCGCTGGTTATTTGGGAATGTGAGATTCGTAGCGGTCGCACGCTTCAGAAACGCATCAGGGCATTTCTCAGCGCGAACGCTGCCTCACGGAGTGCAGCATGATGACAACCGCGCAACGCCCGGCGTATAACCGAGCTCCCCAACCGGGAAAGAGTTCCGCTACGGGCCTGGTGTTGAACTTTTCTTCTCTTGAATTTGAGGATAAGGAAGTAGACGCCCGCGTTTTCTCTTACGGCGCAGACGGCGATGAGCAGCTCAAGAAACTGCGGAACGAACACTGGGCGACGCACGTGTTCCGGCGCGACGGGCCCGATGAAATCGTAGGCGTCGCTGTGAAGGCCGATGCCCCGCAGCTCGGCACGAAATCGCGGAAGATACGCCTAAAGGAAAATTTGGGGCTCACGGCGTCTCTCATCCGCAACGCACTCATCAACTATCTGGCGGGCCTGCCGCGCCCCGTACTTGACTATGACCCCATCCGCTTCATTTCGCAGGAAGACATTCTGCATTCATGCCTTCCCGCGGGCACCGCGTGTCCTGACTGGCTGGGCGTGCGGCTTCTCTATGACATGGCCATCCGGCCAATCTATTTCTTCAAACACGAGCCACTCATTGCAGCCGTCTTCGACGTGAGGACTACCCGCATTCTCGACCACACAGCGGCGGAATTGGCCGCAGACGGATTTCCTTTGGCCGGACATTACGTTGCGGAGCACAAGTCCAAGAACCATGATCCGAGAATTCTTCCGCACCCGGCGCTCGTCGGTAAAGTCGAAGCGGTCCAAGGGCAGATGCTCAAGCTTTCTGATGCCAGGGACAACCTGCAAGCCATTGAGGCAAATGCGGTGTGGCTCGAAAAGCGTTCCTTTCCCGACTATCTGAAGTATAGGTTTCAGGGCGGCTATGAGCGCATCGCGGAGGCTTTGGAGAAAGCACGGGCAAATCTCCGCTCAGGCCCGGAAAAACTGAAACGGATCACCAGCTTCGTTGATCACTTTGCGTCTAAACAGCACTTTCTCGCACCGGGCGTCTCATTCAGGTTCCGGCCGCTGCTCTCTCAGGCTGCGACACGGTCGTTTCCGGCGGTCGAGCCCGCTCCCAAGCCAACCTACATCTTCGACCAGACCGGCTCAAAGACCGACACGTGGAACGACAAGGGGCTTAATGAGCATGGCCCTTACACGTCGAAAGTGTTCACCCCGAACCGTCCCCGGCTGTGTGTCATCTGCCAGAAGGCGCAGAAAGGCAGCGTGGAGCAATTCCTCCATAAGTTCATCAACGGCATCGTGCTGCCGCCTCCGGCACCTGGCTACCGCGGCAAACCGCAGCGTAGATATTTTGAAAAAGGGTTCCTCCGGAAATACGCGTTGCAGGACGTGACCTACGAGTTTTTTCTCGCGGAAGACCGCCAGCCGGGCTCCTATAAGGAGGCTTGCCGCCAAGCCCTGGAGAAGCACGGGGCGGGGGTCAAGTGCGACCTTGCGCTCGTGCAGATCGAGGAGAGCTTCCACGACCTGGCCGTTGATCAGAATCCTTACTTCATTGCGAAGGAGAGTTTTCTCGCGCACCAGATCCCCGTTCAGGAATTCGAGATTGAGACCGCGCAGAAGCCGGACAAGGATCTGCAGTTCTCGCTCAACAACATGGCGCTTGCGAGCTACGCCAAGCTCAACGGCATTCCCTGGCTCCTGAAGGCAAATCCGACCATCGCTCACGAGTTGGTGATCGGCCTCGGCAGCGCCGATATTTCCGAGGGGCGGTTCGGCGACCGCGAGCGGTATGTCGGAATCACCTCGGTATTTAGCGGCGACGGCAATTACCATCTCACGAACACGTCGCGGGCTGTAACGATGGACGGTTATCAAGCCGCGTTTTTGGATGCGCTTCGCAAGGCTATCTCCAAAGTGCAGCAGGACATGAACTGGCAGCCGAAAGATCATGTCCGCCTCGTCTTTCATGCTTCCTTCAAGCGCTTCAATAAGGACGAAATCAAGGCGGTAAAAGCGCTGATGAGGGAGTTGGGTGACTACGAAGTCGAATACGCTTTTCTCCAGGTGAGCGACGAGCATCCTTATTTAATCTTTGACACCGGCCAGGACGGCGTTTTCGACTACGAAACCAGGCGGAGCAAGGGAGTATATGCGCCGCGGCGGGCATCCACGTTGCAGCTCTCCAACCGCGATATGTTGCTCTGTCTGACCGGGCCAAGTGAAGTCAAGCGCCCTGAGGACGGGATGCCGAGCCCGCTACTGCTTACGTTGCACAAGGATTCTTCATTCACGGACATGACCTACCTGACGCGGCAGGTGTTCGCGTTCGCCTGCCACTCATGGAGGACTTTCCTGCCCGGCTCTGTTCCCGTGACTATCCAGTATTCCGCCCTCATTGCGAAAACGCTCGGCCATCTCTCGCTGCTGGATAAATGGAACCCCGACGTGATGCTTGGCCGCATCGGAAAAACGCGGTGGTTCCTGTGAGTGACGCATCGGGTCTCTTGCTCTCCGATGCGCGTTCAGCGCTGCTACGCATTCTTGCGCATCGTCCGCAGACCGGTCCGGCGATTCTCTTTGCACATTGGATGCTCGGGCGGAAAGAGAATGAGGCGGAAGCAAAGCACATTGCCTCCGCCGCCGCACAGCACGCCGGGGCGCAACTGGATTTTCAAACCGTCGCGGCGCTCGGATTTGCCCGTGAATCGGGACTCCTCGGAGCGGACATAGCGGGAACGCTGAAGCAAGGGCTTGAGCGCCTTGCGGGGCGGCAGCCATTTGTTGACGGAAATCCGATGCCGTTTTGCTCGGACGCCGTGGGTATTCTTGGCGTCGCCTTGGGGACTCGGGCGCTCGCGGACAAGACGCTATCGACGAAAATAGTTGCGTGGCTGACCAGCTACCTGACCACTATCCATGGACTCGACGGCACGGAAGACTGGCAACGTCACTTGTTCCGAGCTGCAGACACTGTGTCGGGTGCCGCCATCAACCTGCCTCCCGTGTCAAATGGTCAGGCGGCCGACGTGTTAGTTGCGCTTGCCGCCAAGGGCATTTTGCCCAGAAGTGCCGGAAAGCAGGCGGAACACGAAGAGGAGCAGGCGCTCAGGACAATTCTCAGCGAAGCGGCAATCGAAACCCCTTACGAACGCGCCGCAATCAGACTCACAGCCCTGGAGCACGTAATCCGCTCTGCGCCAACTGCCGTTCCTGGACGGATTTCCGCGGCGGATCTCGTACATTTGCTTGAACGCATTCCGGCAGGCCTGCGCAAATGGACGTGGGAAACCAAGCCGCGGACTGCAAACGCTCCGCTGCGGCACTGGCATATCGACAACGAATATCATGTCCAGAATTTACTGTGGGCGACGCTCGCACCCATCTTCCCAGACCTCGACGACGAACAGTATCTGGCGAAAATCGGCCAGAAGAGTCCGCGTGCGGACCTTCATGTTCCGTCCATGAAAATCATCATCGAGGCCAAGTTCCTACGGTCGGGAGAATCGATGCAGAAAGTGATCGACGAGATTTCGTCGGACACTGGCCTCTACGGCGCAATGGGCAACGATTGCGCGGGGATCATCCCAGTGATCTGGGACGACAGCGCGCGATCGCACGAGCACGATTACTTACGGCAGGGGTTGAAGAAGCTGCCGAATATCATCGATGCAATCGTTATTTCACGGCCTGCCTGGATCGCAGACGAGGTGGAAAAATCAACGAAGACAAAAGGTAAGCGGACGAAGAGTAAATCTTAAAAGACGTTAATTAAGTCGGCGTTAGCGGTTCTTAGCCGAAAGGCGTATATGGTAATAAATGCCCGTTAAGCAAGAAACACTCTGGCCCACCGAAGCGGGTTTCAAGAGAGAGCTGGACCGGAATAATTGTCCACGAACTTCCCGGACGACTGACTCTGAATCAGGACAGAAGTTCCTCTGTTTTGAAAGATCTATTCGGGTGTCGGTTCAGCCGCGACTGCCACGTGCTCGCCTGAGTTGGACATCCACGCCTGTAATATTCAGTCGGAACCTAAGCATTGCTGGGCTCACCCCATACTCTGAACCAATCTCTTCATCCGATAGTCGTCTCCTCCTGATTGCCAATAGGGCATCACGCGGCAACAGGAGGCACCCGGCCAGCCAATCCGCTTCCTGTTCCTGATCCTCGTTGTAGGTGCGCAACGCAAGCCCGCTATTGGGGCTCATGAACATCATTGAGGGCTCGTGGCCCAAGACGATGTGTGCTAGCTCGTGAGCTAGGTCACTGTTTCGTCGAGTATGTGCATGCGAGGAATTCGTAACAATGAGGTGGCCATGTCCATCCGTTACGGTTATTGCGGACCAGTTGTCTCCATGCTCGTTGAGGAGGCGGCGACGGATGTCTTCACCCAGCTCGCTCAGATCGTCGGGGGTAAGTACTATTATCCCCAATATGTCGGCAAGCTGCATCGGATCCAGTGATGACGATGGCAGTGCGTTCAGCTTCTGCCGGATTCGGGCAGAAGTCTGTTCAGCCCAGGTCTTAAAGCCACGACGAAACATCTGTTCTGCGCCCTCGGGGTCGGCGTGCGAGTTCCCGGTGTGCGACCACAATGAGTTGCGCCAAATCCGTCGCTGCTTCGGGTGGCAGTGTTTTGCTGGCCTTCAGATGAACGGCAGCTACCGGAGTCGATGGGTCGTCGGTTGATGGTATCTCGGGTGCGTCGAGCGGAACATCCAAAAGCTCGTTTGGATTGATTCTCAACCACGCGCACATCCTTTGGAAGGTGGAAAGATCGGGGAGTCTGCCACCTTCAACTCGCGTGAGGGTGGCCGGGCTAATACCTATTTCTTTGGCGACCTCCCTGATTCCGCGACCACCCCGTCGCTCCCTCAGCAGCGCCCCAAGACGGAGAAGAGTCATCGAGGGCCTCCTGTTTCACAGGTAAGTATTAATTTGACACCAACAGCGAAACCAGAGTACTCTATCTGCATCGTTAGTAAGTCTAGATGCTCATGGTTGAAAAAGCAAGTGTCAAGTCGCTTTGGATCAATGGTTTGGAGCACTTAAGAATTGAGTCGTTGAAATGGCGCCATTTCGCGTTCTGAGCTTGGACGGCGGCGGAATGCGCGGTATCTATACCGCGCAGTATTTGGCGTCGGTATCCGATGGTTTTTCTCAGCGGCTAAAGAAGCGGCGGCTCGATGTTGGGAAAGGATTCGATCTCATTGTCGGAACCAGCACGGGTGCGATCGTGGCCTGCGCGCTTGCAGCAGCTGTGCCCCTCCAGGACGTTGTTGACCTCTATCGAAAGAATGGCAAGCTTATTTTCCCTCGTCGTTTGCCCAGCAACATGGGCGTGGGTCTAGCAAGAGACCTTTACAAGCGACCGTCAGCGCTCAAAAAGGGCAGCGCCGCCCTGGAGGAAGCTCTGTCGACCTGCTTCCAAAAAGAAACGATGGGTGATCTTTATCAGCGTCGGGGAATTGCCGTTGCAATTACCGCGGTCAATCTCAGTAACCACCGCAGTTGGGTTTTTAAGACGCCCCATTTGGCGAACAGCAATCACAGGGATGATCGATATCGCCTCGTTGATGTCTGCTTGGCCTCCAGCGCAGCTCCGATCTTTCGCTCCGTCGCTGCCGTCAGCTTTCCGGACGGAGACACGGGCTACAACGCCTTTATCGACGGGGGCCTCTGGGCCAACAACCCCGTTTTGGTTGGACTGCTGGACGCGTTGGAGCTTGCCTCGGCAGATCAACCCATCGAAGTGTTCTCGCTGGGAGCGTGTCCTCGGCCAGCGGGCACTCCAATAAAACAAACGGATGTGCACAGAGGATTGCTTCAGTGGAAGTTCGGAGCAGATGCTGCCGCGATCGCAATCGACGCGCAAGAGTTCGCGTTCGATCAGATGGCGCGTATGTTTGCCAAGCACCTGAAGCGGTCCTGCAGGATCGTGCGATTCCCGCGCGAAGCGGTGCCAGCCGCAATGATGCAGTATCTTGACCTTGACGACACTCGAAATGAGGCTGCCGATGCCCTCGTGCAGGTGGCCCGTACAGACGCTGACATGACAAACAGCCGATGCGCAAACTCTAATGACTCTGACGGTGTGCTTGTGAACGCTCTCTTCCAGGCAATACCGGAACGTCCAGAAAACGCCGTTAATAAAACGACTGAGGTGAAACAGTGATCAACTGCTCGGATGATGTGCTTGCCTATCACAATGACGCTGTGACTCTTCCGCAATCAGAGCGCACCGCCATGCGCAAGAGAAGAGACGCAAATCGAGATCGCCTGAAGAACGGCCTCGAGAAAAACAAGAACCCGGAGCCCTTTATGTATTGCAAACAAGGTAGCTATGCAATGCTGACAATGGTGCAACATGGGGACAACAAATATGACATTGATGACGGTGTCTATTTCCAAAAGGACGACCTTGTCGGCGCCAAGGGTGCGGAGTTGTCCCCTCTTGACGCACGAAAGATGGTGAGGGATGCCGTGGACGACGAGAGTTTCTCAACGCCTCCCGAGGTTCTAAAGAATTGCGTGCGCATTTTTTATGTCGCCGGCTACCACGTCGACATGCCGGTCTATCGACGCCGAATCGAGAAGGACTTGTTCGGTAACGATAAGGAAATCTTTGAGCTGGCTAGCTCAGAGTGGAATCGCTCGGATGCCCGGCTGGTAACTGACTGGTTCAATGCCGAGAACCAAAAGCAAAGCCCCGATGAGACCAACGGCCGCCAACTGAGACGGATCACCAGATGCATTAAGAACTTCTCGCACAGCCGTTCCAGTTGGGAGAACCAAATGGCCAGCGGCTTTGCGATTACAAAACTCGTGACCGAATGCTACAAGGCGGATACTGGTCGTGAAGATGCTTCCCTGCGTCATACCATGACGGCTATCCGCGACCGTCTCAACGCGAGTCTTGTGGTGAACCACCCGACGACACCGGACGAAACGATTTCGACCGGTGACAACGATCCTAAGTTGCGCTTCTTTCGCGAGAAGCTAGACGACGCCCTTACAGATCTGGCAGTCCTGGACGAGGCGGGATGTTCTAGGAAAGAGGCCCTGAAGGCATGGGATAAGGTCTTCTCTACCGAGTATTTCTCAAGTCGAGCGACAGATGACACCAAGACCATTGCAGGAGCGCCTGCGATAGTGACTTCCGGAATACTTAAGTCGGTTGCGTCCGCGGCCGGGCCTCAATCCGCAGTCCGCAAGGAGGGCGGAGGACGTTTTGCCTAACCTTGTTTCCCGAGACCTGTTTGCTCGGGCCGCAGAGTTGATCGATAGCCGCCTCAACCAGCTAGGAAGAGGACGGCGCTTGACGTCAGATGAACTAAAAGCATACTCGGCTCGATCACCGGTCGTCGGTTGGTGCTTTTCCGTTGGGTTCGAGGCCGAGCCTGACCAAAGAATCGACATTCTTGCCGGTTTCGACTTTCCTTGCACTCGTCCTTTGATCGCGGTGTCACGCGACCATTTCATGCATTGGCCCCATGTCGAGATGGACGGCGTCGTCTGTTCTCTTCCGAACTCCGCGACACACAATCCGTACGATCCGATCTCTGTTGTCGAGCGACTGCTCGGAGAAACTGCGACTCTCATTGAGGAGTGTTCTCGCGGACTGAGGACTGGAGACTTCCGCTCCGAGTTTCTTTCATATTGGAATCGCACAGTTGATAACTCCTCACCCAAGATCTTCAGTTTGCTTTCCAGTTTTAGTGGGAGCCGGACGATTGTCGTTTGGCGAGGAACGAACCATTATTTGATCGCTGACTCTGCAGCGCAAGCTGAAGGCTGGATCAGGCGAAGCTACCGGGGAAACAAGACTCAGTTCTCAGCGGAAGACGCCCTCATGATTGTTTTGCCAACTCCCCTGATTCCGGCTGAGTATCCCGCCAATTCATCGGATCTGCTTCGACTAATTCGAGAACGGTGTAGCGGAGCGATAGATCTCTTGGCTCCATTGGTTTTGGATGATGCCCAGCAGCTTGTTGTGATTATTTGTGCGCCAACCCAAAATGGACCGGCACTCGCGGGCGTTGAAGTATCGCCTCCGATCGCATCGAACATTCTCGGAAGACGGACCGAAGTAATGAATCGGGGCTTCAGGCGCGGGAAGGTGCCAGAGAGCCTGTCGTTGGCTCGTTACTTCGGTCCTGCATCTCGCTTGCAGCGTTTCATGGTGGAGCGTGCCGATCGGGTTTGGATCCATGGACGAGGACGCGATGAAAGGGCAACCAAATTGACAAGCTCAAAGGTAGCGGTGTTTGGAATAGGTTCTGTTGGTGGTTTTGTTGCCGAACACTTGGCTTCTGCTGGCGTCGGTGACCTGACGCTAATAGACCCTGAAGAGCTCGTTTTCGCCAATGTGGGCCGACACATCTTGGGAGCAAACAGTCAGGGCAGGTCCAAAGCGCTCGAGGTCGCAGAACTGTTACAAACACGGTTTCCCCACCATCAGATCAAAGGCTCTTGCACCACCGCCCAGACCTTCGCACGAGACAATCAGGACACGATTGCCAACTTGGATTTGATTATCTGTGTGACCGGCGATTGGCCCACAGATACTTTTTTAAACGAACTTTATCTGGAATCAGCCACCCCAAGGGTTCTGTTCGGCTGGACGGAACCGCACGCGGTTGCAGGCCATGCGGTCCTGCTATCAAATCGAAATGGGTGCCTGCGTTGCCACTTCAGCGATACGGGCATCTGCGACCTCTCCGTGAGTGTATGGGATAACGAGACTCAGCTTCAGGAGCCCGCGTGCGGCGGTGTTTTTCAGCCGTATGGTCCTGTTGAGCTTGCAATGACCAACGCGATGATCTCCTCGGTTGCTCTTGAGGCACTTGGCGGCGAATTAGAGGGGTCCGTGCACCGACTCTATTCCACCGATCAGAAAACAATCAGCAGGCTGGGAGGTCGGCTTAGCGACAAATGGCTTGAGACCATCACTGGCGTTGATCGCGACTTGAAGCTCACCAAGACGCTCCGCTGGGCGCCGAATCCGGAATGTCCGCGTTGCGGGAGGGGCACATCTTGCTGATTCTGCCAGTGGGCTCTTCTAGCCAGAGCGTGACATTCACGGATCAGGTACTCGAATGGCTTCGGCGTCATCGACAAACCAGAACATCGCAGCCCGAAGCGGGAGGTCAGCTCTTCGCGGTGATTACTGGAACCGAAATCGTCGTTAGTGACATTACGGGACCACGGACGACCGACAAGAGGTTCCGGCTTCTGTACATGCCTGACCGAAAGTTGGAGCAACAGGAAATCGACGTTCGATTTGAACGTGGACTTCACTATGTGGGCGACTGGCACACTCATCCCGAATCTAAGCCAAAGCCATCCTACCAAGACCTGCAAAGCATGCGTGAATGCGTCACTAAGTCAAGGCATCAGTTGAATGCCTTCTTACTCGTCATTGCGGGCACCGATGACACACCGCGAGGTTTACACGTTTCACTGCACAGCGACTCTGAAATTGTCGTCCTACTGGAAGGTGGAAAGTCAAAACTATGATCGATTGTTCTGGGGAACTCTGCGCCTATCACAACGAGCAAGTTCTTTTGTCGAGCAAGCAGTTAGACAAGCTGCGCGCGGTTCGTAACGCGAACCGCCGTCGTGTCAAAGAAGGCTTGCGACAACTGGAATTTCGCCAGCCGTATCTTTTCAGTTCCCAAGGAAGCTACGCAATGCAGACGGTGATTTGGAAGGAGGAACGAGACTTTGATATCGATGACGGCGTGTACTTTGATAAGGACTGCCTTGTAGGTCCGCGGGGGGCGGAATTTACACCGCTGCAAGCCCGAGAACTCATTTGTAACGCTGTAGATGACGGTAGTTTTAGTCAACGACCCGAGGTGCGGAGGCACTGCGTCAGGATCTGGTACTCGGAAGGTTATCATGTCGATATGCCTGTTTATAGGAGGGTTCGGACGACAGGCTGGTGGAGCGGTGAGGAAACTTATTTTGAGTTAGCAAGTTCGAAATGGAAACGCGCAGACGCACGTGCAGTCACAGAATGGTTTGACGCGCAATCCAGACGATATGGCGCGGACAATCTCCACGGCGGACAGCTGAGGCGTATTGTTCGGTTGCTGAAAGACTTTGCCAACAGTCGTCCCAGTTGGCGAGAACAGACCGCAACTGGGTTCATGATTACCGCTCTCGCGGTCAAGTCATTCAAACCGAATCCAGGCAGGGATGATATCTGCCTCCGTGACACGATGGCCGCCATCTCCTACTCACTATTTTGGTTTTCATATTCGATCCTCCATCCGGTTTTGCAAAATGAAACCATAACAAAAACTGGACAGGATGGGCGCCCAAGGTTCTTCATTCAACAAGTGCGGGATGCAGTGAAGCTGTTGGATGGCCTCTCAAGAGTTAGTGACCGTCAGTCTGCATTGAAGGTTTGGGACCGCGTATTTCATACCGACTATTTCACAGCCAACGCCCGTTCCGAACGCACGCTCGCTTGATAGAATTGGCGAGGTCTACGACAATATTGGCGCGGCAGACGCGAAGGTGTTGCTGAAGCGGGCCAACGCCGGAGATCAGCGGCTGAGTTGCTTGTTGACTCTGAATCATTGAGTCCGGCCGTCGCAACGCACGCTGCTCTCCATCGTCGTCAGTTTCCAACGTGACGTTTGAGCAAGTCCGGTTGAGCGGGTGCACTATGGCGCATCTGAGCTCAAAGCGCACGGCACACTCCACGACACACCAAGCGCCTGCGTAACCACAAATGTGAATTTCACTCAAAAAGATCCGGCTGCGAAGGAGGATCTTCAGGTTCGCGGAACTTACTCAAGCCGACACCAACCAGCCGAAAACGTTGCTTCGGGCCGAGATCTACTCGCTCGCGGAGCGCCAGAGCTATGTCGGTTAATTCCTCGCAAGAAGAGGGAGGAGAGCTGGATGTGTGGCTGCGCGTGAGTATTTTGAACTCGCTGGTTTTCAGTTTGAGGACCACGGTGCGTGCGATACGCGATTCCTTGCGCGAAGCGGACCAAAGCTTCTCTGCAAGGCGGCGGATCATCACCTTCGTTTCTGCCAACGGTACGTCGTGTTCAAAAGTATCCTCCACGGATATCGATTTGGTTGGCCTGTCCGGGATGACTTCACTACGGTCCACGCCCCGCGAGAGGTCATATAAGCGGACACCATAGCTGCCGAAGTCGGCTTCGAGTGACGGTAACTCTATCCCTCGCAGATCTCCAACCGTCTGAATTCCGCGTTTCGCGAGTTTCTCACCCGTCACTTTGCCTACACCGGGCAGACGTCCAACAGGCAGCGGAAGCAGAAACGCATCTATGTCATCTGGTTGGACAACGAATAGCCCATCGGGTTTACGCCAGTCAGAGGCGAGTTTTGCCAAGAACTTGTTAGTCGCCACGCCCGCCGAGGCCGTCAGGTTCAGTTCCTGGCGGATTTGTTCACGAATTGTGCGCGCAACTAGTGTAGCGGTCAGCAGGCCGGTTTTGTTCTCGGTAACGTCGAGGTACGCTTCGTCCAGCGACAATGGTTCGATCAAGTCCGTGTGGCGTTTGAAGATCTCCCGCACGCTCTGCGAAACCGCCCGATAACGTACGAAATCCGGTGGGACAAAAGTCCCGCCCGGGCACAAGCGTTCCGCTCGTACTGCTGGCATGGCCGAACGCACGCCGAAAGCCCTGGCCTCGTACGAAGCAGCACACACGACGGATCGGCTGCCCTGCCAAGCGACAATCACTGGCTTGCCGCGAAGTTGCGGATCGTCCCGCTGCTCTACAGAAGCGTAAAACGCGTCCATATCGACATGGATGATTTTTCGCACAATCGTCTGGATCAACGATATTATTCCGGACCTCAGAATAATGTGAACGTGTATTCCTCCCCCAACACACCCCATGGGGCTCTGTTAAACTGGCGCTCTATGTGCGGCCGATGCCGACTAACAGCGCGCGAGCGGTACATCCGAGACCACTTCGGACTTGAAGATGACGTGTCCTGGGCGCCGCGTTGGAATATCGCACCCACTCAGCAGATCCCCATCGTCCGCCAAGACAACAAGCAACCCAAGCGCACTTTTGGTTTGGTGGGGTGGGGGCTGATTCCGTATTGGGCTAAGGACCGGTCCATTGGGGCCAAGACAATAAATGCGATGTCGGAGACGGCTGCGGAGAAGCCCGCCTTCCGTGACGCCATGAGTCGGCGGCGTTGTCTGATTCCGGCAGACGCCTTTTATGAATGGTTGCGAGTTGGGGTGAAAGAGAAGCAGCCCTACAGCTTTGGCATGATTGATGACTCGGTGTTTGCTTTCGCTGGTTTATGGGATCGGTGGCGAGATGCCCGCGGTGAGGTCCTGGAAACATGCACGATCCTTACTACCAAGCCAAACTCGCTGGTCGCTGATGTACATAATCGTATGCCCGTGATTCTGAGGCGGGAAGATTACGATCTGTGGTTGGATCCCGGGGTGACGAACCCGACACTTGTAGCCGAATGCCTCAAACCGTTCCACTCCGGACTGATGCAAAAATACCCTGTGAGCACGCGAGTAAACCGCGCTGAGAACGATGGCCCAGATTGTGCGTTGGAAGTGCCAATTGCAGCAACCGCTCAGACATTATTCTGAGACTCGCAAGCTGCTCAAGAGACGATTCCATATTTCAGTTCAAGAAAACATTGCAAACGGCGGGGCAAAGCTGCCGATAGCTCCTGCCACGTTAGAATTTTGCATCTCGTTCTGAGGTCCATCGACCGTACGCACGTCATGACGGCGTACCACTGCTCGCGCAGATCGGGGCGCCGCGCATCGAGCAGCACGCAAAAGGATAAGTTGAGAGCGAATGCAGCGAGCACATTCCGGAGCAGCTGGTAAGAAACATACTCTCGGCCAAGACGCGACAATTTGCGGCAGTCAAATACCTCTTTCAGGTCACGATATCCTTCGACGATTGCAGCCTTCTGAGATTGAAAGTCTGACTCGGTGAGTTTTGCCTCAAACAGGACGGGGCCTAGCTTCATATCGATTTCGGTTCGCTCCACGAATCCAGAAGTTAACGGGATGCGCGGCTTGAATCCGAACTCTGGCAGATCGCCGATCTCAGTGCCCAGCATTAAGCTGAACTCTCTTCCTCTGCTGACGCCTGGATAGCAGAATATGTTCATCAACAAGGCGTCAGAACTCATTGAGGAATCGAGTTCCTTCGAAACGCAATCCGTTCTCGGAAATGCTCGGCCGGCCTGGCTGTGTACTTTCTCGAACCTTCGTTTCCATTGCGGGCGACGCTGAAGCGCCTTGTAACTGGCCGGAATGAAATTGCCATGCTTCGTTCCGCATGGCAACGGTTGATAAACGACGACTGGGATCTCGCCGTAGCTGGTCACGTGCGGCAATTGATGCAGCGCTGCGTATGAGGCGTTCCGAACACAAAGCTCGTGACGCAGAAGAGCGGCGTATTGGGCGGATCCGTTTCGCATATCAGTGGAAGTCGTGCGACACCGTAGCGGCTGCGCTTACAGAAAGAGCCGAGATGCGCTGCGCCCTGAGGTGAACAATCCCATCCTGGTTCTGCACAATGCCCTCGACGCGGACGAATCGTTCGTGCAGCACAGGAATAGGATCGGCGCTGTAAACGTCGGGCATGACGATGATGTTAGCGTGGCCAGTCTCATCTTCCAACGTTAGGAAGATGAGGCCCTTAGCTGTCCCAGGGCGCTGGCGCGTAATTACGCAGCCGGCAGCAATCGCCGGCCGATTATGCGCAAGCTTCCCGAGTTCACTGGCTGACACGATTCCCATTTGCCGCAATTCCTGGCGCCGGTATGCCATGGGATGCGGACCAACGGTCATGCCGGTCCCGTGGTAGTCCGCGATCAGCCTCTCCTCGGTATCCATCTGTTTCAGAGGCGAAGCCTGGTCCTGCTCCACATTGCCTTCGAGCAGAACAGGAACCCGCGAACCATATTTCTGGACCTGCCACAGAGCATCGCGGCGATGCGCCGAAGCTCCTGGTCCAGAAATCGGATTTAGTGCGCCGACGGTAGCCAGCATTCTCAAGTCTGATTTGCTGAGTTGAGGCACCCGACCCGTAAGATCAGCAATAGACCTGAAAGACCGCTCTCTGCGGCTTGCTACCACGGCCTCCGCTGTAGTTTGTCGGAAGCCGCGCACATACCGCAGCCCTAAACGCAGCACAATTTCTGCGCCTTTTTTCTCAAGCGTGCAATTCCAATCGGAGCAGGTGATATCGACCGGCCTCACTTTCAGCCCGTGCCGTTGCGCGTCTTTCACCAGAGTCGCCGGCGAGTAGAAACCCATCGGCTGGCAATTTAACAGCCCGCAAGTAAATGCCGCCAGGTAACGCACTTTTAGAAATGCACTCGCATAAGCCAGCAAAGCGAAGCTGGCGGAGTGTGACTCCGGGAACCCGTACAGAGCAAAGGACGAGACGAACTGGACGATCTTGTCCTGTGCATTGGCCGGAATGCCGTTCTGAGTCATGCCGGCCCGCAACTTAGTCTCAATCTGGCGCATGCGCTGTTCGGACCGCTTGTGACCGAGCGCGCGCCTGAGCTCTTCGGCTTCGCCTCCCGTGAAGTTTGCGCAAATCATCGCCATGCGTAACAACTGCTCTTGAAAGAGCGGGACTCCGAGAGTCCGCTCCAAAACCGGCACAAGCGACTCATGCGGGTACGTCACCCGCTCCTTTCCTTGCCGGCGTTTGAGGTAGGGATTGGTCATCTGTCCCACGATCGGCCC
>JAOAPR010000130.1 GCA_025463005.1 Bryobacterales bacterium | reverse complement strand
CGTATTTCCCGCCCGACGCCCGCTACGGACGTCCGGGATTCACCACGATTCTCCAAAGCCTGGCCCGCGCCTGGCGCGACGAGCGCGACAAAATCGAGCAGTCCGGCACGCAGGTGCTCGAACAGCTTCGACAGTACAGCCAAGCCGGTGGAAACCGTGGAGGCATCGGCCAGCCCACGCTCGATTCCGCGTTCCACGCCTTTCGTCGATCGTTTGACGCGCGGCTCGGCGGATTCGGCGCTGCGCCCAAGTTTCCACGTCCTAGCGTGCTCAATTTCCTGCTGCGCTACGGTGCCGCTACCGGCAATGAGGAAGCCCGCGAAATGGTGCTGGTGACCTTGCGTGCGATGGCCAAGGGCGGGATGCACGATCAGCTCGGCGGCGGATTTCACCGCTACTCGGTGGACGAAAACTGGTTCGTTCCGCATTTCGAAAAAATGCTGTATGACCAGGCGCAGCTCGCGATCTCATATTTGGAGGCGTACCAGATCACCGGTGATGCGCAATACGCGAACGTGGCGCGCGACATCTTTGACTATGTTCTGCGCGATCTGAAGCATTCCGAAGGCGGATTCTACTCCGCGGAGGATGCCGATAGCGCGGTCGACCCGGCCCGGCCGAAAGAAAAAAGCGAAGGCGCGTTCTACATATGGAGCCATCAGGAAATCGTCGATGCTCTGGGCGAAAAGGAGGCGGCTATTTTCTCCCAACGGTTCGGCGTGAAAGCGAACGGCAATGTGGACGAGGATCCGCATGGAGAGTTCACTGGACGCAATATTCTGTATCAAGCGTCCGATCTAACAGAGCCCGTTCCCGGCATGGCGAAGCTGCTGGAAATCCGATCGCGCCGTCCCAGGCCGCATCTGGACGATAAAATCCTGACGGGCTGGAACGGGCTGATGATTTCGGCTTTCGCCAAGGGCGCTCAGATTCTCGACGAGCCGCGCTACGCGGAGGCAGCCCGCGAAGCTCGCAATTTCCTGCACCGTCACTTGTGGCGCGAGGCTGATTCCACGCTGCTGCGCCGGTATCGTGACGGCGACGCAGCCATCGAGGCGTTTCTGGACGACTATGCGTCCCTGATCAACGCGCTTGTGGACTTATATGAAACGAGTTTCGAACCGACCGATCTGAAGTGGGCGTCGCAACTTGCCGAACGCGCGATCGCGCTGTTTCAGGATACGGAGGGCGGTGGATTCTTCAGCTCGGCGGCGAATCAAAGCGACCTGGTGCTCCGGCTCAAGGACGATTATGACGGCGCGGAGCCCTCGGGGAACTCGGTCATGGCACTCGCGCTGCTGCGGCTGGCTCGGATCACCCAAAGAGACGATTTCCGGGCCGCTGCGGATCGAACCCTGGAATCGTTCGCGGGGCGGATGCTTTCAGGCGGCGCCGGATTGCCCCAGATGCTGGTGGCGCAGATGTTCGCCATGGGCAAGCCGATGGAGATCGTCCTCGCGGGGCCACCCACCGGATCTTCCAATATGTTGCGTGAGATCCGGAAACGCTTTCTGCCCAACGCCGTGGTTATGCGCGCGTCCGAGGCGCAACATGCTCCCGATGCGATGACGGCCGTGGATGGTCTCGCGACGGCTTACGTTTGCGAAAATTACGCTTGTAAGTTGCCGGTCACTGAGACACGAGCTCTCGCGGAATTACTACAATAGGAGTCTATGGAAAGACCAGGAGCAACAACACTCAAAGGAAATCCGCTGACGCTGCTGGGTCCGGAGCTGACGCCGGGCCAGAAGGCCCCGGATTTCAAGGCGGTCGACGGTTCACTCAAGCCGCTGGATCTCGCGGGCACCGGAAGCGGCGTCCGGATTTTCAGTGTGGTTCCGTCACTTGATACACCGGTTTGCGACGCGCAGACGAAGCTGTTCAATGAGGAAGCCGGGAAGCTGCCCGACGTCAAGATCTTCACTTTCAGCATGGATCTTCCCTTTGCTCAGAAACGCTGGTGCGACGCCTTTGCTGTCGACCACGTAAAAATGGTTTCCGATCACCGCGACGGTTCCTTTGGAGAGGCTTATGGGACGCTCATCAAGGACCTGCGCATACTGAGCCGGGCGATCTTTGTTGTCGACAAGAATAACCTAATCCGTTACGTGGAATACGTAAAGGAAGTGGGCGATCCCCCCAACTATCAGGCCGCACTCACGGCAGCCCGGACCGCCGCCGGTGGAGCAGCTTCCGCTTAGTCGGCTATTTCTTAAGACGCGAGCGCCGCAGCAAGCCGAGTCCCACTAATCCCAGCCCGATGATCGAGAAGGTCGCGGGTTCGGGAGTGGGGATGACTTCCGTCCTGAAATCCGTGGTGGTTTCGATGCGGAACATCGCATCGTTGAAATCGCCGTACCCTTCCGTCGCATTCAACCCGCGGGTGTCTTCGAATCCCACGAAGTAGGTCTGCGGGTTCTGCGCATTCTGAAACAACGCGAAGTGCTGACGGGCGGATTCGCTACTCTGATCGAGGGCGGTGTTGGAGTAATACGTATCGCAGTAGATGCTTCCGTTGGGATTAAATCCGCACGTGTTGGCGTAGATGCCATAGTTCGCCCAAGTGTTCACGGAGAACGGCGACTGTGGCGATACGTTGTTGTTGTAGACGCCGCCCGAAAACGCAGCGGGATTGTACAGCGTGCCGTGGGCGAACAGCACCTGTTTCTGGGACGGATTCTGAACGTTATACAATCCGATTTCGGTGCCGTAGGCGCTGTAATTAGCGCTCCCATTGGTATAGAGCAACGTGATTCTTACCGCCAGAGCCGTCTGTATAAAGCTGAAGTTCGTGGACGCATCCAGCCCCGAGCTTCCCGTCGACAAGTAATTCCCGAAGCCGCCTCCCGCGCCGAGGTAGTCGCTTGTCATGCCCGCGCTGGCGTTGGTGCCCGTCAAGAAGTAGCCGCCATTCATGTTGGGGCCGTCCAGCGAGTTGTTATTCCAGAACGGCGAGCCTTGGCCGTTATTGGACCCGGTGGTCGACTGAAAGGTCAGCGGAACGGCGACCATTGCAGCGCCTGGCGAGCTGATGGTGTCGGCCAGCGCGGCGGCTGGTATCAATATGGCTGCGGCTATAATTTCAAACGTCTTCATCTTTCCCCCGATGGCTCCCTGCGCCGGTTGATATTTGGCAACGCCAGCTTGTTCAGGTCCAGCTAATGGATATCACCTACGCTTCGGCCTGCGAGAAGCCCGAAAGTACTGGGCATACCGTCGCACAAAACGGGATCACTCCTGGATGACTTCGGGGCGTCGCCGTGTTTTCAAGGAGTTCTGTTTAGTTGGCGGGATTCCGTGCGAAAGTCCTACAACCTCAGGACACTTCGCACTGGTTACTGCTAAACTGCTGAAGGCTCTACGAATGTAGGGTCCGGGCTCGCTCGTCCGCCGCCGCTTTGCGGCACCAGCGTACCTGAAACCTTTAGCTTTCCGTACAATGGTACTTATTCAAACCGGTTTTTTGAAACAGGTTTGTTCATAGAGGTTGGTTGCCGGAATTGGCCTTATCATGAGCGACGTCACGTTCGGGACCTGGAGTGTCGCGGCCAGCCCCGTAACCATTGAATACTCCTTGGTGGTGGTGGAGGAGGTCCGGCACGAGGTCGCCGAGGGATTCCAGAAGCTGTCGCGGGGCGGAATCGAAGTGGGGGGCCTGCTGTATGGTGTGCGCGAAGGGCAAACCATACGGATCATGGCGATTCGTCCCGCGGCTTGCGAACACGCCAGCGGTCCGGCTTTCCGTCTTTCCGAGCGCGACCGGGCGGCGCTGGTGGAGCAGATTCGCCAGGATCTGCAGGATCCGCGATTAGACGGGTTGGTATGCGTGGGTTGGTATGTATCGCACACGCGAACCGAAATTACCCTGAGCGAATCGGATCAGGAGATCTTTTCGACGTATTTCGGCGAGCCCTGGCAGGTGACCCTTGTTGTCCGGCCCAGCCGCGGCGGAAACATGCGCGCCGGATTTTTTGTGCGTGAGCCTGACGGTACAGTAAGCGCGAGCCAGAGCTATCTGGAGTTCAGCTTCCCGGACCGGCTCGCGGCGGCTTTCGACCATCGGGGATCGTTTGCCGAGCGCAAACCGCCGGAATACCGCAGCGCGAGCACCCCGCGTGCCGCGAACCCGGTTAATGTACCCGCTGAGGATGCTCGTCGTTACGCGCAGAGCTCGGCGGAGACTTCGCCTCCACTGACGTCGTTGTTCGGGGACCCGATTCCGGAGCGCGAGTCAAAATCTTCAGGCAAGAAGTGGTTCGGCCTGGTGGCCGCGTTGATCGTTGTCGCGGCCCTGGTCGTCGCCGCCACACGCTTCCTGCCATTTGGTGCGGCGAACGAAAGCATCGCGCTCGGTGTGCTGGAACGGGAAGGGCAACTGGATATCGAATGGAACCGCGCCGCCGCACCTGTGTCCAACGCCGTCCGCGGAGCGCTGGAGATCGTCGATGGCCCGGATACACGGACCATTCCCCTGGCGCCGCGCGAACTGGCGCTTGGCAAGTTCTCCTATAAGCGTGAGACCGGAGACATTCAGGTGCGGATGAGCGTCGAAGGGGCTGATGGGAAGAAGGTCCAGGAGGCATCGCGCTTTCTTGGGCCGCCTCCGGCCAAAGGAAATGTGGATGAGTTGAAGGAACTCCAGCAGCGGCGGGACGAGCTGGAGGCGGAGGTTGCGCGGCTCAAGCAATCGAATGATCAGCAGGCGGAGCGGATCCAGCAACTGGAGCGCACCTTGAAAATCCTTCAGACCAGGCCCGGCAACTAACCGCTTCTCGAACAACGTGCAGATTCCTATTTATCAGGTGGACGCCTTCGCCGCCGCCCCCTTTCGCGGCAATCCAGCGGCGGTGTGCCCTCTGGAACGATGGCTCAAAGACGAAACTCTTCAGGCGATCGCGGCTGAGAATAATTTGTCGGAGACGGCTTATTATGTCCGCGAGAACGGGCGCTATCGACTGCGTTGGTTCACGCCCTCGGTGGAAGTGGACCTGTGCGGCCACGCGACTCTGGCAACGGCTTACGTGATTCTCGAACTTCGCCGCGAAACCGAGGGGTCCAAAGTAACGTTTGAATCGCAAAGTGGTGAGCTGGTGGTCGCGCGCGAAGGCGATCTTTACATCCTGGATTTCCCTGCGCGCCCTGCCGTCCAATGCACCGATGACGCCGTGCTGATCGACGCGCTGGGCGCACGGCCCGCGGAATTCCTGCGTGCGGCGGACTGCCTGTGTGTGTTCGAGAAAGAGGCGCAGGTCCGGGCGTTGGCTCCTGATATGGCCAAGCTGGCCCGGGTGGACTGTTTTGCGGTGATCGCGACGGCTCCGGGCGAGGACTGCGATTTTGTGTCGCGCTTCTTTGCTCCAGGCGCCGGCATTGCGGAAGATCCGGTGACGGGCCGCGCCCACACCACGTTGATTCCTTATTGGTCGCGGAGGCTCGGAAAAAAGAAACTGTTCGCGCGACAGGTTTCGCAGCGCGGCGGTGAATTGTGGTGCGAGGATCGGGGCGCTCGCGTAGGAATCGGCGGCCGCGCCGTAAAATACCTGGAGGGGCAGATCACCGTTCCTTCCGAATGAAGTGTAACTTCTTTTTCATCAGGGGCATCTGAGAGGATATGAAAAAACTTGCTATGGTGCTGTTCCTGGCTTGCGCCGGTTCAGCCTGGGGTCAATTTTTCGAAGTCTGGTTCAACGGCGGGCAGTCGCTCCTTTCGAATAAGGGACTGGGCACCGTGTTAACCAGCGGCGGTACCAAAGACGACGTGCAGCTGGAAGACGGCTTCCGCTTCAGTTTTAGAATGGATCTCAACACCGAGAGCCGCTTCGGTCACGAAGTACAGTACGCCTACAGCCGCACTAAATTGAACATTTTGGGGACGGAACAGGGCATGGCGATCCATCAGGGCGGCTACAATTTCCTGGTTTATGCGACGCACGAGGGTACCCGTTTCCGGCCCTTCGCTACCGGAGGCGTGATGTTCGCGAACTACGTGCCGCCAGGATCGTCGGCCACCTCCGGCGGAGGCGACAACAAGTTCGGAGTCAACTACGGAGGGGGCCTGAAAGTGCGCGTGACTTCGCTGTTCGGGCTGCGCCTGGATGTCCGCCAGGCGACCACGCCCAAGCCCTTCAACCTGGAGCTTAGGCAAGGCTGGCTGCGGCAGACGGAAGTCTCCGGCGGCTTCGGCGTCCTATTCTAGAGTTCGGACCGCTAGAATAAAAGCAAATGCACCGGAACGTGTTGCGGCGAGCAGGACCGGCGGCGGGCCTTCTGCTGCTGGCGACGCTGGGCTTGCCCCAGACCGCGTTCGGACTCGATCCGAACCGCGGACTCACGCAGTATGTTCACCGCATTTGGCAGTCGCAACAAGGCTTACCCCAGGGGGCCATCGTCCAGATCTTTCAGACCCGCCAAGGTTACTTGTGGCTGGCGACGCAGACCGGACTGGTGCGCTTCGATGGCGTACGTTTCCAGCAGGTCGAGGATATCATTCCGGGCGCCCCTGCGAACCTGTGGATCCGGGCCGCGCTCGAAGATCAACGCGGAGCGCTGTGGCTCGGGTCCAGTGAATCGGGCATTTACCGGCTCGAACCAGACGGCGTGAAGCAATTCACGACGGCGCAAGGGCTGCCGTCCAATGCCATACAGTGTCTGGCGCCGGCGCGCGACGGCGTAATCTGGGTGTGCACCGAGAGTGGACTGGCCCGCATGGACGTTTCGAGCGGCGAGCCGCGAATTGAGGCGGTTCATCCCGAGTCTGGATTCACGATTGAGAATGTTCGGGCAGCCTGCTCCGATTCGAGCGGTAACTTGTGGGTGGGCGGCGATGGGCCGCGCCTCGAGGTACAGAGCGACGGCCGGTTCACATCACGCATGCTTAAGGGAATTCCCGGATCCGCATCGGTACGCGCTTTGCTGTGCGCCGGGGACACGATCTGGGCCGGCACCAGCGACGGACTGATCCGCATCCGGGGCAACGAGCAGCACCTGTTCGGAGTGAAGGACGGCGTGGCGGACAATTTTGTATTTTCGCTCGCGCAAGGCTCCGCCGGGTCCATCTGGATCGGCACTCGCAACGGGTTCAGCCGGCTGCGCGACGGCAACCTGGACAGCTTTCGACCACAGGACGGGCTGTCGCAGAGCACGGCGATCGCGGTATTTGAAGATCGTGAAGGGACGCTGTGGGTCGGCACCAAGCGCGGCTTGAACCAGTTCGTGGATGGGCGCGGCGTGCCCTATACCATCAGCGAAGGACTTCCCAGTAATGAGGCTGGGCCGGTGCTTGAAGACCACACCGGTGTGGTCTGGGCCGGCACCTTGGACAGCGGGCTGGCGCGCTTTGACGGGCAGGGTTTCCAGTCGTTGAACACACGCGATGGGCTGGCATCCAACACCGTGTACGCGCTGGCCGAGGACCGCGGCGGCTCGCTGTGGGTGGGCACTCAAAACGGGCTGAACCAGTTGCGCGACGGGCACGTCGTCGAAACCTACACCGTCCGGCGAGGTCTTCCGGGAAACCTGATCCGGGCCCTGTATCAGGCTCGCGCGGGTGTACTGTGGGCGGGGACTCAAAACGGCCTGGCGGTATTTCGCGGCGGACGGTTCGAGACCGCGCCGGGGTCGCCGCGGGACGCGGTGGTCGCATTATCCGAAAATCGCGAAGGACACATCGTGCTGGCCACCGAGCGCGGCGTCTTTGAGGGTGTGGCCGGCGGATTCCGCGAGATCACATTCAATGGGAGTGCGATTCGCCCCGTAAACACGCTCTATCGTGACATGGATGGCCTGCTGTGGATGGGGTTGAATGGCGGCGGGCTTCGTTTACTGAATGGTACGGAGATCACCAGCTTTCAGAACCGCGACGGTCTGTACGACGGGGAAATCTACGGGATCGTGCGCGACGACCAGGATCGCCTGTGGATGGCGTGCAGCCGCGGAATCTTCTCCGTGCCGCGCAGCGAGTTGCGTCAATTCGCGGCCGGCGGGCTCAAGAAATTTAGCAGCTTCACCTATAGTCCGACCGATGCACAGCGCGTGATCGAAGGACAATCCGGGGTGGCACCGGTGCTTTCGAGGACCCACGACGGCCGCCTGTGGTTCGCCACGATTCGCGGATTGATTGTGCTCGATCCGAACCATTGGCAACGTGAAGTTACGCCGCCGCTGGTGGTGATTGAGAACCCGATCGTGAACGGCCGCCGCGAGCCACCGAACCGGATCGGCCTATTGCCGCCCGGGCAGAAGAACATCGAGTTCAACTACGCGGGTCTGGCGTATTACTTGCCGGCGCGTTTGCGTTTTCGCTACATGCTGGAGGGATACGACCGGGACTGGATCGACGCGGGCAACCGGCGCGAGGCGTTTTACACCAACCTGCCGCCTGGAAACTTTCGATTCCGCGTGACGGCGTGCAATGCGGACAATGTTTGTACCGAGCAAGGCGCCACAGTGGCGTTTTCCCTGGCGTCGTATATTTATCAGCGGGCCTGGTTCTGGCCACTGGTCGCGGCGATGATCGCGGCATTGGGCTGGCTGGTTTATCAGTTACACATCCGGCGATTGCGCGAGCGCTACGACCTGATCCTGGCCGAACGCAGCCGCATCGCCCGCGAGCTGCACGATACGCTCATTCAAGGCTTCTCCGGAATCACCATGGCGATGCACGCGCTGGCTGGGCGCCTGCGCTCTCCGCAGGAGCGGGAAACGCTCGAAGATATTATTCGCGATGCCGCGACGTGCCTGCGCGAAACGCGCCAGTCGGTGGCGGGGCTGCGCGCCGCACGCGATGCGGAATCCGGGTTGACCGCGGCTATCGGGTCGGCGGCACGCGAGATCACCGACACCAAAGACGTCCGGCTGAAGCTCAAACTGGAGAAAGGCCTGCGCAAACTGCCGGCTGAAGTAGAGTACAACCTTCTGCGCATCGCCAGCGAGGCGGTATCCAATTCGGTGAAGCATTCCGGAGCGCGGAACATCGAAGTCGCGCTGGAATCGACGCCCGAAGCGGTCCATCTCAAGGTGCATGACGACGGGTCCGGGCTGGGAAAAGACGGCGCCGCGCTGCGCCCGGGTCATTACGGAATCATCGGTATGAAGGAACGCGCTACGCAGATCGGCGCGGATCTGAAACTGCTGAGCGAACCGGGCAACGGCACTACTGTTTCGGTTCTGCTGCCAACCGCGCGCACCATCGTGGCACATGTGGAGAAAACGGAGAAGGAAAAGGCCGAAACACTGTCATGAGTGAGGAAACGTCCATCCGTGTTCTGTGCGCCGACGATCATCCACTGGTGCGAAAAGGCATCGCTTCCATCCTGGCTAATGAGAGCGACGTGGTCCTGGTGGGCGAGGCCGGCAGCGGCCAGGAAGCCGTGGACCAGTTCCGAAAGTTGCATCCGGACGTCATCCTGATGGACCTGCGCATGCCGGAGATGAGCGGAATCGAGGCCACCCGCATCATTCGGAGCGAAGCGCCCGAGACCAAAATCATCGCGCTGACGAGCTACGACGGCGATCAGGACATCTACCGCGCCATTGAAGCCGGCGTTCGCGGCTACATCTTGAAAGAGATGGTTCACACGGAGGTGCTGCGCGCGATCCGCACGGTGCACGCCGGCAAACGTCTGATGCCGGCGGAAGTGGCCGAGCGTCTGAGCGAATACTTCCCGCAGATGGCCCTGACGCCGCGCGAAGTAGAAGTCTTGCGCTTTGTGGCCAAGGGGATGGCGAACAAAGAGATCGCCCACCAGCTCGGCACTGCGAGCGGGACGATTAAGATGCATATCCAGAACATCCTGGCGAAACTGGACGCATCCGACCGCACCCACGCCGTGACCATCGCGCTGGAGCGCGGAATCCTGCATCTGGATTTTTGACCGTTAACGCACGTCCTTGATATGGGTGGCCGGGAACCACTGGTAGCCGAACGGATCCATGACGCCCGCGGTGCGGTCGCCGTAGGGCTGGTCGGTTGGAGGCCAGAGCGAGGTCGCGCCGGCCTCGATCGCGCGTCGGTACACCGCATCGCAATCGTCAACGTACAAGTAGAAGCCAGCGCGTGGAGACGCGGGTGCATCGTGCGGTTCGCCCATCTCCAGCACCGCATCTCCAATGCGAACCGCGGCGTAGACCACGCGTTCGGAATCTTCGTAGAGCGCCAGTTTTGTCGCCCCGAGGGCTCTCTCGAGGAATTCGATGTACTTCGGCACGCGGGCCGGATGCACAAAAGGTGTGACGGTCCAAAGACTCTCGAGAGCGGGAGTCGGGCCGAGATGCGTCGCGATGTACCAGTGGTTCCCAGCGGAGTCCTTCACATACCCGGCGCGTTCGCCGTAGTGATGGTCGGACGGCGCGCCCATGGATGTGGCTCCGGCCTCGATGGCGCGGTCGTAAACAGCGTCGCAATCCGGAACGTAGACGTGGAATGCGCCAATCTTCTCGTGCCCTCGGACGGACTCTCCCGATCCGATCATGAGCATGGAGTCGCCGATTCGAACTTCGGCGTGAAATCCTGCCGGCGATTGGTGCCGGAGTAGCTCCTCGGCTCCGAAGGTGCTCTTGAGGAACTCGATGAGTTCGGCTCCATCGGGAACGGTGATATAGGGCGTGATGGTATGGAAACCCTCACGAATCGGGGCGACGGCGGAAGTAGTCATATTTGCTCTCCTTTGCAGGTCAAATTTCAAGCGTTTCTGGAAGCCTTCGTCGGGTAGATCGCGCAGGCTGGCTGCGATCCCGGCCAAGGCGGTCATCTCAGGGTCGCCCGCCGGCTGCCCGCCGGACAGGAGGATGTTAATAGCTTGATCCAGTTGTTCGATGAGCGCGTGGTCAGGCATGAGCGCCCTCCATTTGAGCCCGGAGATTTTCAATGGCCCGGAGCTGTAATTGCTTTACCGCGCCCTCGCTGCGGCCGAGCTCGCCGGCAATTTCGCGGATGCTTTTCTGTTCCACGAAGCGCATATGAATCACACGGAACTGCGCTTCCGGAAGGCGGTCGACCAACTGGAACAGCATGGCGCTTCGTTCGATCTCCTCGGGACCGGGCCGGTCGGAATCAAGCGCCGGATTCCCCGATTCGCGGCCGCTGCGCTGCCAGTGGTCGGCGATGGCGCGCGAGGCGATCCGCAAAAGCCAGGCGATAAACGGAACGCCGCGCCATTCGAACTTGCGAATGCCGGCCAGGGCTTCGCGGAAAACCTCCGCCGTCAGGTCCTCGGCCTGGTTCCGGTCGGCGACCCGGCGGACGACGTAGGCGTAGACGCGATGGAAGTTACGCTCATACAGCTCGTCGAAACGTGCGGGATCGAGCTGCGCGGCTTCCACCAGCAGGCGGTCGTCCTGGTCCGGACTCATCGCGTTGGTCACGCCCAGCTCTCGTTTAGAGTATCCGCCGGAAGCAGTAAAAAGTTACGCGCGCCGTTTCGCCGACTTACGCTGCCGGTTGGTCCAGGCGGTTCGCAAAGCGCCTTCCAGGATATCCGGTGTTACGTTTGCCAGGCGTACCAGCGTGGCCCCACGCGAGCCCCATTTATTTGGGACTGGCGAGAAGACTTCAGGCGCGTCCTGGACCATCCCGGCTTGTTGCTCCGGAGTGAGCAGGAGCACGCCGGATCCCGACTTTTCGTAAGCCAGGGTGGCGAAGATTTTTCCTCCGACCCGGAAGTCGGCCTGTCCGAAATGGGAGCCTTCGGCTGCGTCCGGGAGGCGGAGGGCGAGACGCCGGAAATCCGCTGCAGTCATGTGTGGTCCGCCGTCTGCTTAGAGTAATCCACTCAGGGGGGCGAAAAGTTACGCGTATGCCGTATGGCGAACCTTTCGCTGTACTTATTGGAGTCGAATGCGGGGGCCAAAGTCGGCATAGTGGACTCAACGGGGATGTTGAAAATCGAGTCCAAACCGGATGCCGAGGGCATTGTCAGGCTGACGCTCGCCGGCAGGATGAACGCGAACTCGCTGGGTGAACTTCGCCGGGCGATTGACCGCGCACGCAGGCATCGAGGCCGCGTAGCGCTCGACCTGAGCGAGATCACGCTGGCTGACCGCGCGAGTCTCGACTTCCTGGCGCAGCAAAGTAAGGAGCAGATTGAGCTGATCAACTGTCCTTCGTACCTGGCGTCCTGGATCGCACGAGCGTAGTCACGCCGGCGGATCGGCAACCACCAGCACCGCGGCGGACACGGCGTGACGAACGCCGTCAATGGTGGTGCCGAAGATCAGGTCTTTCACGCCGGTGTGCCCGTGTGCCCCCATCACTACCAGATCGGGTTGGAGCGCCCGAGCCGCGCGCACGATTTCCGCTCGGGGGCTTCGCCCATGGACGATTCTGAGGTCGGTTTCGAGCCCGCTTCGCTTGAGCGAATTCACGATGTCTTCGAAGTACTCCTGACCGGAGGAGACTTCGGATGTGGATGCGAGCGGCCCGAACAACTGGCTGGTGGCTCCTTCTTCGACGTGCAGGAGATGAATGGTGGCTCCGTGGAGCCGCGCCATCGCGGCGGCATGAGCGACCGCGGCGCGATCGCGGTCGGAGTGATCAAGCGGGACTAAGATGGTTCGGTACTTGGGTGCCGGAAGATCGGTCGCCACGGCGGCGCCGGGATGGCGTGCCGGAACAGGCTGGGGATGCGGGCGGGCGAACGTCACCCATCCGAGGAGAGCCACGATGGCCAGCACGACTGGAATGACGAACGAGCCTCGCCAAGGCGCCTCCTGGACCCAAGGAACGATTGCGTTGCCGGCCAGGCGGAAATTCAGCACGATGATCAGCGCAGCCGAGCTCCAGGCCAGAATATTGACCCAGGTGCGGTTGGCGAACTCGCCCATGCGGCTGCGGTCGCTGGTGAAGCGGATGAGAGGAATGATGGCGAAAGGAAGCTGCATGCTCAGGATCACCTGGCTCAGGATGAGCAGGCGGTAAGTGCCCTGATCGCCGCTAGTGGAAACGGTGATCACTGCGGGAATGATCGCCACCGAGCGGGTGATCAGACGGCGAAGCCAGGGCCGCACGCGCAAGTTCAAGAATCCCTCCATGACGATCTGCCCGGCGTAGGTTCCGGTGAGCGTCGAGGACTGGCCGCTGGCCAACAGCGCGACAGCGAATAGCGCGCTGGCGAGGGCCGTCCCCAGCAGCGGGGCGAGCAGCTCGTGCGCCTGTTGAATCTCGGTCACGACCGTGCCGCTTTTGAAAAAGACGGCCGCGGCCAGCACCAGGATGGAGGCGTTTACGATCAAAGCTCCGTTCAAGGCGATGAACGAATCGATGAAATTATAGCGGCAGGCGATCTTTTTTTCCTCGGGAGTCTTGCCGATACGGCGCGTCTGCACCAGGGCCGAATGCAGATAGAGGTTATGCGGCATCACGGTCGCGCCCAGCATGCCGATGGCGACATAGAGGCTGGCATCGTTGAGGCGCGGCACGAGTCCGGAGACGACCTCGCTGAACACGGGTTTGGCGAACCACAGCTCGACGAGAAAGCATCCCGTCACCACCAGGACCAGCGACAGGATGATCGCTTCCACTAATCGGATGCCGTAGCGGGTAAGCCACAGGACCAGGAACGTGTCCAGAGCCGTCAGAAGAACGCCCGTGGTCAGCGGGATATGGAACAGAAGGTTCAGGCCGATGGCAGCACCGAGCACCTCGGCGAGATCGCAGGCGGCGATGGCGATTTCGCACAGAATCCACAGTGAGTTTGAGACGGTGCGCGGATAAGCTTCGCGGCAAGCCTGGGCCAGATCGCGTCCGGAGACGATGCCCAGGCGGGCGGAAAGCGTCTGGAGCAGGATCGCCATCAGGTTGGACAACACCAGGACCCACAGAAGCTGGTAGCCGAAACGGGCGCCGCCTTCGAGGTCGGTAGCCCAGTTCCCCGGATCCATGTAGCCAACGCTGACCAGGTAAGCCGGTCCGGCGAAGGCAAACATGCGTCGGAACGCGGTGGGCCAGACCGTCTGCACGGTGGCGTGGACTTCGGGAAGGGAAGCGGGACCTGCTAGCCTCGGTTTCATCCCCATAGTTAACTATAGTTCATTCGGCTGACCGACCGCGGGAGCTTTAGCGATCCCGCAGGATTTCGCGTGCCGCGTTGTGTCCAGGAGCGCCCATGACGCCGCCGCCGGGGTGCGCGCCCGAGCCGCACAGATACAAGCCTCTGACTGGCGTACGATAGCGCGCCCATCCCGCGAGCGGCCGCAGCACGAACATCTGGTCCAGGCTCATTTCGCCGTGGAAAATGTTGCCGCCGGTAATGCCGAAACGCTGCTCGAGATCGAACGGGGAGAGCGTCTGGCGCTCTACGACGATTGATCGGATGTTTGGACAGTATTCTTCGATGACATCGAGAATCCGTTCCGTGTAGGGCTCGCGCTCCTGCTCCCAGGTGGTGCCGCGCAGGGTATACGGCGCGTATTGCAGAAAAATTCCCATGATGTGATGGCCGGGCGGAGCGAGCGAGGGATCGTACATGGTCGGCATGGTCATCTCGATCAGGGGTGAGCGCGAAGGCCGTCCATACTTGGCGTCGTCCCAGGCGCGTTCGATGTATTCGACGGAGGGGCAGATATGCATCGTCGCGCGGTGCTGCGGGCCGGGATTTTCTGCCAGCGCGGTGAACTCCGGAACGCCGCTTAACGCCAAATTCATTTTGAGCGAAGTTCCTTCAGAACGGAACTTGCGGATGCCATCGACGAACTCAGGGGGTAGGTCGCGGGAGTCCATCAGTTGCAGAAATGTGCGGTGCGGGTCGAGGTTGCTGGCCACGACGGCGGCGCGAATCTCTTCACCACCTTTTAGAACGACTCCGAACACCCGGCCGTCGCGCACCAGGATTTTCTCGACGGGCGCGCTGGTTCTGATGAGCGCGCCACGGCTGCGAGCTGAATCGGCGATCGCGTTCGACACGGTTCCCATCCCGCCGCGCACGAATCCCCACAATCCACGATGGCCGTTGACGCCACCCATGCAGTGGTGCAGAAGAATATACGCGGTCCCGGGCGAGCGCGGGCCGCCGTTGGCCCCGATTACGCCGTCGGTGGCGAGCGTGACTTTGAGCTGTTCGGACTCGAACCATTCGTCCAAGAACTCGGAGGCGCTCTGGGTGAAGATCTTGACCAGGCCGATCATCTCGGTCTTCGACAACCCGCGCAGGCGTCCGAGTAGTTTCAAATAATCGATAAAGTCGCCGGCGCCGGATGGTGGAAAATTTGGCGGCGTTGTGAGCAACAATGATTCGGCGACGACGGCGAGACGCTCGAGGTGATCTTCGTACTTTGGATACGCCTGCGCATCGCGCTCGGAGAACTTTGCGATTTCGGCCAACGTCTTGGCGCGATCCTGCCACATGAACAGATGAGTGCCGTCGGGAAAAGGGGAAAAGAAGGCGGGATCCTTGGCATCGACACGGTAGCCGAAACGCTCCAGCTCCAGGTCGCGCACCACTTTTTCCTGCATCAGGCTGGCGAGGTAGGAGGCAGTGGAAACGCGATATCCGGGCCAGATTTCTTCTGTGACGGCGCACCCGCCGACCAGTTCGCGCGATTCCAGGACCAGCACGCGTCGCCCGGCTCGCGCCAGATAGGCTGCGGTGACCAGGCCGTTGTGCCCGCCGCCGACAATGATTACGTCAAATGCTTCACTCACAAGTTTCCATGATAGCGGGGGGGCTGAAACGGGGGCGCGACAAGATCACCTGCGGTACTGCGGTTGGAAATCGGCGGGGGACAGCCAGCCGATTTCGGGGAGATGTTACGGACCGCGGGGTGGTCGTTTATCGAAATCGGTGGGCAGTCCCCGACCAGCTACACGGCGGGCGAAACTGCGGTTGGAAATCGGCGGGGGGCAGCCAGCCGATTTCGGGGAGATGTTGCGGACAGAGGGGTGGTCGTTTATCGAAATCGGTAGGCAGTCCCCGACCAGGTACACGGCGGGCGGTACTGCGGTTGGAAATCGCCGGGGACAGCCAGCCGATTTCGGGGAGATGTTGCGGACCGCCGGGCGGTAGTTCATCGAAATCGGTGGGCAGTCCCCGATCAGCTACACGGCGGGCGAAACTGCGGTTGGAAATCGGCGGGGGACAGCCAGCCGATTTCGGGGAGATGTTGCGGACAGCGGGGTGGACTTTTATCGAAATCGGTAGGCAGTCCCCGACCAGCTACACGGCGGGCGAAACTGCGGTTGGAAATCGGCGGGGGAGAGCGGGGTGGTCGTTTTATCGAAATCGGTAGGCAGTCCCCGACCAGCTACACGGCGGGCGAAACTGCGG
>JAOAPR010000089.1 GCA_025463005.1 Bryobacterales bacterium | reverse complement strand
TCACAATGCCGTTCTTCATCGTCAGGATGGAACTTCTCGTAGCGCCGGCTTCTTTCGTTACGAGGCTCTTGGGGTAGCCGTTCCACATCTTGCCGTCGAAGAAGACGTGCGCGAACGAATCCAGGTGCGTCGTGCCCGGGCCGTGGATGCATGGATACGCGACCCGGTCCATCACCATTCCTGGCGTGTCCGTGGTCATGGCCCATTCGATGGGGCAAGGATTGTCGATTTCTTTGGACGCGCTGGCATCGCGGGCCAGCGACACTGAAAACCCCTCCCTCACCAGGGCGGCTGCCTGCTTGCGTTTGGCGGGCGTGACGAGGTTGAGGGTGCCTAATTCGTCGTCTTTGCCCCAGCGCCCCCAATTGGAAAGCTCGGTTTGCCAGCGCTGATATTCTGCCGCGGTAACGAGCGGATGTGAAGGCGTGGACTGAGCTCTCGAAAGCGATACTTTGCCGACGGCCGCGGCGGCCACAAGCAAAACGGGGCTATAGAAAAAGATCCGTCTCATCGCACGGCTTGATCCTTCGCCCGGCCTCCACGCAGGATGTTCTCCACCGCCTGATTCCCTTCATGGCAGGCATACTCATAGACGATGTATTCGGCATCGCGAGTCAAGGGGATCGATACTTTCCAGGGTTTGGTGTACACGTTCGGATCGTCCACCGTGACTTCGTACTGGACGGTGCCCGGATCAGTGCGAGTGAATCGCTCGATCACGTGCAGAGCCTCACTCTGCGGGATGCCCTTGACTCGTCCGGTAGCGGCGCTGGTGGCGATCCAGCCTTTGCCGTTGAAGTTAGTGGTATCGACTACCAGGGTGTTCCCATCCCAGTGGGCGCGCGAGTCCCCGTCCCATGAGCGGACCTCAGCCGGAGCATGCGGGCGCCCAACTGTTCCGTCGATTGGGATCACGCGGGCGTCATGAATCATTTCCGACATGATGACCACGTATCCCGGACTCTGCAGAATCTGATAGGCGTTGTTGTATCCGGCCGGAAACATCCGCCCTGGGACGCCGCGGGTGATGCAGCGATCCCAAACGCTCATGTGCTCGTAGGAATCGCTCAGGTGCGCCAGGTCGTAATCGCGCTTGGCCTCAGCAGCCGGTTTCACGGGGACCCGCCCGTCCGGCGGATCCACAACCAGCGAAGTCTGACGCGTCGAAACCACCTTGGTGCCGGAATCGAACCAGACCTGGTTGTAGTTGCCGACGTCGCCCGCAGTGGGAGGACGGTCGACCTTACTTTGGGCCGATTGCTTCTCCAACTCCGCGGCTTCCTGTTCCGTCAGGAAGGCTTTTCCGGCAAGCTGCGCGGGACGCTCGAAAGGCGTGATGGTGGCATTAGTCCAGACTCCTTGCAGATCGGGCTGCCCATCGGCGGTGCGAGGCGGAGTCCATTGCTTCGACTGCGGCTTTGAGCTTTGGGCCGCCACAATCGAAACCGAAATCGCGAGAACAATAGCCGTACGAATGAACACGGGAAAACCTCCCAAAGGTTACGGATTGCGGGACGCCAGATAAGCCGTGATCGCTACCATGTCATCGACCGTCAGCTTGGACACGGCTTCCTTCATCAACTGGGTCCAGGGACCATTGCGGTTTCCGTTCTGGATGTCGTAGAGCTGGCGCGCAATGTAGCTGGGCGAACGGCCCGAGATCGACGGTACGTTCCCGATGCCTTTCAGATCGGCGCCGTGGCAGATGCTGCATTTGATGGTCTTGCCCGCGCCGCCGGTGGTGACCAGCGCTTCACCTTTCTTGATGCTGCCAATGGGCGCGTAGGCAATAAAACTCGATTTCGAATCGCGGAGCTCGGTACGCTCCAGATCCACGGGCATCTCGATAATGCGCGAGCCGATCGGCTCCATGCCCTTGTCGGCGCCCTCGGTTTCGACGAACATCCATCCGGACACGTGCGTCTTCGGGACCATCTTGGTTTCCATGACCTTGATCCACGGCTTCGGCTTGATGCTGGCGAAGTATTCCGCCGCGGCCTTCACCTCAGCGTCGTTGGCGGCTTTCCCGATCGCGAGCATAGTGGACGGCGGGCCCATTCTGGGCTCGGAACTCTTGCGCAGCCCGTTCTTGTAATCGGCCATTTGCTGCGCGATGTATCCGGCAGGCAGTCCGGCGAGGCTGGCATTCTCAGGACGTCCTTGGCCGTTGGGCAGATGGCAGTACCCGCAGGCGCGCACGTCCGGCCGGCGGCCATGCGCCACCACGTCGGGCATCGAGGGATGATCGTCGGGGTACCAATCCGGCGGATTAAACAGATCACGGGTTTGCGGAATCGTAAGAGCCACTGTGCTGCCGGGCACATGTTTCTGGGAAGCGTCCGCGGGTGCCGCCGGAGGAGCCCCTGGTGTTGCGGGCGGATTGAGCGCGTAAGCCCACTGCGGGGTAGTTTGCGGCGCCGCCGGGGCCGGATTCTGTGGTTGATTCTGGGCCAGGATCGAGATCGTAATCAGGCACGCCAGCGCGCCGTAACGAAACCAACGAGGGTTCATGCTTTACGCTCCTCCCGGACTGGCTTCTATCCGGTTTCTGGGGACGATTCTAGCGTAATCAGAGCGGCGGTGGCGGACGCGGCCGGTGAACGGTAATCTTGATAGGCAGCGAGGCACAAGAGATGCAGATCCGAGTGAACGAACGGTGGTGGACCGTCAATGCCGCTCCAGAAACGCCGCTTCTATATGTATTGATGAATGAGCTGCAGCTCCAGGGCCCGCGATTCGGCTGCGGCCTGGCCCAGTGCGGATCATGTTCGGTGCTGGTGAACGGCGTCGAATCCCGATCGTGCGTGACTCCGCTGTCTGCGATCGAGGGGAAATCGATCACCACGCTGGAAGGTTTACCGGCCTGGTACGCGACGCAAAAGAAGCTCGCGAAGGTTCCCGCGCTGCATCCCGTGCAGCAAGCGATGATCGACGAACAGGCTGTCCAGTGCGGCTACTGTTTCAACGGAATGATCATCAAGAGCTCAGAGCTCCTCTCGAAAACGCCGAGACCCACCGAAGCGCAGATCCGCACCGCGATGAACGGTCATTTGTGCAGGTGCGGAACGTATCCGAGGATTATGAAGGCGATCCAGCGGGCGTCGGTCGCGATGGCCGGAGGTGCGCGATGATTCGCCGCGATTTCTTGAAAACCGGCGGCGCACTCGTCATCGGTTTCAGTTTGCGCGAAACTTTGGTCGCGCAGGAACGCGGGACTAAGCCTGGTCCTCCCGATGCGCGGCAGGTCGACACCTGGCTCGCGATCCACGCCGACAACACCGCCACCGTATATATAGGCTTCGCTGAACTGGGGCAGGGCGCGTCGACCGCGCTGCTGCAGATCGCGGCCGAAGAGCTCGATCTCGAGATGAACCAGATCGAAACGGTGCGGCTCGATACCAATGTCACGCCCAACCAGGGTGGGACATATTCCAGCGCGTCGATCAATCGTGGCGGGCCGCAGGTCCGAACGGCGGCTGCCGAGGCGCGGCTCGCGCTGCTGAAGCTCGCATCCGAGAAATTGAGCACTCCCGTGGAACGCCTCACCGTATCGAAGGGTGTTGTGTCCGGGACAGGCAGTCCGAATCGTTCGGTGAGCTATGGCGAACTAGTTGGCGATAGACCGTTCAACGTCGCCTTCACTGGATCGGCTCCGGTGAAGCAACCCGCGCAGTACAAGATCGTCGGAACGAGCTTTCCGCGCAACGATACTCCCGCCAAGGTCAGCGCCCAATACACGTACATGCAATACGTACGCGTTCCCGGCATGCTGCATGGACGCGTGGTCCGCCCACGGGGCCAGCGGATGTATGGAGCCGGCGCGAAGATCGCGAGCATCGACGAACCATTCGCGCGATTCCAGGTGCGCGCGTGGTTCGCAAAGGCGATTTCCTGGGCGTCGTCGCGGAGAACGAGTGGGACGCGGTCCGCGCCGCGCAGCAACTCAAGGTCGCCTGGGAAACGCCGCCCGCGCTTCCCGGGAACGCCGGGCTGCACGAGCACATGCGTTCCGCCAAGACCGAAGACAGCGTCGTGCTGGAACGCGGAAACGTCGCCACCGGCCTGAGTACAGCCGAGCACACCGTTTCGCAGACGTGCCTGGGTCCCTATCAGGCGCACGTGCCCTTCGGGCCGAACTGCGCCCTAGCCGACGTGCAGGCCGATTCCGCGCTGGTCATGTGCTCGACCCAAGACGTCTACGGAACGCGCAACAGCCTGTCGCGTCTGCTGGGAATGCCTGCCGAAAAAATTCGCGTCCAGTATTACGAAGGGTCGGGCACCTACGGCCACAGTTGCTATGACGATGCCGCGCAAGCCGCTGCGCTCCTTTCACAGCTTGCTGGAAAGCCCGTTCGTTTGCAGTTCATGCGCTGGGATGAGCACGGCTGGGATAACTATGGCCCGGCACATGTCGGCGAAGTGCGGGCCGCGGCCGACGCGAACGGCAAGATCGTCGCGTACGAGTATCAGGGGTGGCAGCATGGCTGGAGCAACACCGAAACCTCCGCCCAGTTGATCGGGACTCCGACGTCGGAATGGCCCGGTGGCGGCGTCCAGGGCGTCAACCGGCTGGCTTGCGGCGGCATGTACGACATCCCGAATCTTCGACTGGTGAATCACAAGCTGCCTGTGACGGCGTACTTGAAGGGCGGATGGTTGCGCTCACCTCTCGATCTTTCATTTGCGTTCGCGTCCGAACAGGCCATCGATCAGCTAGCCTACCTGTTGCAGCAAGATCCTTGCGAATTTCGCCGGCGCAACATGACGGATGCGCGATGGCTGGGCGTTCTGAATGCCGTGGCGCAGGCCGCCCAGTGGACGCCTCGCAAGGCGGCGGCAAACTTGTCGCGAGCGAACATCGTGACGGGGAGGGGCATCGGGGTCGGCACGCATCTTACATCCTACGGCGCCGCAGTCGCGGAGATCGAGCTCAACAAGGATAGCGGCCGCGTCGTGGCGAAACACCTCTATGGCGCGATCGATGCCGGCCAGGTGGTGAATCCCGGTTTCGTCGAAAACCAGATCAGCGGGCAGTTGGTCCAAACTGCCAGCCGCATGTTCAAAGAGGAAGTGAAGTTCGATCAATCAGGCGTCACCAGCCTCGATTGGGCGAGTTACCCGATTCTTCGCTTCGACGAATGCCCCGAGGTCACGCCCATTGTCGTGCAGCGCCTGGATCAGAGATCGACGGGTGCGGGCGAAGAGGTCATGGCGGCCGCCGCCGCAGCCATCGCCAACGCTTTTTTCGACGCCACGGGAGTGCGGATGAACGAATATCCGCTCACGCCGAGCCGCGTCCTGACCGCGCTCCGAGGAGGTAAGGCGGCATGATGAACCGAGTTCTCCAAATCACAGTGCTGATGGCGGTTCCAGCGGCGGCGCAATGGGTGCACGTTCCCACGCCCGGAATCCCGCGCACCAAGGACGGCAAGGCGAATCTCTCCGCCCCGACTCCTCGTATGCGGGATGGGAAACCGGACTTAAGCGGTATCTGGGTGGCGTCGACGGGTAAGTACCTGGCCAACATTGCTGCCGATGGAATCGAGATTCCCTTTCAGCCCTGGGCCCTGACAGTTTATAAAGAGCGCCAGGAGCAAAACGGGAAGGGCCACCCCTCGGAGCGCTGTATCTCGCATGGATTGCCAGACTACGAGGCCCTCGCTATTCCTTTCAAGCTCATTCAGACGCCGGGCGAAATCGCGGTCTTGTATGAGGCTTTTAATCACTACCGGCAGATTTTCACCGACGGCCGCACTTTTCCGGACGAGCGGGAACCGACCTGGCTCGGATACTCGGTCGGAAAGTGGGATGGCGACACAATGGTAGTGGACACAATCGGTTTCAACGATGAAACCTGGCTGGACGATGGCGGGCATCCGCACACCGACGCTCTCCATATCACAGAGCGGGTCCGTCGCAAGGATTTCGGGCATATGGAAATCGCAATCACGATCGACGATCCGAAGGCGTATACCAAGCTATGGGCGATCACCATTCCCTACAATCTGCTTGCCGATACCGAGCTGATCGAGGCGATTTGCGCGCATGAGAAAGACATGCCGCATATGGTCGGAAAGTGATCCGGGCGGCGTTAGAACGCCTGCGATAATGGGAGTGTGCCGCCCGGGAAAGATCCGCTAGCCACATCCGATCCTCTGGTCACCTTTGATCCGCTTATAAGGGAGTGGTTTGCAAAGAAGTTCCCGACCGTCACGGAGCCGCAGCGGCTGGGATGGCCGGAAATCCAGGCCGGTCACGATGTGCTCATCTCCGCACCCACGGGTTCCGGCAAGACGCTGGCGGCATTTCTAACAGCGATCGACTCCCTGGTGCGACAGGCGCGCGAGGGCGAGCTGCCAAATCAAACCCAGATTCTCTACGTCTCGCCGCTCAAGGCGCTGAGCAACGACATTCACAAGAACCTGGATATTCCGCTGGCAGGAGTGGCGAAACTGGCCGCTTCCGAGGGCATCGATCTCGCGCCGATTCGGGCAGCCGTGCGCACCGGCGACACGCCGGCCGCGGAACGCCAGCGCATGGGCAAAGAAGCGCCCCACATTTTAGTAACAACGCCAGAATCACTGTACATTCTGCTCACGGCCGAAGGGCCGCGGAAAATGCTCTCGTCCGTACGGACGCTGATCGTGGACGAGATCCATGCGGTGGCCGATGACAAGCGCGGATCGCACCTGGCGCTTTCGATCGCAAGGTTGGAAGCTTTAACGGGCGCGCCGCTTCAGAAAATCGGATTATCGGCGACCGTAAGCCCCATTGAAGAGGTCGCGCGATTCCTGAGCGATCGGGCACACATCGTTCAAGTCGGGCATCGCCGTGCCATGGATCTGGCAGTGGAAGTTCCCGGCGACGAACTGGGTGCGGTCGCCAGCACGGAGATGTGGGACGAGGTCTACGATCGCATTGCTGCGCTGGCACAAGAGCATCGGACCACGCTGGTATTCGTTAACACGCGCCGTCTATCCGAGCGCGTCGCCCACAAGCTGGCGGAGAGGCTGGGCGAAAACGCGGTTCTGCCGCATCACGGCAGCCTTTCGCGCGCTCTGCGGCTTCAGGCCGAACAGCGCTTGAAAAACGGCGAGCTCCGGGCAGTGGTGGCCACCGCCTCCCTTGAGCTCGGGATCGATATCGGCACCGTGGATCTGGTGTGCCAGATCGGTTCGCCGCGCTCGATCGCGGTGGCGTTGCAGAGGGTCGGCCGTGCGGGACACTGGGTCGGAGCGCTGCCGAAAGGCCGGCTTTTCGCGACGACTCGAGACGAGTTGGTCGAGTGTGCGGCGCTGGTGCGGGCCATTTGTCGCGGCGAGCTTGACCGGCTAGAGATACCACGGGCTCCGCTCGACATCCTGGCTCAGCAGATTGTCGCGACTGCGGCTTCCGAGGAATTTTCCGAAGATGATTTGTTCGCGCTGGTTCGCCGCGCGGCTCCCTATCGTGATCTGGATCGGGCGGCGTTCGACTCGGTCGTGACGATGCTATCCGAAGGCATCGCGTCCTCGCGCGGGCGGCGCGGAGC
>JAOAPR010000084.1 GCA_025463005.1 Bryobacterales bacterium | reverse complement strand
TTTGATAACCTGAAAATTACCCATGGACAACATACAGGTCACTCTTCCGGACGGCAGTGTGCAGAGCGTTCCGGCAGGAACCCGGCCACTAGATGTAGCCCGGTCCATCAGCCCCCGGCTGGCGGATGACGCCATCGTCGCGCGCGTAGACGGCAATCTTTACGATCTGACCCGGCCGTTCGAGAACGACGCCAAGCTCGAGATCCTGACCACAAAGAATCCCGAATCGCTCGAAGTGTACCGCCACTCCACCGCGCACCTGCTGGCGGCGGCCGTGCTGGAACTGTTTCCCGAAACCAAGCTCGGCATCGGCCCGCCCATCGAGACGGGCTTCTACTATGATTTTCAGCGCGACGCGCCCTTCACGCCCGAGGACCTTGAAAAGATCGAGAAGCGCATGTGGGAGATCCAGGCGCGCGATCTGCCGTACGAGCGCAAATACACGCCCAAGGAGGACGGACTGAAGCTCTACGCTGACCAGCCCATGAAGGTCGAGCTGATCACGGAGCGCGCGGGCGATGTTTTTTCGGAATACACGCTAGGACCGGACTTCATCGATTTCTGCCGCGGCCCGCACGTGCCGTCCACGAAGAAGCTGAAGGCGTTCAAGCTGCTTTCGATCGCGGGCGCTTACTGGAAGGGAAACGAGAAGAATCAGCAGCTCCAGCGAATTTACGGCACGGCGTTTTTCAGCAAAAAAGATCTTGACGAGTACCTGGCCAAACTGGAAGAGGCCAAGAAGCGTGATCATCGCAAGCTCGGTCAGGAGCTGGATCTGTTCAGCATTCAGGATCTGGCCGGTCCGGGGCTGATTTTCTATCACCCCAAAGGCGGGATCATTCGCAAACTAATCGAAGACTGGATGCGCGACCAGTACCTGAAGCGCGGCTATTCGCTGGTGTATACGCCGCACGTAATGCGCGCCGATCTGTGGCGGACGTCGGGGCACCTCAGTCACTATGCCGAGAATATGTTCGCGGGGATGGAGCTGGACGACGCTGAGTATCGGCTGAAGCCCATGAACTGCCCCGGCCACATTCTGATCTATCGCGACAAGCTGCGCAGCTATCGCGAGCTGCCGGTGCGGCTGGGCGAGCTCGGCACGGTGTATCGCTATGAGCGTAGCGGGACCATGCATGGACTGCTGCGCGTTCGAGGATTCACGCAGGACGACGCGCACATCTTCTGCACTCCGGAGCAGATCGAGGATGAGGTGGTTAACTGCCTCGAATTTGCACTGGATGTTCTGAAGACTTTCGGGTTCGAACAGTATGACGCGGAGATTTCGACGTGGGATGGCGGAGCCAGCGGCAAATATGACGGCGAGCCGGACCAGTGGGCGCTGGCTGAGAGTGCGCTGAAACGGGCCGTGGAGCGGCTGAACATCAAGGCTCCGGTGATCCCGGACGAAGCGGCCTTTTATGGGCCTAAGATCGACGTCAAGCTGCTGGACGCGCTGGGGCGCAAATGGCAGCTTTCGACGGTGCAGTTCGATTTTACGCTGCCGCGCCGGTTTAATCTCGAGTACGTCGCCGAAGACGGCAAGCGACATCAGCCGCTGATGGTCCATCGGGCGCTCTACGGCAGTATCGAGCGGTTCTTCGGGACGTTGATCGAGCACTATGCGGGCGCGTTTCCGGTGTGGCTCGCACCGGTCCAGGCCGTGGTGATGCCGATTACCGACCGTCAGCAGGACTACGCAAAGACAGTCCACGCGAAGCTCGAAGCCGCCGGGTTGCGTGCGCATCTGGACGATCGCAAGGAAAAGGTCAACCTCAAAATTCGCGAAGCCCAGTTGCAGAAGGTGCCGTACATGCTGGTGGTGGGTGATCGCGAGGCCGAATCGGGCGCGGTGTCCGTGCGGCATCGCAAGCACGGCGATCTAGGGGCGAAGCCGCTGGATCAGTTTATTGCTGAAATCCGCGCCACAGTGGATACGAAATCCGCAACGGATTGAAGTCATGAAGGAAGTATTGGCGGGCCTGGGTATCGCCGAAACCGGTTCCGCAGCGAGCGGCGATTTTATCGCCTCTCACAATCCCGCTACCGGAGAAGAACTCGGCCGCGTGCGCCTGGCCGGCGAGGCAGATTACGAGCGCATCTTGGCCACAGCCGCCGAAATGTTCGAACGTTGGCGGCTGGTGCCGGCTCCCCAACGCGGCGAGATCGTCCGACAGATTGGCGATGAGCTGCGCCGCGCCAAAGACGATCTGGGAAAGCTGGTTTCGCTCGAAACCGGCAAAATCCTCGCGGAAGGCAAGGGCGAAGTGCAGGAGATGATCGACGTCGCCGATTTCGCCAGCGGCCTGTCGCGCCAGCTTTACGGGCTTTCGATGCACAGCGAGCGGCCCGGCCACCGCATGTATGAGCAGTGGCACCCGCTGGGTGTTGTGGGTGTCATCAGCGCGTTCAACTTTCCGGTCGCGGTGTGGAGTTGGAACGCACTGATCGCGATGGTATGCGGCGATACGGTCGTCTGGAAGCCGTCGCTCAAGACGCCGCTGTGCGCCATCGCGGTGCAAAATATTTGCGACCGTGTGCTGGAGCGATACGGCCTGAACGGCGTGCTGAACCTGGTGATCGGGAAGGACGATGTTGTCGGCGAGCGGCTCATCCGCGACCGGCGCGTTCCCCTGATCAGCGCCACAGGATCCACCCGCATGGGCCGGCATGTCTCGCAAGTGGTGGCCGAGCGCCTGGGCCGGACCCTGCTGGAGCTGGGCGGCAACAACGGGGTGATCGTGATGGACGATGCCGATCCGGACCTGGTGGTTCGCGCAGTGCTGTTCGGCGCCGTCGGCACGGCCGGGCAGCGCTGTACGTCCATCCGCAGGCTCTTTCTGCACAAGAGCATCGCTCCTAAGATCACCGAAAAGCTGATCGCGGCGTACCGGCAGGTGCGGATCGGCGACCCACTTGATTCCGGCATTCTCATGGGTCCGCTGATCGATGGCGCGGCAGTCGATAACATGATGCGGGGACTCGCGACCATCCAGGAGCAGGGCGGGAAAATCCTGACCGGCGGAAAACGGTTGCAGGGATGCTTCGTCGAGCCGACACTAGTCCAGGCCCACCCAGGCATGGCGATGCTCAAAGAAGAGCTCTTCGCGCCGGTGTTGTACCTGATCGAATTCGATCAGTTGGAGCAGGCCATCGCCTGGCACAACGACGTTCCTCAGGGACTCTCCTCGGCGATCTTCACCACGAACCTAGTGTCGGCGGAAACGTTTCTAAGCGCGCGCGGCAGCGACTGCGGCATTGCCAACGTGAACATCGGCACCAGCGGCGCTGAAATCGGCGGCGCGTTTGGCGGCGAAAAAGATACGGGCGGCGGGCGCGAATCGGGTAGCGATTCCTGGAAGGCCTACATGCGGCGGCAGACGGTGACGGTGAACTGGTCGGGCGAGCTCCCGCTGGCTCAGGGAATCAAGTTCGATGTTTGACGGCTACTGCTTCAGCAGGGCTTCTATTGCTTTAGCAGGGCTTCGATCAGGATCCTGGTGTTCTTCTCTTCGCTCTTGAAGAAATCCTCGTTCCCGGAGTACTGAAAGCGGACGGTTCCCTTTTTATCCACGAACAGGTACATGGGGACGAAGGGGTGATCGTCGCGTTTGAAATCGCACAGTTGCATGGTGGTGTTCTGGTCCAGGTAGCCGAGGGGAAATCCCGGCTGCCGAACACGCGTGAGAGGGCCCACCATCTTCGCGGCCATATCGTCGGCCGCGACGGCAAACGCCTGAAATCCTCGCGGACCGTACTCCTTCTGAAACTTGCCGAGCAGTTCCATGGAGGCGAGACAGTGATCGCAGGTGCTGGAGATCAAGGAGATCACCATGACCTTGCCACGGTACTGGGTCAGGCGAATGGATTTTCCATCAGGAGTGGGGACAGAGATATCGGCCAGGGGTCGGGGAGTGGAAGCGCCCTCGACCGAGACGAACAGACACACTAGCGCTAAAACGATTCGAAACATAGCGTCCAAAACACCTATCTTACTTGATCCTGGATCTCTTCGAGCCAATCCGGGCGTTTCAGCACGTCGCGGGGACGGCTGCCGTCCGGCGGCCCGATGATCCCGTCGCGCTGCATCATATCCAGAATTCGCGCCGCGCGCCCGTAGCCGAGACGGAGCCGGCGCTGCAGCGTAGATGTGGACGCCTTGCCCATCTCGCACACCACGCGAACGGCTTCCTGGTACAAGGGATCTTCCACCGCGTCGACTTGCTCGGCCTCGCCTTCTTCATCGTCCGCGGGCGGCGCGATCAGGAAGGTCTGGTCGTACTCCGGCTGGGCCTGCTGCTTCCAGAAGTCCACGACGCGATTGGTTTCGGCCTCGCTGACGAAAGAACCATGGACGCGGGTCAGGCGCGATGACCCCGGCGGCAGGTACAGCATGTCACCCTTGCCCAGCAGGTGCTCGGCGCCCATCACGTCCAGTACCGTTCGCGAATCGACGCGCGTAGCCACGCGGAAGCTGATTCGCGAGGGGAAATTCGCCTTTATCAAGCCGGTGATCACGTCCACGCTCGGCCGCTGCGTCGCCAGTACCAGGTGCATGCCCACGGCGCGCGCCATCTGCGCCAGCCGCGTGACGCTTTCTTCGACATTGGCCCTCTCGACCATCATCAGGTCGGCCAATTCGTCGATTATGATCATTACGTAAGGGAGGTGCTCCAGCTCCTCCTGCTCCAGCTCTTCTTCGAATAGATTGCGCGGCTGGGTTTCCAGTTGCCGGACCTTGCGGTTGAACTGCTCGATATTGCGGACGCCCTGGCCGGCCAGCAGCTTCAGGCGGCGTTCCATTTCGAGGACCGCGTTGCGCAGCGCAATGGTCGCTTTGCGCGCATCGGTGATCACCGGCGTCAGCAGGTGCGGGATCCCTTCATACGGTCCGAATTCCAGGCGCTTGGGATCCACCATGATCATGCGAACCTGGTCCGGCGTGGCCTTGTACAGGATCGACATGATCAGCGAGTTCAGCATCACGCTCTTGCCCGATCCGGTGGATCCTGCGATCAAAAGGTGGGGCATCGATTCGAGCGCTGCAACCTTGATCCGCCCATTAATGTCCTTGCCCAGAGCGACTGTAAGCATCGATGCGGAATTCAGGAACTCCTCGGACTCGAGAATCTGGCGCAGGCTGATGGTTTCGCGCTTGGTGTTGGGAACCTCGATGCCAACGGTCGGCTTGCCCGGAATGCGCTCGATAAGAATCGATTCGGCCTGTAAACCGAGGCACAGGTCTTCGGTCAGCGTAGTGATGCGTGAGTACTTCACGCCCGCTTCGGGCTTGAACTCGAAGGTGGTGACGACGGGTCCGGGATTAATCTGGACCACCGAGCCGTGGACGTTAAATTCCTCGAACTTGGATTTGATCTGAGCGGCGGTTTCCTTCAGCTCGTGGCTGTCCCACGCGGCGCGGCCAACGTGTTCCTGCAGGAGTTCGGTGGAGGGCAGCCGGAACACGAAGCGCGGCTTGGACGTCGGCAGTTCCCGCCGGGGCGCGCTGGCCGCAGGCTCAGGGGCTGGCGGAGGCTCGATGAAAGCGGCTCCGCGAGGTAAGGGCTCGGGCGTGGGGTCCAACTCACGGATCGGAATATCGTCCAGCGCGGGCGAAGCGGGTGCCTTAGCGGGCCGGGGAGCGGCAGTGCCGGCCGCGGCTGCCGCTGCGGACGGTTTTAGCGGGTCCATAATAACGGCCGTCTCGGGCTCTGACGCTGGTGTGGCTTCTTCCGGACGCGCTTCGCTAACTTGCCGGCGTGCGGTCTTCTCCTCGGCCCGGCGACGCGAGCTTTCGATCCATCGCGTACGCCATGCGGCCAAGCGTTGCCAGCCCGCGAGCGCCAGGTTAACCGGGGGCTCGAACCATGCGGGGACTCGCGACATCTCGAAGGTCGAAATCAGGTACAGCGAAAGAATCCACACGGCAGCGGTCACCAGGACAGCGCCGGTGAGGTTCATCTTTGACACCGCGTAATCCGCCGTCACCAGACCAATCAATCCACCGGCGGGGATCGCCTGGACAATCGGATGCCAACCCCTGAGGAAGCCGAGAGCTGTGCAGGTGGCGCCCACCCAGGCCAGTCCGCCGGCCAGCCGGGCCCAGGGAGCGGCGATTTCGGAGCCGCGGAGCCACCGCCAGCTCAGCATCAGGATCAGGATCGGGAATACGTAGGCGCCCAAACCGAACCCCTGCAACAGGACGTCGGCTATAGCCGCCCCGACTAACCCAGTGAGATTCACGGGTTTAGCGCCGGACGTCGCTGTGTTCCAGGACGCATCCAGAGGATAGTAGGAGATGAGACTGAAGAAAAGGAACAGTCCCGCAATCAGAAACGCCACGGCGCCGGCTTCATTGAGCCGCGCGTGGCGGGTAGGTCCTAAAAATCTCATCCTCCGTGGTAACGGAAGAAGGTGGCCAGAGCGATTACTATTATGCCAAAAATCACGCGGTACCACACGAAGAAGGCGAGGGATCGCCGCCGGAGGAAGTTCAGGAAGAACTGAATGGTCAGGGCACCGGTCACTGCGCTGACCAGAATGCCTACCAGCATCGCCGTCCGCATGTCGTGCGGGATCCCGCCGCCGTGACGCATCAGATCCCAGGCGTCCTTGGCGGCGGCGCCAGCGATGGCGGGGGTCGCGAGCAGGAAGGAGAAGCGGGCCGCCGACGCTCGATCGAGATGACGCAGCAGCCCGGCGCAGATAGTGATGCCGCTGCGTGAAACGCCGGGAACCAGCGCCAGGGCCTGCGCCGCGCCGATGGTGAGGGAATCTCCAGGCGTTACGTTCCCCAGATCCTTGTTGCGCGAGCCTTGGCGGTCGGCCCACCACATGAACAGGGCGACCAAGATGAGCATGCTGCCGATCAGGTATTGGTTATTACGCCAGACGTTCTCGGCCAGATCCTTTACCAACAGACCGGCGATCCCGGCCGGAATCGAACCGAGCACCAGGAGCCACAACAGCCGCGGGTTTCGGCGAATCTCCATGTCGGCGCCGAACTTCAAGCCGAAGCCCTGAGCGATGACCTGGACCCAGTCCCGGAAGAAGTAGACGATCACCGCCAGTACGGTTCCCACGTGCAGGGCGATGTCGAAGCTAAGGCCCTGATCGGCCCAGCCTAGAAGCCACGGAATGAGCGCGAGGTGCGCCGAGCTGCTGACCGGCAGGAACTCCGTCAGACCCTGAATGATCCCTAGAATAATTGCATGTAATAGAGGCACAAGCCTTTAGCTTAGCTTAATTCGATGGGGCAGCGACACCACGGGCAAATGGTGTAATGGTAGAATAATGGTGTACGAGGTACCATGGCTCTGAATATCAAGAATCCCGAGGTCGAGCGGCTGGCGACGGAAGTAGCGCAGATGGCTCGGGAGACGAAGACCGAGGCCATCCGGCGGGCATTGGAAGAGCGGAAGGCGCGATTGAAGTTCGGTCCGAGTCCCGAGGAGAAATATCGGAGGACCATGGAATACTTGGAGCGAGAAGTATGGCCGCACATCCCGCCGGAAGACCGGGGGAAGGTCATGACAAAGCAGGAGCGCGAGGAAATTCTTGGCATCGGTCCCCACGGATACCCGGAGTAACTCATGATTGTGGATTCTTCAGCGCTGGTAGCGATCCTGAGGGAGGAACCCGGACATGAGCGATTATTGCGGAAAGCACTCAGCGCTGATCGCACCGTTGTTGGAGCTTCCGTTGCGTTTGAAACTGCGATGGTATTGTCTGGACGGTGGCATAGAGACGCTCGATCGACTCTGCATGGACTCTTGCGAAGTATCAGCGCGGAGATCGTTCCGTTCACTGAAGAGCACTACGAAGCAGCGGTGAGCGCCTTTCTACGCTACGGCAAAGGCCGCCATCCCGCGGGGCTCAATTTCGGCGATTGCATGTCGTATGCGCTTGCAGTTGTAAGCGGACTGCCCCTGCTATACACCGGCGACGATTTTTCCCAAACCGATATTCAAGCGGCATGATCCCGACCGTTATCCTGCTTGCTCTGCTTGCGGGCTCGCTGGTGTATTCGGGATTAACGGTGATCGCAGCGCTGCGCTACCTTTCGGTACCGCCGCCCGAATTGCGATCCGCCGAACCGGTCAGCATTCTGAAGCCGCTGTCGGGGCTCGATGCGGATCTGGAATCGAACCTCCGGACGTTCTTCGAGCAGGATTATCCATCCTTCGAGATTCTGTTCGCCGTTCGCGAAGCTGACGATCCCGCCGTCCCAGTGGTCGAGAAGCTCCAGCAGGAGTACCCTGCGGTGCAGTCGCGCCTGCTGATCACGGGCGAGCCGCCTTATCCGAACGCGAAAGTTTTTAGCCTGGGCCGGATGCTATCCGCGAGCGCGCACGACCTGGTGGTGATGAGCGATAGCGATATTCGCGTGACACCGACGCTGCTCCGGACGATCGCGGCGGAGTTTCAGGATCCGAAGCTGGGCGTCGCCACGTGTCCTTACCGCGCCGTGGCAGGGCACTTTGGATCGACCAGCTTCTGGTCGAAGATCGAAGCGATCGGCATGAACACGGATTTCCTGGCCGGGATCCTGGTCGCACGAATGCTGGAGGGGATGCGCTTCGCGGTAGGCCCGACCATCGCCGCGCGCCGGCACGCGCTCGAATCCATCGGCGGCTTCGACCGGTTGAAGGATTATCTGGCCGAGGACTTCGTGATGGGGAAATTCGCCGCCGAAGCCGGCCACGGCGTGAGCTTGTCGTCGTACGTAATCGAGCACCATATAGGCAGCTCGGATTTCCGGCACAATGCCGCGCATCGGCTGCGGTGGACGCGCAGTACGCGCCGCTCGCGCCCGGCCGGTTACATGGGCCAGCTATTTACGATGCCCGTTCCGCTGGCGCTACTGGTGACGGCCTGGAATCCGTCATGGTGGCCGGTGCTGCCGGTGACGCTGGCGCTCCGCGGAATGGCGGCGTGGACGGTAGCCGAACTGGTGCTCCGGACGCGCCTGAACTGGCTGTTGCTGCCGCTCGAAGACCTCGCCGGCTTCTGCTTCTGGATCGCCGGATTCTTCGGCAATACGATCACGTGGCGCGGCCGCCGTTACCGCCTGGAGTCCGATGGCCGCTTCCGTCTGCTGGCGGGCTGAAGGGACTGCCTACATGTTTTCGCCTCTCGAAGATCCCGTGTCATCCATCTGACTGGCGGAAACATGCGGGCTGTCCCCAGTTATGAGGCAGTCGACTACTTCTTCTTTGGGCCCGTGAAAGACAGGTTGTTCGAGAAGAATGGCAGTACTTTGAGCTCCCAGCGATCTTTCACGTGATTGGTGTGGTCGCCTTCGTAGGTTTCGTAGGTGTGGGGAACGCCCAGGCGCGTGAGCGATTCGTCCAACTCCTTGTTGGATGCGGCCAGGCCGTCCTGTAGCCCGACGTCCATCATGAAGGCGTGATATTTCTTGAGATTCGACGAGTACTGATCCACCATTGCCAGCGGCGAATTCGCAATCCACTTAGCGGCGATCTCGGGAACCACCTGGCCGTCTTTGGTCGGCAGGTCGAAGAATTGCGGCGGATTCTTTGGATTAGGTGACCACGCGGCAGCGAGCGCGAAAGTCGTGCCGCCGCCTCCGCCGCCTCGTCCGCCTTTGTTTTTGGCAGCATCGGGTGGCGGGAACGCTTTGGCGTCGCCTTGCTTGGCGGCCGGCGCTCCGCCGCGAGCAGCGAACTGATTGTTCATTAGGCAGCACGAGCTCATGGGGTAAATGGCGGCGTAAACCTCCGGATACTTCATGCCGATCCGCAAGGTTCCGTAGCCGCCCATGGAGTGACCGGCGAGGCCCCTGCTCTCGCGGCTGGCGATGGTGCGGTAGTGGCTGTCGATGTAGTTGATTAGGTCCTCCGTGATAAACGTTTCCCAATTGCCGGTGGTGGGCGAGTTCGAGTACATGCTGCCGTTGTAAATGGTGTGGGAATCCGGGAATACGATGATCATCTCTTTGGAGGTGCCGGCCGCCACATCCTTATCAGCGCCGTCGGATGCCCACATGGCGTTGACGTAGGTCTCGGCGTAGGCGAGGTAGCCATGCAGGAAGTACACGACCGGGTAGCGCTGGTTGCGATTCTTGGCATAGCTGGGCGGGAGGTATACGAAGACGTCGCGATCCGGCGTATCGCCCTCCAGGTTCCCTTCGAGCGATTTCCCGTGGATCACGATTTTCTCCATGGACCCGGGCCGCTCGGGCGGCTTCTGTTTGCCGAATCCTTTTGCTTCCGGCTGCTTGTTCTGCGACGGCTGCCCGCCGCTTTGCGAAAACATCAAGCCGGCCGCAGCGACGAGGAGCATTAGCGTGAACGTGAAATTGAAGAAGAACGAGAATCGTGTGGATTTCATAAGCCCCTCAGGCCTCAGGTTAGTGTACACCTGGAGCTAGCTGAAGGCTAGCGGGAAGCCAAGAGTCCGGATACGGTTATGAGGCACGATGTCGGCGCGGCGACTCGGACCTCCATCGTCAGCGGCGATTGCTGAACCACTCTGGGCTCTGTTACCTGTGACAAATCGCTTCCTGATAATTGCAGACACTGCTTCTCTTCGGTGTAAGTTGCCAAGTGAAACATCCGCAATATCAGCCGGTCGAAAGCGTCGCCCTTGGGGACTCTCACTATCGCGGTTTCCGGATCGGTCAGCTTGAAAATGTAGTTCACAGTCACAGGCTGGTTCGTGCGCCACTTTGCCAGGTTGTCAGTTGGTTCTCGGACGAGAAGCACGTTCCCACTTATCAGTTCGATTTCCGATTCAGTTTCGCTCGGAGTCAGTTTAAGCGTGACGACTCCCTGCACTCGGGCCAAACGACCTATCCGCGGGTAGGTCAATCCGGTCAGATCGTACTTGATCCCGTTTGGAATGTCCTGCGCAAGTGCTGCCAGCGTCAGAACTCCGAGGCAAACTAACTTCGTCACCATTTCGTTTTACGGCAGCAGAACCGACCGGTTAATCCAGACAATGTTATCCCAGCTCAGAACCTTTTCGGTGCCGTCAAATAACTTCGCGAAGCTGCCGCCCGAGCCTTTGAAAGAAAACTCCTTCACCCGGTCGGGAGGATTCGTGGTGACATTCCGCAGAATATCGAGGACCTGTTCCTGCTTCGAGATCTGGAAAAAGCTGGGATTTTTCGCTGAATAAAACTTGACCTCGTTCGGATTGGCCTTGTTTCCTACGCCCGGTTCAAAGACAATGTGCAGTTCCAGCCGCTCACCAGCTGCCGCTGCAAAGGTCCAGTCCTGGGTGGTGCGCGACTGCAGGCCCATCTGTTCCGTGAGAAGTCGCACCGTGGGATTGGCCGCCAGCAGGTAGACGCCGAACGGCCCGGGCGCATCCGCCGGGTCCTCGGTGAGCCCGCCGATGACTAGCTGCACGTTGGCGCCAGTGGGATCTTTCACCGGAGCCACCAGGTACACCAGGCGGTTCGATCCCTTCCCGACGGGCTTGCCGTCCGGTCCGTTGATGGTGATCCGGTCGATGAAGACCGCACGAAGATTGCAATCCTTGGCCGCGCCCTGCGCCGCTACGTTGGGCATCCACCCCTTCGGCAAATACGAAGCAAGCGCGGTGTCTGACACCTTTAGGTCGAGCTGAAACCGGGTTTCGGAACTCGATTCTTGCAGCGTCTGGGCCATTGCCATGGTCGCCAGCGCAGCGAGAAAAAGAACTTGTTTCATGGCGGCAATCATATCAACCTTGCCGCTTTGCCCGCTCGCCCAGCGCATCGTACGTCGCGTATTTGTACAGCTCGGAAAGGGTCGGATAGTTGAAGCACGTCTGAATGAACAGCTCGGCGGTAGCCTCCTGCAATAACGCCGTCAATCCGACGTGGATCAACTCGGTGGCCTGCTCACCGATCACGCTCACGCCCAGCAGGCGCATGTCTTCCTCGCGGAACAGCAGCTTGAGAAAACCATCGCGATCGCCGATGATCTGGCCGCGTGGATTGTGCTCATAGCGCGCCCGCCCAGCAACGTATGGAATGTTCTGCTTTTGCAGCGACTCCTCGGTTTCACCCGCCACCGAGCACTCGGGGATCGTATAGATTCCGTATGGCAGGATCGGCGCCACTGCGGTCTTGTATTTCAGGTCAAACGCGTGGACCATCGCAACTCGCGCCTGCTCCATCGAAGTCGAGGCGAGGGCGGGGAAGCCGATTACGTCGCCTGCCGCGTACACGTGCGCGACCGATGTCTGGTAGTGCGCATTCACGTCGAGTTGTCCGCGCGAGCCCGGCGTGACGCCGATCGCTTCCAGATTCATGCCGGCAGTATTTCCCGATCGTCCCGCCGCCGCTAACAACGTGTCCACGACGGCCGCCTTGCCCGACTTCAGTCGCACGTTCAGCAAGGGGCCCGCTTCCACGCCGTCGATGGTTTCGTTGAGCAGGAGGCGGATGCCTATCTTCGACATGCTCGCGGCCAAAGCCTGCGATATCTCGGCATCCAGGAACTGCAGCAGCCGGTCGCGCCCTTCCACCAGCGTGACCTGGACGCCCAGCGCCTGAAACAGGCACGCGTATTCGCAGCCGATGACCCCGCCACCGGCGATCAACATGGTCTGTGGAATATCGCGGATCGCGAGGATCGTATCCGAATCGTACACGCGGGGGGCCTGAAAAGGAAAATTGCCGGGACGATGTGGACGCGATCCCGTGGCGATCAGAAACACATCTCCATTCAGAGCTACAGCCGGGCCGCCGTCTTCTGCGACGGAAATTGCATGTGGATCGGTGAAAGACGCGAATCCCTTGTAGCGGTCGACCTTGTGGCGTTCCAGGTTGGCCTGGATGCGGGCGCGCTCTGTTCCGGTGACGTTCTGCTGATGGAAAAGAAAATCGCGCGCGCTCACTTGGTCGGCCATGCTGAGGGTCACCCCATGCAACCCGCGCTGCCGGAACCCGGAAAGGTACAAAGCGGTCTCGCGAAGAGTCTTGGACGGAAGCGTTCCGGTGTTCGCCGCTGCTCCGCCCAAATCGGACGCTTTTTCGACCAGCGCGACTTTCTTCCCGAAATAGGCGGCCTGCGCTGCGCCCTTTTCACCGGCCGGCCCCGAGCCGATTACCACCAGGTCATATTTGGCCATGCCACCCAGTGTCGCGCACGCGGAGTCAGAATCGAGAGACGATCAAAAACGCGCCGCCGATCGCAATGGCGTCCTCAAGAAGCGCGATCGGAAGATCCTTGCCGCCAGTGTCTCTTACCAGGCGAACCCGGAACTCATAGCCGCCCAGTGTCCCCGCGATCGCGCCCAGCACGCCCGCCAGCACACCGCCGATCATGGCGTCGCTTTGCGCGCCGAGAGCCGCTCCGCAAAGCGCTCCGGTCACAATCCGCACGGCGAAACCCATGGGCGCTTTCCGGCTGGGCGTTTTCGGCAGTTTGTCGGCAATCAGCTCCCCAATCGCGAGTACGCTGAGAACATACGGCGTGGCCGCAAAGCCCAGGAAGGCGAGCGAGGTATTTTCCAGGCGCAGCCAGCCGAGGCGGGCGGCCCAACTAACGGCGGCGGGCGCAGTCAGCGAGCGAAGTCCGGCAATCACGCCAATCAGAAACGCAAGAATGTGTGTGGTCATACCATCCACCTCGCATCGGTCACTTGTAGTCTAAGATTACAGGAGTATGCGTATTCGTTTTCGGATCT
>JAOAPR010000072.1 GCA_025463005.1 Bryobacterales bacterium | reverse complement strand
TGACGACATCGCCCGATGAGAGATACACGAACTTCCCATCGACACCAAATGTGATCCATGCGGGAACGTCTCGTGTCTTGATGCTCTTCACCTGCTTGGGCGGCATCACCGTGGCGTCGAACACATGGACATATACGTTGACGCCGTCCGCCACCCAGATTTCTTTCTCATCGGGCGACATGGCGATGCCATGACTCGGAATCCCGTGAGGAATTCTCGGATTCCCCTTCCAGGTGAACCCTTCCACTTCGACGCGATGGATCACCTTCCCGGTCCTCAGATCGGCGATCTCGAAGCCGAGCAGCTCGTTCACATTCGCAAACAGATGAGTGGCGCTTCCATTGATCGTAAATGGCCGAACAAAATTGCTGAACGGGCCAACCGTCTGCACCACTGTGTGCGTTTTGGGATCGGACACTGAAATCGTGGCCGACCGTTGACCCGACATGAAGACGCGCGAGCCGTCGACACTCCAGATCGTGTTGTGGGCTCCATCGCTCATTGGGGTGGGCACGGTCGTGATCAGATCGCCCGTCTTCGCGTCGACAACATACCAATGCGTGCCTCCGTTGCCAGGCACGTAGAGGGTCTTGCCGTCGGGGGACACCGTCAAGCGGTCGCAGCATTTTCCGTCGTAGGTTTGTTCCCACACCTTCTTATCCGTGACAAGATCGAATGCAGCGAGTCGTGTGGGAGTCGTGAGATATAACAAACCGGTTGCAACGCTTGCGGCAATTCCCCTGACGGCCTCGGGTTTCTGGCCCGCAGCGTAGTTCCACGTCGGAATCCGTTTCACAAACCGGTAACCGTTCTTGACGTCGAAAGCGACGACACCGACGCCGCCAAAGTCCAGCGCATTGGCGAAGGCATTGTTAGGAACACCGACGTACAACAGATCCCGCTCCGGCTGCTGTGGCCACGCCTGATGACTCATCGCCGTCAGACCCGCGAAACAGATCGCGAGACTCGCGAACCAGCCGCGCATTTTCACTGAAGGCCGGGACCGCGCACCGGGCCTTCCAGGCGCTGCAGATCCTGGTTGTTCTCCTGGCAAATGTACTCCAGCAGCTCTGCACCGGGCATCAGCGTCGCCCTGCCGACCGTGGTAAATGGCTGGGTATACGTACCTGGATCGTCGATCGTCACCGTGATCTCCATGTGTCCCAGGTCAGTTCTGGTGTAGCGCTCGATGGTATGGAGCTTCTCCGTGTGCGGATGGCCCTTATAGTCGAACCAGAACTTGTCGTTGAATCCTACCGTATCGACTATCAGCGTATTTCCTTCCCAGTGGCCAACGGAGTGGCCGAACCAGGTTGGATCCGGATCCTCAGGATGCTTCGCGTTCATGAAGATCTGCCGGTAGCTGTGAATGTTTCCTTCATAAAGATAGAAGTAGTGCGTGGGGGTTTGAACGATCCTCCACGGATACGGCGACCCGCGTGGAATGCCGGACGGCAGGCAGTTCGCCTCCGGATCTTCTTTCGACAGCCGCGTCTTCATGAGCGCCTCCGCCCACGGCAGCATGACGACCTTGTCTCCCGGTTTGAGGCCCCTGGGGCTGGAGATGTCCGAGTCGCTACCGCCGCCGCCTCGCCAGACTCCCGACAAATCGGGTGTGCCGTCGGCCAGCTTAGGAGCTGGACCGGTAGGCGCAGCCGGACCACCAAAGAGTCCCCCACCGCCGCCCTTGGCTTTACCTTGGTCTTTCGCTTGGGCCTTGTTCTGACCCGCTGCGGGAGCTTGCGTTTGGGCTAGGAGGGAGACTACGGTAAACAGCGCCGCCGCGCTGACAATACCGGTGACGACTCGCTTGCTCATGTTCGTGATCCTTTGCCGCATCATTAATGAAGTGTCAGTTCCCAGGTCCGGCACCGAAAGCTAACTGGCGCCCGTCCGGAAATGTGATTGTATTTGCGTGGCCAACGTTCGAGTTGTCCTTGGCTTTCAAGCCGGTCACGTTGACCTTGTCGCCTTCTTTGAGGGAATGCCTGGTCCAGCCAGTCCGCACCAGCACGTTTGGGCTAGCGAGCTCCAGATTCCAATTCGCCACTTTGCCGCTGGCATCGGTGACGTCCATGTAGAAGTGGGCGTGCGGATTCGTCCATTCAATTTTCGTTACTACGCCGGTCAATTCGATCTTCTTGTTGACATCGAACTCGGCGGCGCCCGAGTGGTGTGCTAAAAGCGGTAGTCCTGCGGCCAACAAAACGACGCCTGCAATCGCCGCACTGAGATTAACTCTCATCGCTATACCCCCTGGGGATTTTGTCACATCATCACACCGCGCGCAAGGACTCTAAGAACTTCTCGACACTCATTGACACCCACATAGTGCGGGCCTATACTCACAGCCAGTCATTTCACGTTCAAGGGTCCGGAAGCTGGATTCGAACCTAAGGGAGGGGTCTCATGCGCCTGTTTTCGATTTCGATCTGCATATTGCTGGTTGCTTTCCTCGCGTTTGCCCAGAGCGACCGCGGCACCATCACCGGCACCGTTTCCGATCCCGCGGGAGCGGTGGTTGCGAACGCCGCCATCGAAGCCAGGAACACCGAAACGGGAGCGGTATACTCTGCGGCGACCACGGCCACCGGCAATTACACCATCGCGCAGCTCCCGGCCGGCGCCTATCAGGTATCCGTCTCGGTTCCGGGCTTCAAAAAATATAACCGGTCAGGTCTCCAGATTCTTGTGGCCCAGATACTGCGTGTCGACGTGGCCCTCGAGGTGGGCTCCGCAGCGGAATCCGTCACAGTGACGGAAGCGGCTTCTCTGCTGAACACGGAAAGCGCGGAGGTGAGTCACAGCGTCACCGCCAGGGCCATGAACGACCTTCCTATTTTGGGCATTGGAGCCAATCAGGCTGGAAGCGCTGGCATTCGGAATCCAATGGCGGTCGTGCTGCTGATTCCGGGCGCGACTTACTCAGGCGGGTCCGTCGGCAAGGTCAACGGCGCGCCGGGCAGCTCGTCATCCTTCCGGATTGAGGGCATGGACGCCTCCAACAGCGGAACGCCTGGTTCCACACAGCAGAATCAACCGAGCGTGGATTCGATCCAGGAGTTCGCGGTTCAAACCAGCAATTACGCAGCGGAATATGGCCAAGTGGGCGGCGGTTATTTTAACGTCACGATGAAGTCGGGGACCAACCAGTACCACGGCACCGCGTACGACTATTTCGTGAACGAAGCATTTAACGCGGGGACCCCGTACACCGGGGCAGCGGCTGGTACCGGCAATCCGCGCGCTCGCAACCGCAGGCAAGATTACGGTTTCACCCTGGGTGGTCCGGTGTGGATTCCCAAGGTGTATAACGGTCACGACAAGACATTTTTCTTCTTCAACTTTGAACAGTACCGCGAGAAAGTCATCGTCAACACCCAACAGGAGACTGTGCCCACCGCGGCATATCGCGCCGGCGATTTCACGACCGCGATACCTCCCGGATCCAAGGCGATCGGTACCGACCCGCTGGGCCGTGCGATCTTCCAGGGCGAGATTTACGACCCCAATTCGACCGGGCCTGCCCCCAATGGCCAGATTGTCCGCAATCAATTTGCCGGTCAGCTAATTCCGCTGGCCCGCTTCGATCCGGTGGCCCTGAAAATCCAGGCGCTGTTTCCCCAGCCGCTTGGACCGAACGCCAACTCTGTGGTCGCCAACTACATTCCCAACATTCCGACTGCGCGCGTCACCTCTATTCCGTCAGTCAAGATCGATCAGGCCATCGGATCCAAGGGGAAACTATCTTTCTTCTTCAATCGAACCAACACCACGGCTGCCCTATCGCCTACGTTCGGGATGACCAACGGCCTGCCTGATCCGCTCTCCACAAATCGCGGGACGTTCACCTCGGCGCCGCTCTACCGGCTGAACTATGACTACACCTTGCGGCCGACCATGCTGCTGCATTTCGGCGCGGGCTTCCGTCAGACGAATTTCTACGATCCAACCGTGACCGAAAAAGGAGATCCAGCGAATTTCGATGCGGAGAAGTTGGTGGGATTAAAAGGTGGTCTCCTCCACAAGAACTTCCCGGACTTTTCGGGTCTGTGTACCGCGGGTACCGGCACCGGGACATGTACTGGTCAAGGCGGCATGCAGATTTTCGGCTCGACGTTCTTTGCTCATTCCTACACGCAATCCCCGACTTTCAACAGCAACCTTACTTGGGTGAAGGGTAATCATTCCTATAAATTCGGCGCGGAATTCCGCACCGAGGGATTCCCGACCGCCAGCCTCACGTCGGCCGATGGTGCGTACCTCTTCTCGGGCGACCAGACCAGCTTGCCTTACCTCAACGGAACCACGCTTGGCGGCCTGACTCCTGGATTCGGTTACGCCAGCTTCGTTCTGGGTCTGGTCAAACAGATCACTATCGCCTCGCCGGGGACTCCCCGACTCGGGAAGAGTCAATCCGGCGCATACGCCCAGGACTCCTGGAAAATCAGCCGCAAACTCACATTCGACTACGGCGTGCGATACGACTATTCGACCTACTTGCGGGAGCAGTACGGCCGCCAGCCCGACCTCTCGTTCACGACCCCGAATCCCGCTGTTGGCAATCGCCCCGGCGCGATGATTTTTGAGGGCGATCTTCCCGGTCACTGCAGTTGCAGCTACGCGAAAAACTATCCGTACGGGATCGCGCCGCGGCTGGGACTGGCGTTTCAAATCAATTCCAAGACGGTATTCCGCACTGGTTTCGGGATCGTCTACAACGGTACGGAAGCCAACAACAACGCTGCGGGCGGGGGATCTATTCCATCCACCGTCATTCCCACCCCGGTCTTCGGCAATGCGATCACTACCTTGTCGCAAGGTATTCCCTCTTCCTTTAATCCCCCGGCGTGGCCCAATTTGAATCCGGGCCAGTTCAATACCACCGGTGCGCCGGTGACCTTGGGCTCAAGCGGCGTAGTCATCGATCCAAATGCCGGCCGCCCGCCGCGACAATATCAATGGAGCGCCGGCTTCCAGCGCGAAATCATGCGGGACCTGGCAGTGGAAGTGTCCTATATCGGGAACCGGGGGATCTGGTGGCAGGCCCCAGGGAAGGTCAATTACAACGCGCTTTCTGTTTCGCGCCTCGCCGCCGCCGGCCTCGACATCAACAACGCGACCGATGCAGCGCTCCTGACTCAGCCGACAAGCTCGGCGGCGGTGGTTGCGCGCGGGTTGGGAGGCTTACCCTATCCGGGCTTCCCCACCAGTCAATCGCTGGCCCAAGCCCTGCGGCCGTTTCCGCAGTTCGGAGCCATCAGCACCTACTGGGCCCCCTTAGGCGATACCTGGTATAACGCTCTCCAGGTCAAAGCCACCAAACGCTTCTCGCATGGTCTGTCCTTCGTCAGCACATTTACCCGGGCGAAGAATCTGGTGAGCGGCGGCGAATCCTCCGAACCGCTTACCGGCCCCAACGGCGTGATCAACGACGTATTCAATCGCCCGAACAACAAGACCCTTTCGTCGAGCGATCAGCCGTACTTCTTCAATATCTCGGCGACCTATATCACGCCCAAGCTGAACGGGAACAAGGTGCTATCCTGGCTCGCCCGCGATTGGACTTACGGAGTCTACCTGCAATACGCCAGCGGGATCCCGATTGCGGTTCCCACGGCGAACAACAACCTCAGTAGCACGTTGTTTCAGAGTACGAACGCCAACCGGGTGCCCGACCAGCCTCTGTACACAGTGGACCTCAACTGCCACTGCTACGATCCGAATAAAACATTTGTCCTGAATCCGGCGGCGTGGGCCAATCCGCCAGCGGGCCAGTTTGGGGTCGCGGCGGCTTACTACAACGACTATCGGCAACAGCGCCGGCCTCAGGAAAACATGAACCTTGGCCGGACTTGGCGCGTGAAGGAAAAATACACCTTCAATCTGCGAATTGAGGTCACCAACGCGTTCAATCGCGGGTACTGGGGCAACCCCAGCTCTACCAACTTCCAGACGGCTCAGACCAGACTATCGAATGGAAATAACGCCGCCGGTTTCGGATTCATAAGCACTACCAGTGGCACCAACCCGCGGAACGGCCTGCTGGTTGGAAGGTTTACTTTCTAGCGGGGAGCCAACTTGCTTCCGTCCGGAAGCGTGATCGAATTTGCATAGCCGGCGTTCGAGTTGTCCTTGGCTTTTAAGCCGGTCACGCTGACCTTGTCGCCCGGCTTCAGGGAATTTCTCGACCACCCATTCCGGGTCAACATGTTCGGGCTGGCGAGCTCCAGATTCCAATTGGCCACTTTGCCGCTGGCGTCTGTGACATCCATATAGAAGTGCGCGTGCGGATTGGTCCATTCAAGCTTGGTGATCACACCGCTCAATTCGAACGTCTTGTTGACGTCGAATTCTGCCGCAGCCGAGTGGTGTGCGAATACCGGCAATCCTGAAGACAACAATACTGCGGCTGCAATTGCAGCGCCGAGACTCGTTCTCATCGTTTTACCTCTAAAGGTTAAATCCACTTTCGCAATGTATCACGGACAACCGGGGCGCGTATCTACGATCCCGCGCGCCGTGATATACTCAGCCCAACGCCCCGTATCCTGTTCGCGAATCGCGCTGATATCTTGCTGACGTATATCGGCGCTGCGCTCGCGAGGCACGGATGGTCCAGGCGGATGACTGGAGATCACAGCATGAAACGCATGATACCGATCGTACTGAGTATGTTGGCCGCTTCCGCCAGCGCGTTTGCGCAAGCGCCCGACCAGGCCGCCATTGACAAGGCCCTGCGCGCCGCCCCGGGTAATTTGGGGAAGGACGCCACGGTCATCAAATGGAAGTCCGACTTCACGTATGACACGCTGAAGAAGGGCACCAACCGGCTGGTCTGCTACGACAAGTCTGGGATGCCTGGGCAACAGCCATTTATGGTGGAATGCACCAGCATTGCCAACCTGGATCGGGCCGCTCAAAATCTGAAGTTCGAGGCGATGGGCGCACAGAAACAGGCGATGCTTGATGCTGCCGAGAAGGACGGGACCCGGGTGAAACCGGAGTTCGGATCGGTATGGTATCACCTGATGGGCGCCGACGCGGAGCACACTCGAACCCATATGACCATCGCTGTTCCGGGCGCCACGACGAAGACGTTAGGTCTGCCCGAAACCGGCGCTCAAGGCGGCGTATGGATCATGAATGCGGGCACGACGACCGCCCACATCATGACACCGGGCGAATAGAAGAGTCCCCAAAACGCAGTTATGAAGGCTCGGATATTCACGCTCCTCATAATTGCTGCGCTAGCCGCGGCGCAGGGCAAGCGGAAGTTCACCGGCGCCATTACAGACAGCATGTGCGCGACCGCCGATCATTCGCGAATGCGAATGGGACCGACCGACGCCGAGTGCACCGTTGCCTGCGTCCTGGCCCACGGCGCAACGTACGTTCTGTACGACGGCAAGAACGTCTACACGCTGAGCGACCAGAAGTCGCCGGAAAAGTTCGCAGGAAAAAAGGTGACGGTCACAGGCACTTTGGATCCCCGGACCAAGACGATCCAGGTCGACTCGATAGCCGCGGCAAAATGAGCCGCTCTGTCCCGCGCGCGAAAATTTTATCTAGCGACTAGCATGCCATGATCGTCGCAATGGTTGCCATGCGAATGGTGCAGGTGGCCTTCCACCAGGTAGTCCGTGTGGTCGCCGTGCGGAACTGCTTCGTGTCCGCAGTTGGCTCCATGTTTATGATCTTTCTCGTGCGCTCCACAGTTGTGATCTGGCGTACATGACACCGGGTTTGCCCCGCCTACGCTGATTTGGTGTTCATCAACATGATCGCCATGCGGGTGGTGCAGGTGCCCATCATGAAGATAATCCTGATGACCGTCATGCTGCACGGCCGTATGTCCGCAATTAGGACCATGCACGTGGGAGTGCGCTTCGTGAATCTTATGATCGCTGGCCATTTTACTTCTCCTTATTGCTCGATCTAACAGGTCTCCACGCCCGCAGAATATCATCATTTGACGGCACACTAGCCGTTCCGGTCACGTCGGTATATAGCCCGCTCGTCGCAGCTATCAGTCCGCTGGTAATTATTTCCTCGGGTGTTCAGAAAAGTTAGTGTAAAACCGACGATCATGGAGCGGCGCGTGATGAAGACGCTGATCGTCGACGATGAGCCGATCGCCCGTCGCGTGTTGCGGGAAGAACTGGAGGCCGTTCCCGAGGTGGTTATTGTCGGGGAGGCTGAGAACGGCAAACAAGCCTTGCAGCAGATCACGGAGCTCCAGCCAGACTTGGTTTTCCTTGACCT
>JAOAPR010000070.1 GCA_025463005.1 Bryobacterales bacterium | reverse complement strand
ATCGGGGGCACCTTGGCCGGGTTTGTCTTGCTCGATTGTGAGTCCGCAGAGCCGATTGTCGCGAACTAGGCGGCATCGAAAGTCCAGTCCGCATTGCGCAGAAAGCGGCGGCGATCATGGTTGACTTCTTCGGACACTTTGATCGCACGCATGGGCGCCTCCTCTCCTCAGTTAGTTGCGAGGGGACGACAGTCCGTCACGAGATCGACCCTCATGATTTGCCCCCTTCTGGATCTTTTCCGTACTGGACCCGGCTTCGGTTCGACCGGGCTGCCTCGCGGAGCTCCTTGCTCTCTCGCTCTAGGTCCTCTAAGCGATGCTCGAAAGGCGCGAGCGCCTCCTGAATCTGTTCCGCCGTAAAACGCGGTTTTATGTGCCGCGGACAGTTCCAATCGAACCCTTCGATCGTAATTACGTACGCTCGCTCGATCAAGGCTTTGTACCCTGGCTCGCGTAGCCGTTCGATCCACTCTCGCGCGTGCTCACCTTCGAAGACCTCAGCGCGGCCTAGGATCTTCAGGCGGGCCTGGCGCGGGTAGTCGACCATGATCAGGGCCACCCGGTTGTCGGTGCCAATGTTCCCAGTGGTGATGAACTGTTTGTTCCCACGGAAGTCGGCAAAGGCGACTGTCTGGTCATCGATAACCTTTAGGAATCCCCTGGGCCCGCCTCGATGCTGGACATACGGCCACCCGGTCGCTCCTACAGTCGCCATGTAAAAGCTGTCCCGCTCGGCAATGAACGCAGATTCCTCGGGACCCAGGTGGTCCGGTGACGCACCGCCTCCCTCCATCCGTGCGTATTGGCGACGACTTCCGTATTTCTCCTGCAGCGCCTTGACGATGGGAGTAAAGACCAGAGATCCGAAGTTATGTGCCACAGTTTGTGTCCTATGGATGACGACCGCTCAGCGGGCCGGAATAGAACACCGGTCCGCGTTTCCTTCGATGCGGCACTACCGCTTCGGATGCTGGTTCAGTAAGAATTCTTCGATGCGGCCGCGCCGGAAAGGTGAGGTGCCTTCGACGAGAAAATTGGAGTCGCCAGTACCTCACACGCTCAGGGTTGGGACTGATAGTTCCGGAAGAACGCTTGAAACTCCGGATATTCCGAAAATTCCCCTTGCGCGAATGCCGGTGGAGTGGTAACCTAAAGCGAAATAATTCGCCAAGCGGCGAAGCCCACGCGGGTTCTTGCTCAGCCACCTTGTTGGTCGGCACAGGCGCGAAGTAGCGCGGATCGTTCGTACAACATAACGTAACCAGATGTCCGATGTGCTGGATCGTTAGCACGTAAGACTCTCAGGCACTCGTTATCAGTGTTGTTACGGGCTCCGCCTCGCCGAAGAAACCGGATCCTAGTCGCTCTTCAAAACGAAAAACTTTAAGGTCAGGAGTCTTGTGCTATGTCTTTTTTCGTTCGCTCCCGAGTGTTACTGGTGCTCATGGTTGGTGCGACCCTTCCGGCGGCTTGGGGGCAGGCCAATACCTCCATTCGCGGCACAATTTCTGATGCCCAGGGAGCCGCGATCGATTCCGCCGCGGTTTCGTTGGAAAACAGTCAGGTCGGAATCCGCCGGAACGGTCTAACGGACGCCACAGGGAGCTATCAATTCCTGCAGGTTCCGCCCGGCACCTATTCGATGACGGTCCAGAAACCCGGATTCGCCACCGTGACGCAGCAGAGCATTGAGCTGCTGGTGAACACTCCCGCGACGCTGAACGCGGTCATGCAGGTAGCGTCGGTAAGGGAAACGGTGAACGTGGAAGCCGAAATCGTGAAGATCAATACGGTTGATGCGGCCATCGGAAACGCGTTCAACCAGACGCAGGTCCGCCAGTTGCCGCTGCAAACCCGTAACGTAGTGGAGCTTTTGAGTCTCCAGCCGGGCGTGACGCCCACTGGTGAAGTGCTGGGATCCCGGCGCGATCAGAACAATATCGTCCTCGATGGTGTCGATGCGAACGACAACCAGAATGCAGGATTAGGCGTGCTGGGCCGCAACACAAAGCTCGCGCTGCCCGGCCTGAACGGGCAAGGTCTGGATCGCGCCTCGGGATTCAACGCCGCGCTGCCCGTGCCTCTCGATTCGGTGCAGGAATTTCGCGTGACTGTGGGCGGCGAGGGAGCCGATCAGGGACGCAGCTCCGGAGGCCAGGTCACTCTGGTTACCAAGAGCGGCACCAATCAATTTCACGGCTCCTTATATGAGTTCAACCGCAACACGATTTTCTCCGCGAACAACTGGTTCAACAACCGATCCGGCGTTGCGCGCCAGCCACTCAACCGCAACCAGTTCGGCGCCTCTTTGGGTGGACCCATCAAAAAGGATCGCGTCTTCTTCTTCTTCAACTATGAGAAGCGTCTTGACCGGACGGCCGTCAGCCAACTTTCAAAAGTTCCCTCGCTGGCCATGCGGGAGGGAATCCTGACCTTCGCCAACAGCAACGGCAACATCAACACGTTGACGCCCGCCCAGTTGGCACAGATCGACCCGCAGCATCTGGGCGTCAGTTCCGCGATTCTCAATATGCTGAAGCAGTATCCGATCGGCAACGACCCATCCACCGGATTCGACGGCGGCCTGAACTTCGTGGGCTACCGCTTCAACGCGCCACAAAACCTCACCAATAACTCTTATGTCGGGAAGATGGATTTCCATCTCGACTCGGCCGGTAAGCACACGGTTTCGGTGCGCGGCTCGCTCGCCGGGAATACTCAGGTGCAAACGCCTCAGTCCTTCCCCGGCCAGCAGATTAACAACATGCTGCTGAACAACAGCCGAGGTATCTCGGCGCTTTACACCGCCGTACTGACGCCGACCATGGTGAACGTCGCCGCGTTTGGATTAACCCGCATCGGTCTGAACCAGACGGGACCCACCGGCACCGCCTACAACATCGACAGTATTGATCCATTCGTGAACTACAACAGTCGCGGCTACGTGCGCATTTCACCCACTTACAGCTTCAACGACGATTTCACCTGGACCAAGGGGACACACACCATAACCGCCGGCGCCAGCATCCGCCTCATCCGAAACGGATATACCAATTTCGCCAACGCCTGGCCGAGCTACTCCTATAGCCGAACAAACCTCACCGGCCTTGGATCGGACATCCTCGCTGCGACCCAGAGCTACTTGACTGCGAACGGAATGGACTCCACCATTGCGAACACGCAGGCGCTAGGCAAGGCGTTCGGCGATCTGCTCGGGGTGATTTCCGGCGGCACGATGAACTACTCCTATACGCAGAGCGGCGCGGCTCTGCCCATCGGCAATCCTACGGTCCGGAACTTTGCTACCAACGAGTACGCGGGCTACATCGCCGACAGCTGGCGCGTAAAGCCCGGCCTGACGCTAGCCTACGGGCTCCGATACGAGAACAGCAGTCCGCCATGGGAAACCAACGGGCTGCAGGTATCGCCCACGTTTCCCTTGCAAAACTTTTGGGCCCAGCGGCTGGGCGGAGCGGCGTCGGGGATTCCGTCCTACCAGCTCCCGAATGCGCTCGAGTCCTATGACCTGATCGGGCCCGCGAACGGGAAGTCCAGTTGGTTCGCTCGTAACAACAAGAACTTTGCGCCGCGTGTATCCATTGCGTACAGCCCGCAATCCGATTCCGGCCTCGGAGCCAGGATTCTAGGCAAGGGCGGCGTGTTCCGCGCGGGCGCGAGCCTTGCTTACGACCGGTTCGGCAGTGACATGATTGTGCAGTTCGACAATCAAAATTCGTTCGGCTTGACCGAAAACGATGTATTAGGATCATTTACCTTCGCCTCCAGCAGTCGCTATAACGGCGCGTTTCCTGCGCTGCCTGCGGCATCTACGCATACCTTCCCGTTCACGCCCGCGAACGTCGCCTACATCGGCGGGACTTACCTGGGAATCCAATCCGATCTCAAGACGCCTTACGCCTATGTGCTGAATGCGTCGATCGCGCGTCCCATGAAGGGCGGCATCACGATCGAGCTCGGATACCAGGGCCGCCTTTCTCATCGCCTGCTGATGCAGCAGGACGTCGGAGGCGTGGCCTGGAACTTTAAGGACCCCGGCACCGGAATCACATTGGGCCAGATGGAGGCCGACATGCGCAGCCTCTATCTCCAGCTCTCCAGCAACAACCCGAACGCGACGGTTGCCGTCGGCAACATGGTGAAGGCCAATCCGAGCCTGGTACCCATGAACGCTTTCGCCGAAAAATATTTCGGCAAGATCGCGAACCTCTACTTTCCGGGCAGCGCTTCAGCGAACTACTTCTACTTGATGGAGGGCGTGAATGCCCTGAGCGATACCGACACGTTGAATCAAGCAGACCGTCTCACCACTGTCAACGGCAAGTCGTTCCCCAACTGCATCAGCTCCACCGGTTGCTGGACGTTCTATACGCCGCAGGCCAGCGGCATCAACACGTGGGGCAACAACGGAGCGGCCAGCTATCATGGCGCTACCCTCACCGTGCGTCGCGCCCCCAGCAAGGGGTTCTCGTTTGACTTCAACTACACGCTGTCCCATTCCATCGATCGTGGCGGCGGAGCTGAATCCGGCGCAGGTTCCTACGGCGGCATCATGCTCGACCCGTACAACAGCAAGTCCTACAGCGGATCTTCGGATTTCGACGCGCGCCACAACATCAATGCCAATGTCCTCTACGAGCTGCCGTTCGGGAACGGAAAGATGCTGCTGAAAAATGCATCGCCGATCCTGGATCAGATTGTGGGCGGCTGGCAGATCTCGACCATCGCTCGCTACCGGTCGGGGCTTCCGTCGTCGATCTTCTTTGGCGGCGTCTTCCCAACCAACTTCTCATTCGGCGCCATCGCCTACCCGATCGCCGGGTATTCCACCGGCGGTGGATATGACCAAAAAGGCAATCCGAGTGTGTTCGCCTCTACTTCGCAATCGAGCAACTGGCTGCCGATGTACGCAGGCTCGGTTGGGGCGCGCTCGGCGATTCGCCTGGCGGGCTTGCGGAACTTCGACCTGGCTGTCGCCAAATCGTTCCGCCTGCCGTTTGAAGGACAGAGGCTCCAGCTTCGCGGCGAAGCGTTCAACGCGTTCAACACCGTGAACTTTTACAATCCCGTGCTGGATGCGACCTCGGCGACTACCTTCGGGGAGTACCAATTCGCGCAACCAGGGCGAGTGATGCAGTTTGGTTTGCGGTACGAGTTTTAGCTTCCCGCCCATGAGGCCGGGGATCAGAAGCATGAATAGAGAGGATTCCATGAAACGAGTTCTGCTTGTGTTTTTGTGTGCGCCGTTTATGCTGCTTGCGCAGTCGCCAGCGGCTACTCAGGAGCAAAAAGAGTTCTTTGAAAATCGTATACGCCCGGTGCTGGCCCAGAATTGTTTCGCCTGCCACACCAACTCGCAAATGGGCGGGCTCCGCCTCGATTCGCTGAGCGGGTTACTGAAGGGCGGCAAATCCGGTCCGGCGGTGACGCCCGGCGCGCCTGAGAAAAGCATGCTGATTACGGCGATCCGCCAGACGACCGACATCAAAATGCCCAAGAACGGGCATCTCACCGAGGCGCAGATCAACGATCTCACGACTTGGGTCAAAGATGGCGCGGTCTGGCCAGTGGATCAGGAATCGACGCAGGCCGCCGGATACGTGATCCGGGAGGATCAGCGCAAATTCTGGTCGTTCCAGCCTCTTGCCAAGCCGGAACTGCCCAAAACGAAGGATGCCGCGTGGCCCGCGAATAACATTGACCGCTTCGTGCTGGCCAGACTCGAAAAGGAAGGACTAAAGCCGACGACCACTGCTGACCGCAGAGCCTTATTGCGGCGCGTGACATACGTCCTTACCGGCCTGCCGCCGACCTATGAAGAGGTGAAAGCGTTTGAGGCCGACAAATCGCCCAACGCGTATGAAAAAGTGGTCGATCGCCTGCTGGCATCACCGCATTTCGGCGAGCTATGGGCTCGCCATTGGCTGGACGTCACTCGCTACGCCGAGGACGATTACCGCATCGCGCAAAAAGACATGCATAAGGAGCGCTACAAGTTCGCCTACACCTATCGCGATTGGGTGATCGAGGCGCTAAATACCGACATGTCCTTCGACACGTTCGTAAAGGCGCAACTCGCGGGCGATCTGATGGATGAGAAGGTACGCGACAAGATGATTCCCGGGTTAGGCTTGAACGGCCTGGGCGTCTGGTCCATGAATGACAACCCCGCGGCTATCGAACGGGCCGACGAATGGCACGATAAGGTCGACGCGACCTCAAAAGCCCTACTCGGTCTGACAGTCGGGTGCGCCCGCTGCCACGATCACAAATACGATCCGATTCCACAGAAAGACTATTACCGGTTCGCCGGCGTTTTTGCCAGCACTAACTACCACGCATATCCCCTGGCCGCGAAGGAATCCGTCGAGGAATACGACAAGAAGAAGAAGGAACTCGAGGAGAAAGAAAAGGCAGCGAAGGAATTCGAGGATCAGCTTTCCACACTGCAGGCGAAGGTGCTGTTCTCGCAAACCGAAGACTACATGGTCGGGGCCTGGCGAGTGGGCGTCGAGAAACACGCGACGGTTGCGAACGTCGCAGAAAAATACAAGCTCGATCCCGAGATGCTGGATCGCTGGGTGAAGTTCCTCAAGAAGAAGCCGATCAACTACAGTTTCCTGACCCCATGGCAGAAGATGGTCGCCGGCGGCGGCGACGTCGATCAGGCCAAATCCCTGGCCCACGATTTCTTCACGAAAGCTACAGAAGTCGACAAGGAACACGCCAAGCTCAAGGCTGAAAACGAGGAGCTGCTAGCCAAGCTTAAGGACCCCAACGAAAAATTCGATCCATTGCCCAACGGGATCAAGCGCAAGCTGATCCAGCACCAGATCGACTTGAAGGGCATGGACCGCGAGGCCAGCTACCTTTGGACGGACATGTTCGACAAGGATCTGCCGGAGTCGCCCATCAATGCAAACGCCGACGACGAAAAGCGGCCCGGCCTGTTCAAACTCACCGATTGGGCGCTGCAACGGCGGCTTAGCACCGATTTCGCCCAATACATCGATCGTACGAAGGCTGGCAATGAAGCTTTCAAAAAAGCGATGCCGCCGGAGTATCCGATTGCGGCAGGCCTGGAAGACGTCAAGGAAGCCACTGATCTGAAGATCTTCCTGCGCGGTAATCCTTACTCGTTCGGCGACGATGCGCCTCGCGCTTTCCTCACAGTTCTGTCGGCCGGCGAACCGAAGCCCTTCACGAAGGGCAGCGGGCGCCTGGAACTGGCTGAAGAGATCGTCAAACAGCCGATCGCTACCCGCGTGATCGCCAACCGCATCTGGCGCTGGAGCATGGGCACGGGTATTGTCGAAACGCCGAACAATTTCGGATTCGCCGGCGAACGTCCCACCGATCCGGAATTGCTGGAGTATTTGGCCTCGGAGTTCGCCGGGGACGGAATGTCCTGGAAGAAGCTAATCCGGGAGATCGTTACTTCGCGCACTTTCCAGCTCAGCTCGGCTCCGAATGAGACGAATCTCGCCAAGGACAGCGACAATCGGCTCTACTGGCGCGGCAACCGCCGGCGTCTGGAGGCGGAGGGGATTTGGGATGGCCTCCTCTCGGCCTCGGGCAAGCTCGATATGAGTAAGGTCGGCGGCCCCAGCGAGGAGCTGGACGCCAAAATGATCCGGCGTGGGATTTACGGCGCCGTCAGCCGCGTGTTTCCCAACGAATTCGAGACGCTGTTCGATTATCCGCTTCCGACGCTTTCCGCCGAGCGGCGCTATACCACCAACGTCGCGCTGCAGCGGCTATTCTTCCTGAATAACGAGTTCGTCCACAAGCAGGCCGCGGCGCTGGCGGAGCGCGTGAAAAGCGCCGGAGCTGCAGAAGACGCACAAGTCCGCAAAGCCTTCGAGATCGTGTACCAGCGCGACCCCTCGGCCGAGGAGCTGGCGGCCTCGATCGAGTTGTTGCACGACACGACCGCACCGCCCGTGACGGCGGAAACTGGTTACAAAGCGGTCGCATTCGATGCGAAGCCCCAGCGCGAGTCGAAGATGGAAGCTGCCCCCGCCGCTCCGCCGAAACCCAAGCCGGTGGAGACCCCGCTGGAAGCCTTGTGCTGGGCGCTGCTCAGCTCGAACGAATTCTTGTTTCTGAACTAGGAGCATAGACCTATGGCATGCAATCATAATCCTCATCCGTTGACGCGACGCGAAGCTCTGGCCAAGGTGGGCGGAGGCTTCGGACTCGTAGCTTTCGCCAACATGATCAGCAATTCGCTGCAAGGGCAGACGCCCTCGGGCAGCGCTACTGAAGGAGTTCTGAAACAACTTCATTTCAAGCCTCGCGCAAAGCGAGTCATCTTTCTGTTCTCGAACGGAGGAATGTCGCACGTCGACACCTTCGATCCCAAGCCGATGCTCGAAAAGTACGACGGACAACCTCTACCCGGCGGCGCAATCCTCACTCAGCGCAAAACCGGCAACCTGATGAAGTCCCCCTACAAGTTCTCGCGCTACGGTAAAGCCGACACAGAGGTCAGCGAGCTCTGGCCCAACGTCGGCAGTGTTTCCGAGGATCTGTGCGTCGTACGCTCGATGTACGCGGATATCCCGAATCACGAACCTTGCATGACGCTGATGAACACCGGCAGCAACGTGATCGGGCGCCCATCCATGGGCTCGTGGATCACCTACGGCCTTGGCAGCGACAACTCGAATCTGCCGGGCTATGTGGTTTTGTGCCCGTCACAGCCCATCACCATCGGGAGTCCTCTGTGGAGCTCGGCCTTCCTGCCGGCCATCTATCAGGGCACCTACGTGAAGAACGAGTGGATGGAAGGCGAGCCGTTCGAGGCAGCCAAGGTGATTCCCAACGTCACCAATTCGGACATCGACGCTGCGATTCAACGCCGCGATTTGAAGTACCTGCGGAAGCTGAACGAAATGAACCTGGCGAAAGTAGGCGAAAAGGATTCACAACTGGAAGCTTCCATCAAAACGATGGAGACCGCGTTCGCCATGCAGACCGAGGCGCCGGAAGTGTTCGACGTCAGCAAGGAGAGCAAGGCTGTTCTCGACATGTACGGGCCCGGCAGCACCGCTCTGGGTTGCTTGATGGCCGTACGGCTTGCCGAAAAGGGCGTGCGCATGGTGCAGGTGTATTACAGCAAGGGCGATCCATGGGACGCCCACACGGACATCCTGTCCTACCGCAGGCTCGCGAAGGATTCCGATCAGCCGTTCGCAGCGGTGATCAAGGATCTGAAGCAGCGCGGCATGCTCGAAGACACTCTCGTCATTGGCGGCACCGAGTTCGGCCGCACACCCGCGATTCAGACTGCCAATGAGATGGTCGGCGGCGGAGTGGTGAACGGCCGCGACCACAACCACTACGGATTCTCACTGTGGCTAGCCGGCGGCGGCATCAAGGGTGGCATCGCCTACGGCGCCACTGACGATTTTGGATATAAGGCAGTGGACAAGAAGGTGCACGTGCACGATCTGCACGCGACCATTCTGTATTTGCTTGGCATTGACCACCTGAAGCTCACGTATCCCTACAGCGGGCGCGAGTTCCGGTTGACCGATACAGCCGGCGAGGTGATCCATGACATCATCGCGTAGGCTTACGGGCCGCTGGCTTATCGCCAGCACGCTCGTACTGGGCGGATGTTTGTCGGCGCAACAGCCCGTTGCGCAAAAACCCGGCGTGCCGGGCGTTCAAGCGCCGATGTCCTACCTGATCCCCGACGCGCAGTACCGGATTGAGGCCAACGGCATCAAGGGCGGCCCGGATTGGCTCGCGGTTACGGAAGACTCGGTGTGGACCAATAGCAAGGGCACCGACATGGTCTTTCGCATGGACGCTAGCTCGGATCGGATTCTGGCTGCGGTGCCGGTGAAGAAGCCTTGCTCGGGCTTTGCGGTGGCCGCGGGAACTCTGTGGTCTCCGAGCTGCGAAGAGAACGTGATCTATCGCATCGACCTCAAGACCAATGAAGTTGTGGCGAAGGTGCCCGTCGGTCCCGCAAACACCGAGGGCGGTATTGCCTTCGGCGCAGGATCGGCGTGGATGCCTAGCGACCCGAAGGGCATGGTTTCGCGGATCGATCCGGCCACCAACAAAGTAATAGCTGGAATCAAAGTGGCGCCAGGCTCGTTTACCGCGGTGTTCGGCTACAACCTGGTCTGGGTCTCGAGCACTGAGGGCAGCGTGGTCAGCGTTATCCATCCCGCCACCAATAGGGTGATCGCGGAAATTCCCGTCGGGCCCAATCCGCGCTTTATGGCGGCCGGCGAAGGCTTCGTCTGGACCCTCAACCAGCGAGATGGCACAGTAACCAAGATTGACCCGCGCACCTTGAAAGTAGTGGCGACCATCGATGTGGGTGTCGCCGGCAGTGGCGCCGACATAGCGACAGGCGAGGGCGCCGTATGGGTGACGCAGAAAACCATACCGGTCTCGCGCATTGATCCAGCCACTAACAGAGTCACCGCTCAACTTTACGGGCCCGGAGGCGACACGATGCGCGTCGGTCACGGCTATGTGTGGCTTTCCAACGGACGCGAGGGCACTGTGTGGCGCTTCCTGCCGGCGAAGCTAATCGCGGCCGCACCTCATAGCTGGACCGAAGACGCTCAGAAAACGGATCTCGACGGCGACGGAAAACTGGACCTCCTGGTCGAAGATCTGGCGATGTTCATGCCCGGCGAGCCGGTCAAGTTCCGCATGAAGCTTCTGAATCCACAGCTCGGTTCGAAATTCACACTGAAGACCACCCTGAACGGTAAAACTGTCGAAAACGAATTCGCCCAGCACGGCGACGAGTGGACGGCAACTCTTGCTTCCAGCGAGCCCCGCTGGATTCACTACTCGGTCTGCGTCACTGGGTCCACGACGTGTTCGAAGCCGCTGGTGGTCGCTTCGCCCACAACTTCGGTCAGTTACGCCGCTGGCAAGACCAAGTTCGTTCCAGACACGTTCATGGTTCCTTCCCTGCCCGCCCTTGGTGGTTACAGATGGAACATCCTGGAGCCGGAAATCTTAACGCAGGATTACGCTGCGCTTACACATGCGGTCGGCCGCAATGGTCCCATGACCATGACTACCGAAGAAGACTACGGCGAGCTGAAACGCCATCGCTGGGAATTTCAACATCTCACATCGTTCGCATACGGCATTCTGACTGCCGACGGGACGGAGGAAATCGCCTGCGTGTACGTCAATCCAAGCAAAAAGCAAGGCTATGACGCCTCGGTGCGTTTTCTGATGACTGAGCGTGGCGTCAAAGAGAACCTCCAGCCAATGCTTGAGCAAAAGGTTCGCGAGTGGATCAAGACCAGCTGGCCGTTCTCCAAAGTCGCCTACGTCGGACTGGACGTGAGCATGTCCGAGTGGAACGCCCTGCCCGATTCTGATCGTTAAAAAGCTTACACAGCCTGAATTTAGGAGACCTTTAATGAAAACTCGAACTCTGGCCGTAGGTCTGTTGCTGGCCGCGTGCGCCCTCGCTTCCGATAATACGAGAGCGGTCCTAAAGCCCGGCACGTTGGCGGAACCTTGGCTCACCGGCGGCCCCAACTGCCTCTCGGTACCGGACTGGCAGGTACACGAATACAATGACGACTTTTACATTTTGCGAGAATCGGGCTGCATTAATGCGGAAAAGCCGTTCTTGTATCTAATCTTTGGAGAAGATAAAGCGCTTCTCGAAGACACCGGCGTCGCTTATGATACGCCGGATCACACTGTTATACCGACGGCGCCGTTCATCATGGATCTCCTCGCAAAATGGGCCAAGCGGAAGAACCACGCTCCGGTGTCGCTGGTGGTGATCCATTCCCATTCGCATGGAGATCACACGGCGGCCGATCCTCAATTCAAGGCGCTCCCCAACGTTCAGTTTGTGGCGGCAACACCCGAAGAAATCCAAAAAGCATCCGGAATAAAGACCTGGCCAACCGACTTAGGCCAGATCGATCTCGGCAAACGCATCATCGACATTATTCCGATTCCGGGTCACGATGTCGCCAGTATTGCGCTCTATGATCGAGTGACGGGCAATCTGATGACAGGCGACAGTCTCTATCCGGGCCGCCTGTATGTGCCTGAGGCACAAATTGGCACTTACGCCGCGAGCGCGAAACGCATGGTGGATTTCGTCAACGCCCACCCGGTCGCTCACGTTCTGGGAACCCACATCGAGCAAGGCAGCCAGTCCTATTTCGATTACCCGAGAGGCACAAAGTATCAGCCCAAGGAGCACGTCCTCGAACTAAGCCGCGCTCACGTATTCGAACTGAATGAGGCATTCGTGAAGATGAACGGCAAACCGGTAAAGATGGTGTATCCGGACTTCGCGGTGGTGCCGCGTGTTGCCAATACAACGATGCCGGCGGACGTCCAGGCGGGCGATGGAATGGGTCTTCAGCCCGGAGTGCTCCCCACAGGCTGGAGGACGGGCGGGCCGAACTGCCTCACCATTCCCGACTGGCAGATCAAAGAGTACAACGAGGACTTCTACATCCTGCGCCAATCCGGCTGCATCAATCCGGAAAAGCCGTTCTTGTATCTCATCATCGGTGATCAAAAAGCTCTCCTCGAAGATACGGGCGTGGGGACGCTCATGCCCGACGGGACCCGTGGAACGGTGATTCCAACTGCGCCGGTAATCATGGATATTCTCGCGAAGTGGGCCGCGCGCAAGAAACATGCTCCGGTATCGCTGATTGTGATTCATTCGCACGGCCACAACGACCATACCGCGGCGGATCCCCAGTTCCAGGCTCTGCCCAACGTGCAGTTCATCGCTGCCAAGCCTGACGAGATCCAGAAAGCCGCTGGTATCGCAAAGTGGCCTACCGATATCGGCCATATCGACCTGGGCGGGCGCGTTGTAGATGTGATCCCGTTTCCTGGGCACCAGGAAGCCAGCATCGCGCTATATGACCGGCTCACAGGCAATCTCATGACCGGCGACAGTTTGTATCCAGGCCTGCTCACGGTTGAAGATCTCCCTGTTTTCACCGCGAGCGCGCAGCGCCTGGCCGACTTTGCGAGCGAGCATCCCGTGGCCCATGTTCTGGGCACCCACATCGAACAGAAGGCCCTGCCGTATCTCGACTTCGGCCGGGGCACCATCTATCAGCGCGACGAAGCCCCTCTGGAGCTTACCCGCGCTCACGTTTTCGAACTGAACGCAGCTTTCATCTCTCTGCACGGAACCATGAACGTGGTCGCCATGCCGGACTTCACTCTGGTGCCGCGCGGAACACCCGATACGGCCTACCCCGCTTCGTTGCGGCCGCCTGCGGCGAAGCCCAATTAACTCCCCGCTGAAACTGGTCCCTTACCGGAGTACAGTAAAGGGGATGACCAAAGCGCAATTTATCGAAGTGCTGTCCCAGAAGCTCGACCAAAGCAAGCAGGAATGCGAACGCATTCTCGACGCGGTCTTAGAAACCGTCGCAGGCGCGCTGCAGCGGGATGAGAAAGTTGATTTACGTGGGTTCGGAACGTTTAAGGTTCGGGCGACCAAAGCCAGGCAGGCTCGCAACCCGCGCACGGGTGAGGCGGTGTCTGTCCCGGCAAAGAAGGTTGGGACCTTTAAGCCCAGTAAGGAATTATCGGCCTTGCTGAACAAACCGGAAGCGGCCGAGCCAATTCAACCCGCAGTCGTAAATCAGTAATCCCGAGTGCGTTCGTTCTGCTAATAGTCCTGCTAAGATAACATCGGCTAAGGAGTTTTATCGATGCCCAAGAAGATCGATCCGCTCAACAAGAAACAGTACGGCCCGGTGAGCGTCTCGCTCACTGTGACCGATATCCCCGCGGCCGCCAAGTTTTACCAGCAAGCACTTGGCTTCGCGAAACGCAGCAGCATGAACGGTCCAAATGGCAAACCGGTACACGTCGAGCTGGGACTCCGCGGCGTGGTCGTGATGCTGAGTCCGGAGATCCCCGAGCGCGGCCAGCGTAGCGCGAAGACCATCGGGGCTTCACCAGCCAGCTTGTATCTCCTCACTGAGAATGTCGACAAAGTGTTCGCCAAGGCCGTGAAACTGGGAGCGGCAGCTCGAGGACCTGTGATGGATATGTTTTGGGGCGACCGCTGTGGCACCGTCGTCGACCCCGAAGGGTATACGTGGATGCTCGCTACGCATATGGCCGAACCGACGCCGCAGGAGATGAAGAAGAAAATGAAGGAGCAGATGGGTGGCCAGGCGGCCACGGCCTGATTACGCGGTCCTTTCGTTATTTGCTCAATGACTTCGCCGATTGCAGGTGCATGCGCAGTGTCGGCAGGGTCATAGTAATAAAATTCTTCACATCAGGGTCGCTGACTGACTGCTGCGCCATTTCGAACTTCGCAATCGTTTTCTCGTGGTCGGCGACCATCTGTTTGATAAATGCTCTATCGAACTCGCCGCCGTTCAATGAGGCGAGATCACTGTTATCAGCCCCCTTTGAGCTGGCAGCACTCGATTCCAATGTCACGCCCTTCCGCCGCGCGAGCTCTTCAAGCTGCCGGTTCGCTTGTGTATGATCGGCGATTAATTGCTCCGCGAAAGTCTTGACCGCGCCGCTGGAAGCGCGCTCGAGCGCCATCTTCGCCATCTCCACCTCGCTCTGGCCGCCTGTCCATGCCTCCTGAATGAAACTCCTGTCCTGGGCACTTAACGGGGAAGTGCTTCCCGGCTGAGCACGATCCGCCGACGTCTGCGTGCTGCCTTTTTGCTTCGATGATTGACCTGTGGCAGGATTTGTTTGACTCTGAGCCAGGGACAACGCAGCGCTTAATCCGGCAATCAGTAAGAATTTATAAAGTCCCATAGATGTACTCCTACCGCCGTAGACTCCCTCCCCACCCTTGTGTTTCGTCCGAATCACTGCGCAATTATGTGCAAGCGCATAAAGTTTTCTTTACGAAAGACACATCATGCGTTCACTGTCATTAGCTGAAACGTGAGAAGGCAGTCAGGATCAAAGGTGGTGAGCAGTATCCACCTCCCCACATGTCGAAGAATGTCCTGATTACCGGCGGCGCCGGTTTTATCGGCGCCCATGTAGCAAACGAATTACTTCAGCACGGCTATCGAGTAAGGGCGATCGACAGTCTGGTTTCCCAGGTTCACGGCCCCGAGCGAAGGCGCCCGTCGTATCTCAATTCCGATGTCGATCTGATCACAGGCGACATTCGGGATTCACAAACGGTGTCACGGGCTCTCCGCCAAATGGACGCCGTGGTGCACCTGGTTGCTTTGGTCGGGGTCGGCCAGAGCATGTACCAGATAGACGAATACACAAGCGTCAATAATCTCGGTACCGGAACGCTGATGCAGGTCTTGAGCGCGAGGCCGGTCGAGTCTGTGGTGGTAGCGTCCAGCATGAGCGTCTACGGCGAGGGCCTTTACAGAGACGCTGATGGAAACGCCAAGCTTGCCCAGGATCGCACCATTGAGCAATTGAAAGCCGGGGACTGGGAAATCCGTGACGAAGCAGGCCGGCCGCTAATTCCGGTTCCAACGCCTGAGGACAAGACGCCCGCACTCGTTTCGGTATACGCACTCTCTAAATATGATCAGGAGCGAATGACCCTGATCGTCGCTCGGGCCTACGGGATGCGCGCGGTGGCGCTGCGCTTCTTCAACACGTATGGGCCCTACCAGGCGCTCTCGAATCCTTACACGGGAGTTTTGAGCAACTTCGCCGCGAGGGTTCTGAATGGAAGAGCGCCGCTTATTTACGAAGATGGCCTGCAGAAGCGCGATTTCGTCAGCGTATACGATGTTGCCGCTGCGTGCCGCCTCGCTCTGGAAAACGAGACTGCCAATGGCCAGGCATTCAATATCTCCTCTGGCGAAGCCGCCACGGTGAAAGAAATCGCAGAGCGAACAATTCGCGCACTTGGCTCGGACGATTTGGAGCCTGAGATCACCGGCAGGTATCGTGCCGGCGACATCCGGCATTGTTTTGCGGATATTTCGCGCGCCCGGGATGTATTGGGGTGGCGGCCGCGGGTCTCCTTAGATCACGGCTTGCAGGATTTGGCCGCCTGGCTTGAGGGACAGACGACTCCAGATCGCGTGATGGAAGCACGCGGTGAACTGGCAGCTCGAGGATTGATGCTATGAAGCGCGCCCGCAAAACCGACGCGACGCAGCCGACAATCGGCCTGGTGGAGTGGTTCCGGCCCGGTGACTACGAGCGGGTGGAGAGCGTTCTCACGCAGGCTCGTGCATTGGGAGTGGGCGAAATGCGCACGGGCATTTGCTGGGCGGACTGGTACACATCAGAAGGAGACGGCTGGTACGCGTGGCTGCTGCCACGCCTGGCTGCCGATGTCAACATTCTGCCGTGCTTCCGGTATACTCCGCCCTCGCTAGGCGTCGCTCCGAAATTTTCTTCTCCTCCGCAAACCCCCAAGGCTTACGCGGATTTTATCGATGTGATGATCACGCGCTTCGGCAATTATTTCGAATGGATCGAGCTCTGGAACCGTCCCAATCATCTGAACGAATGGGATGCAAGGATGGATCCGGACTGGCGGATTTTTAGCGAAATGATCGGGGGCGCGGCATACTGGATCCGCACGCGCGGGAAGAAATCGGTGCTGCCGGGGCTCTGGCCGACGGACTTGGACTGGCTGGAGTTGATGAACGAGCGCGGTGTGCTCCCCTACATCGACGCGGTTGGAGTACACGGTTTTCCGAGCACTCCGGAATTCGGATGGCGCGGCTGGGATCAAGAAGCCGCCGATGTGCGGAACCGTTTGGCCCGCTTGGGTCTGAAGCCGGAAATCTGGATCACCCAGACCGGCTTCTCGACCTGGCGAGGCGATGAACGGGCGCAGGTTCGGGCGTTTGTGGATGCCGTGAACGCTCCGGTGGAGCGCGTGTACTGGCAGGAGGTGTACGATCGCACGCCTGGGACGGGCAGCCCGGAATCGGCCCACTCCGATGAGCGCGATTATCACTATGGATTGATGCGCGCTGATGAAAGTCCTAAGCTGCTGTTCCGCCTGTGGACGGAAGGCGGGCTGGATGCGGTGCGCGAGTCAGCCAGATTCGTGCCGCGGCACGACGGCAGGGCTGGTGCGCGAACAGTGCTGATCACCGGCGGAGCGGGATTTATCGGGACCAATCTGGCGGACCGACTTTTGAGCGAAGGGCACAAGGTAACGATTTATGACGACCTTTCGCGGCGGGGTGTGAGCGACAACGTCGCGTGGTTGAAACAGAAGCACCGCAATCAGGTGAGAGTGGAACTCGCCGACGTGCGCGATGCTGCGCGGCTGCACGAGGCCGTGCGCACTGCCAGTCAGGTATTTCATTTCGCCGCACAGGTTGCGGTAACCACTAGCCTGGTGGAACCGCGGCAGGATTACGAGGTCAACATTGGCGGAACCTTGAATCTGCTGGAGGCGATCCGCGGTGCCAATGATCCGCCGTCACTGGTTTTCACCTCGACCAACAAGGTTTATGGAGCTTTGTCGGATCTCGCTCTGGAGAAGAACCACACGCGCTATCAGCCGCTCGAAGCAGCACTCCGTACAGGGATCAGCGAAGAACGGCCCCTCGATTTTCACAGTCCCTATGGATGCTCCAAGGGAGCCGCCGATCAATATGTGCTCGATTACGCGCGAACGTTTGGGATCCCCGCGGTCGTCTTCCGTATGAGCTGCATCTACGGGCCCCACCAGATGGGCACTGAGGATCAGGGTTGGGTAGCGCATTTTCTCCTGCGCGCGATCCAGGGACAGCCGATTCTGATTTGCGGCGATGGTTTGCAGGTTCGCGACGTTCTATACGTCGAGGATCTCGTGGACGCGTTCCTTTTGGCCCAGGCCAACAACCACACCCTCTCAGGACAGGCTTTCAACATCGGCGGCGGATTAGGGAACACCATCAGTCTCGTGGAGTTGCTGGATCTCATCGGTTCTCTGCAGACTGGAAAACCGGCGGTGCGAATGGACGGATGGCGTGCGGGGGACCAGCGCTATTACGTGTCGGACACCCGGAAGTTCAAAGCCGCAACCGGCTGGGCGCCGAAGGTCAGTGTCAGGGAAGGTGTGGAGCGCCTGCATGAATGGTTGATCGAAACCCAGGGCGTGGCCGCACCACAACGAGCCATGGGAGGTTTGCATGCGGTTCTCGCTCGTTAATCCCCCCTGGAGCTTCGAACGGAGCATTTATTTCGGATGCCGCGAGCCTCATCTTCCGTTGGAGTACGGCTATTCGAAGGCACTGCTCCAGCAGGCTGGGCACCAGGTGCAAATTGTCGATGGCCAATTGGATGGGCTGACACTTGGACAAATCGGCGAGCGTGTAAAGAAGTTCCGGCCGGACTTCGTTACGGTGACTACAGCGCCAAGTTATCTTTTCTGGCGTTGTGCGCCGCCCGAGTTGCGTGTCCCGCAACAGACGGTGGAAGCACTACGAAATTCCGGCGGCATTCTGGTGGGCGTTGGCCCACACGCGTCCACGACCCCGCGAGCTACGCTTTCTAAACTGGGCGTGGACGTGGTGGTACTGGGCGAATGTGAAGAGGTGCTGCCCAGGCTGCCCGGCGACTGGTCTGGTGTCGGATCGATCTGCTATCGCGCCGCGGAGGGGATTCGCGTCCAAGGCGGTCCGCACACCGCCAACATGAATGAGCTGCCGGCGCTGCACTGGGACCCAGGGACAATCGCCAGGCACGCTCATCATCACCACCGATTCGATGCGCCTCCGAAGGGCCCTGGCGCGGAAATGGAGACCTCGCGTGGGTGCCCTTATCACTGCACGTTCTGCGCCAAGGACAACTTTCGCGATACATTCCGGCGCAGGCCAACACAGGTGATCGCAGAGGAACTTGACGGGCTGGTGGCGGCCGGCATCGAATACGTGTACTTCATCGACGAGATCTTTTTGCCGTATGCCCCCGTGCTAGAGATGATTGCCGCACGCGACGTAAAGTTCGGCGTACAGACACGAATCGATCTGTGGAACCACCAGATGATCGACTTGTTGGGCCGGGCTGGTTGCGTATCGATTGAAGCCGGTGTTGAGAGCATCACCGAAACCGGACGCGATCTGCTGGCCAAGAAATGCAAACTGTCGACCAGCGAGATTACGGATCGTCTCTTATATGCGAAACAGCGGGTGCCGTTCGTCCAAGCGAACCTGCTGGATTGCCAGTCGGATGATCCGGAGCAGGTGGAGGCGTGGCGCCGGCGTTTGCAGGAGCGCGGCGTTTGGGCCAATAAACCCGTGCCGCTGTTTCCGTATCCCGGATCGCCGGATTATACGCAGCGATGGGGGACTCCCGATGACGAGGCCTGGGAGCGCGCCCACGATTTCTACCTGAGCCAGTTCGACGAATTCAGTGATATTCAGGAGCAACGGCCTGCGACGCTGGTGCAGCTCGAAGCAACAAGCAATTGCCATGGGTGATTCGACACTACGGCGGGTGCTGCTGACCGGCGATACCGTGGGGGGCGTTTGGACGTTCACGTTGGAGCTAGCGGAACTACTGATCGCGGAGGGAATCGACGTCTGCCTCGCCACATTCGGTCGAATGGGCAGCGCCGCTCAGAGGGAAGAAGCGGCGGCAATACCCGGTCTGGAGTGGCTGGATTCGAGTTTCAAGCTCGAATGGATGGACGATCCATGGAACGATGTGGAACGTTCGGGCTGCTGGCTTCTCGATGTGGAGAAGCGGTTCAAACCGGATGTGATTCACCTGAATACCTTGTGTCACGGCGCGCTGGACTGGAACGCGCCGGTCGTCGTAACCGTGCATTCATGCGTCGTCTCATGGTGGGCGGCGGTCAAACGGGTCCCTTTGCCGAATAGCTGGAACCGGTACCGGTCGGAGGTGAAGCGCTCGTTGAAATGCGCGGACCTGGTAACTGCGCCTTCACAGCCAATGCTCGCGTCAGTGCGCGAGAACTATGGTCTGGATCTGGCCTGTTCGCGAGCCATCTCCAACGCAAGAAAAGCGACGCAGTTCCGCATTGAACCCAAGCATCCGTTTGTTCTGGCGGCCGGAAGACTGTGGGATGAGGCGAAGAACATTCAGGCGTTGACGGAGATCGCGCCCAGGCTACCCTGGCCAGTGTTCCTGGCGGGCGATCATCAGAGCCCGGATGGTGAGGTCGCGCGATTACGTGGATGCTCTCTGCTCGGACAGCTCTCCACCGCGGACCTTGCGTCGTGGTTTGCGCGCGCCGCCATCTATGCCCTGCCCGCGCGCTATGAGCCGTTCGGTCTTTCTGCGCTCGAAGCGGCTTTATCCGGATGTGCCTTGGTGCTGGGCGACATTCCCAGCTTGAGAGAAGTCTGGCAGGATGCCGCCGTATTCGTGCCGCCGGATAAACCGGAGCTCCTGGAAGCAGCGCTGCGTGGATTGATCGAAGATCCCGCACACCGCGAAAGAATGGCGAGGCTGGCAGTAAGCCGGGCACGCCATTACACGCCGGCGCGCATGGCAGCGGAATACCTGGAGAGTTATGAAATCGCCCGCCGATGCGCGGGTGAGCGGAGGCTCGCTTGCGCTTCGTGATTTTCACGCACTCGCTGGTTTCCGACTGGAACCACGGCAACGCGCATTTCTTACGTGGGATCGCGAGCGAATTGATCGCCCGCGGCCATAAAGTCAGAATCTTTGAGCCGGAAGACGGCTGGAGTCGTCAGCATCTGCTCCAGGAGCACGGATACGGCGCGATTCATGACTTTCACAAGACTTATCCAAACCTGCGAAGTACTCTCTACGGCGTGCAAACGCTCGATCTGGATGATGCGTTGCGCGGCGCCGATCTCGTGATCGTCCACGAATGGAATGCACCGGAACTGGTTGCTCGCATCGGGAGGCATCGTGCACACCGTGGCTCGTACCGGCTGTTCTTTCACGATACGCATCACCGTAGCGTCAGCGATCCCGGGGCCATGGCTGATTATGACCTCACGCATTTCGACGCGGTGCTGGCGTACGGAAACGTGATCCGCGACAAATACGTGATCAACGGCTGGGCCCGCACCGCTTGGACCTGGCATGAGGCCGCCGACACTCGAATGTTTCGTCCGTTGCCGGCAGCTCAGAAGGATGGCGACCTGGTATGGATCGGCAACTGGGGTGATGAGGAGCGCGTGGATACCTTGCGGGAATTTCTAATCGAGCCCGTGAAAGCGTTGGGGATCCGGGCGCGCGTCTATGGAGTGCGCTATCCGGCCAATGCCCTGCGAGAGCTTGCGGAGGCCGGTATCGAGTATGGCGGCTGGCTCCCAAACTACAGGGCCCCGCAAGTATTCAGCCGGTATCGTGCGACCGTTCATATTCCACGACGACCCTATGTCGACGCGCTTCCCGGCATCCCGACCATTCGGCCTTTCGAAGCGCTAGCCTGCGGCATTCCGCTGATTTCGGCGCCATGGAACGATTGCGAGAAGTTGTTTCGACCGAACATTGATTTTCTGTTCGCGCGAGATGGGGCCGAGATGGTGTCGCACCTGCACGCCGTCTTGAATGAACCCGCGGTTGGCAAGAGCCTCAGCGCGCACGGATTGCAAACCATCGGCGGCCATCACACGTGCTCGCATCGGGTGGATCAACTTCTTGCACATTTGGACAACAGGGCGGTGATGATGATGTCGGAGGCACAACGATAGATGGAGATTGCGTTTTTCGGATCAAGCCTCGTCTCGGCCTATTGGAACGGAGCGGCTACTTACTATCGTGGCATCATCCGTGCGCTGCACGGGCGCGGACACAGAATTACGTTCTACGAGCCCGATGCCTATGAACGGCAGCAGCGTCGCGACATGGAAGATCCACCGTGGGCGCGCGTGGTGGTCTATCCTGCCACGCAGGAAGCAGCACTTCACGCCACGCAGAGCGCCCGCCAGGCGGACGTAATTGTGAAGGCCAGCGGCATAGGTGTATTCGACGAGTTGCTGGAACGGGAACTGTTGGATCTGAAGCGCGTGTCGAACCTGGTGGTCTTCTGGGACGTGGATGCGCCCGCCACGCTCGACCGCGTGCTGCGCAATCCTCGCGATCGGTTTGCGGAGCTCATACCGCGCTACGATGCGGTCTTCACGTATGGCGGCGGCCAGCCCGTCGTCGACGCTTACCGGCGACTGGGGGCCAGGGAGTGCGCTCCTATTTATAACGCGCTCGATCCGAGTACGCACTATCCCGTTCCGCGGGATGACCGCTTCGCGGGCGATCTCGGGTTCTTGGGAAATCGCTTGCCGGACCGTGAAGCGCGGGTGGAGGAGTTCTTTCTCAAGCCGGCCGTGCAGTTGCCCGCATATCGTTTTTTATTGGGCGGCGCAGGTTGGGACGACAAGCCGAGGCCTGCCAACGTCCGGTATTTCGATCATGTATATACCCGCGATCACAATGCCTTCAATTCTAGTCCGCGGGCGGTGATCAACATTTCGCGCGACAGCATGGCGACTTACGGATTCTCGCCGGCTACTCGTGTTTTTGAAGCGGCCGGAGCAGCGGCCTGCGTCATCACCGATGCGTGGGAAGGCATCGAAATGTTCTTCGAGCCGGGCAAGGAAATCCTGGTGGCTCACGATGGCGACGACGTTGCCGAATGGATGCGCTCACTCACCTCGCGGCGGACGCGCGACATCGGTACGGCCGCATATGGGCGTGTTCTGGCGGAGCACACGTACGCGCATCGAGCCGCACTGGTTGATTCGCTGTTAGACGCGCCAGTGGCGAAACGCGTTGGGATGGCCCTATGAACCGCTCTTTCGATGTCGTGATTCTGGGCTTGACGGTTACGTCGTCATGGGGAAACGGACACGCCACCACCTATCGAAGCCTCATTCGTGGCCTGGCCGGACGTGGCCACCGTGTACTTTTCCTGGAGCGTGATGCCCCCTGGTACGCGGACAATCGGGACGAGCTGAACCCGCCAGGAGCAGTGACCGAGATCTATGC